>NBMI01000275.1 GCA_002085445.1 Candidatus Parabeggiatoa sp. nov. 2
GCCCCCACTGCTGTTTACCCACAAACCGTCGTGCTTATCAAAAGCAAGCGTACTAATAACACTGTCGGGCAACCCAGAATTGTTAGTATAAAAACCCACTATCTGGTTCTGAGTATCAAGATGAACCAAACCGGTAGTGGTTCCTATCCAAGTGCCAGTGCTATCAACCACTCTGGATAAGAGATGATTATCCAATAGACTGACTTCCGACGTATTATCAGCCCTCATATGAACAAGGCCATTATCTGTGCCCATCCAAATCCCGCCATTATTATCAGCTTGAAGAAATGAGATCATTGTTGAAGACCAGGCTGACGGGTATGAGTCCACCTTTTCCCATGAACCCTCTGCCTGAATGTGAACCAAGTCACCGCTACCAATACCCGCCGTCATATTAACCCAAATACCGCCGTTGCCATCCAAAAGCGTGTCAGAGATGAAGTTAAAACCAGGTAAAGAAAAGATAGTTTGCCAAGTACCATCGGCATGAAGGTGTGACAACGCGCTATAACTATTAATAGAACTACTGCCTGTTGGGCCTGGGTAATTGCCGTTGGCTATCCAGAGACCTCCCATACCATCAGAAATCAACTGATAAGTATTAGAAGCCAATGAGGTTCTCACCACATCCCAACGACCATCAGCATGAAAGTGTAGCAGCTGTCTTTCCGATCGCTTGGAAAAGCAATCATCCCTGCTGACCCCGCTTTGCAAACACTTTATGAACCATTCAGGCGGCGGGCTACTTCCGTATCCATATTCTGGGCCTTCAAGGTTGGTTCCGAGCCAAACCCCCCCCTTCTCATCGGTTTCAAGTAAAGACACTTCCGAGAACTCAAAATTCTCTAAAGTCTCTAAAGTAAAGGTTTCTCGGCTGTCGTCAGCATGAAAGTGAACCAAACTGTCATCAGCACCTACCCAAACGCCACCGTTGTGATCAGAAACAATGGCATTGACAGTTAATTTAAACTGCTTCTGACTACCATTATTGTGGTAATGAACCAAACTGTCATTGTTTTCCACCCAAATACCGCCCTGAGCATCAGGAATCATTGTATTAACACGGTGCTGGGTAAAGACTTCCCAGACAGCATTTTCCAAAGAAAAGCTCATGGGCGGTTCTACTTCTGCAACCGATGTGGTGAATAAAGGCATGGCTTGGACGGAATTCGCCCCGATTGCCAAACTCAATACCAAGAAAAGGCGAAGACTGTGTGATTGGATGTACTTGTTCATGGTGATCTCCATTGGTAACGAATTGAGTACGACTAATTACGCGGATAAACGAATTGAGTACAACGAATTACGCGGATAAACGAATTGAGTATAACTATAGCGTTTCCCGATTGAGTGAAATACAAATCAATAACGCTCAACATAAGCAACTCCTCAACCCCGATAGGGGTTGAATATGAATAGCCACAGGTGCAACCTGTGGGAAATGTGGGGGGTACGCGCCAAACGCAGTAACGAGCGGAGCGAGATAACCCCGAAGGGGTTGAATGTGAAACGCAGTAACGAGCGTAGCGAGATAATACGCATAATCTTGATATAATCAATAAAATTCAACCCGTTATACATTTCAACAGTTACAATCAGAAAAAAACGGCTAAAACGGCTATTTAGAAATTATACTTGCTGAACAGTTCGGATTTCTCTCTTTCAAGAGCAAATAAGTTTTTTCAAACCACCAAACAATGGCGGCATATTATAATGTATTCTGGACATAAATCAGTGCGACATCTTTGCCGCATAAAAAAAATGGGGCCAGTGCAACCTTTCCGTGCTTGATAGATAAGAATAAATGTTTTAACAGTCCTCCAATCAAATTAAGTTGGACACATCCAAGGCAAACTTGGATTCCGGCCGAGGAAAGCCATCATCATGGCGAAGTTCGACACCTAGAATAACGTTACTCGCTAAACTTATCAAAGAAATCCGATTTTTTCAAAAAATCGGATTTCTCTCTTTAATAACGTTGCTCACCAAACAATTAAAGTCCGAAGTACTGAAGCAGGAATTTTCAGGTATTTCAAAAAATCAATTGTCTGAATCAGAATTTTCTGAATTAATCAGAATTTTCTGAATTTTCTGAATTTTCTGAATAAAGTCTATGTTTATTCTTTTCATTCTAAATTTTAAATATTCAACACAGAGACACGGAGTTACACGGAGTTTCACAGAGAAATAGAAAATATAATCTTAAACTCTGTGTGACTCTGTGTGACTCTGTGTGACTGAAGTGAACTCTGTGTTGAAAAAATTTAGCGACTGTAGTAGTCGCCTGTTTGTAGTAGTCGCCTGTTTGTAGTAGTCGCTTTAGCGACTATTAACGTGAGTTCTACTTTAAATATCAATGAGTTATATCATTATTAATGATATCAATTATTTAGTGATAATAACTTAATTAATCAGTAAAAAAAAACCATAACATGTACTGGTTCATTTCAATTCATGGCCCACAAATAAGGGTTATTAACCTATTAATAGTAAGGGTTTAAACTTGATGGGCTACAGATTTCTCCGTCAAAACTCTGATAGAAAAGCTCAGTTTATGGTAATGCTCAGTCTATAAATCAGTAAACCATAACCTGTACTGGTTCATTCCAATTCATGGCCCACAAATAAGGCTTATTAACCTATTAATGCTAAGGGTTTAATTTTAAAAATTGTCTTTATACTCAAATAATTGTCATCAAATAATTGATTAACATAATATTTATAGAAGTACCCGTGCAAAAGTTTTGCAGTATTATGGATACTTAGTGAACTGTTTTTGTTAAGTTTATTTTTTTAATAACACATGCACGGGTACTTAACTTATTGAAAAGTCAAACTCACGTTATTAGTATCTTGGTTTTTTCAAAGTATAGAGTCCGCGACTCGAAGGTCTTCTATGGGATGCATGGGCAACAAACAAACCTGATATAACTCCCTTTGAATCTAAAGGTACAATGCGCCATGAACCAAAATCTTTGTATGCGCCGGTTCCCTTATCAATCCAAATACGGCCGCCCACTCTAGCCGCTGCAAGCAGATCGTTACGCACACACCTGATTTCGTTCCTACTTGGCTTGCGATAACCACGGGTTGCAACCACGCCTAAACATTTATAACCCCTGTGTGGTATTGGTTGCCAGAAAGCGCCGTTTTCCTTTGCCCAGGAACCCTGATCTCCCCAAATATTCCAGTAGTCCTTTGGACGCTTTAACGCTGTACGGCTGCCCGGCAGACGAGCAATGGCTTTGACGACGATGACTCTCCCATAAGGATAGCGGTAATTTCCTTGCCCGTAATGGCCAAGGATGTGGTAACCAGACGGGGCAAGAGGCCGGTAATAGGCGCCATCATACTTTCCACCACTACCTTTGTCCCACCAAACTCGCTCAAAACCCTTTGCATAGCGCATGTCCAACGGGCCAGAAACTTCTGCCAAAACCCTCGTTGATGGCAGCAGTAACACAATGGCAAGAAAGCAGGCAGTGTATATGGCATCATGAAATTTCATAAAAAAAACCTCCTCTATTCAATAAAGAAAATGAACAACTGGTCATTTTTCACCCTCTTTTGAAAGTGTCGCATCATACACAAGTCAATCAAGTCATGTCAAGAAACTCTAGTACAACTTCTTATCACCTATCACTTTAGTACAACGAATTAAGAAATTAACGAATCTAGTACAACGAATTTAGAAATTAACGAATCTAGTACAACGAATTTAGAAATTAACGAATTAAAAACACCCAAAAATGTTGTTAATTTTATCTTTATCTTATCGCGAAGAAAATCCGCCAATTTTTCCTCACAACCGCATTGGAAATGGGTTAGGTTTATTCGTTTGTTTATTCGTTTATTTCTCAATTCGTTGTACTCTGTTTTCAATGACTTAAAGAAAACTGATAAATGGTAAACTGTCAACATTGTTTTGACAGGTAAAATACGTCATAAAGAAGTCCAAACTAAAGTTTGGACTCCAACTTATCAATAGTTGACTATTTTTGTCCTTTGCGTGTCATCTTTAAACCGTGGATAAATAAATCAGGCACTTTATAACGTTTAACGTTTTCCTCAGTGCCTTCATAAATACTTAAAAGCCCAATCTCACGGGCAAGATTGACAAGTCCACTGTTTACTTTAAGTTCGTCCACATTGATGGGTGTATATCCAATTTCTGTCAACCGTTGCATCAGTGGCTCCAATTCTCCAAATTCTTCGCGCAGGGCATCAACCGCTTGTTCCGAGATGGTTGGAAATACCTCAATGAGTGAACGCGGGCGCACAATGCTACGTTCATAAGGATTTCGTGCATGTTCTTGCTCTTCCCATAACACCGCCTCGTGCATGAGTTGTAGCAAATAGCGAGGGCTTTGATCACGGTTGCCATCGGCAAGACGGTTCCAAATCCAATTTCGAGTAAAGGCCGTTCTACCCCCCTTCATACGTTCCCCAACCAATAAATTCCAAGCTAAATAAACCTCTTGCTGATTCCAACCATCTACCGGGGTTTCTTTTATAGCATGGAGCGATTGCCGTTTTTTGAATTTGGGAGATTGAAGGGCTTGCTTTAGGGCAACTTTGATAAACGCAACCTGATCATGCCATTTCAGAGAAACGGAACGCCCAAAAAAATGGCTTTTGTTTTCAAATTTCAAGGTTCGCCATATATCTTCGCGGAGTAGAATTTTAAAACGCAAATTTTGCCACCGATCACTTTGATCAGTCACAAAAGCAAAGAGTCCTTCCAAAGAATTACGCCGACGTTTGCGATCCTCATCGCTACTGCCAAAGCCGGTATCAAGTCCATCTAAAAGTAAGAAGGTGTTTTGAGAGGCGGCTTTATCAAGACGTGTTAACCAATCATTAGCGATAAGTCCAAACTCGTTAGTTGCCAATAATGTCTTTACGAGATTCACCGTTTCCTGTGTACTTGCCAGACAGTCAGGCATCAATGTGGCAAATCTCTCATCAGGATTGGGTCTTGATGAGACTTCTAATAACCATCCAAAATGGCAGGTAATTCCAGTGTAAAGTGTCCAGAATTGTCGCCAATCGGCGCCCATGGTGGTGAGAATATGCTCAATTTCACGAAAACCCTCCACACTCAGTAGCCAACTCAGTTCCGGTTTGATCAGAGGCGAAGGTGCGGAAATGATGATAGATGAACAATTACGTTCTTCAACAATGCGGCGAAAAATCGCCGTTTTTCCCGTCCCTTTGCGCCCTAAAACCAAGGGATTTGTGGCATTGAGTGCTTTTTTTATCAAATCCGTTTCCACAAAGGTTTTAAGAAATTGCTGTTGATACTCTGCTGTTCCTCCTGAGAAGTGAAGTTCTTGTAATATAGGCACTTTGTGAGTGGCAAGATCGTCACTCTCGGCAGCGGCTTGTAAAGTTGGCAAGAAACGTTCAATCCATTCGGCAACCTGCTCGTAATTTTGCCAGAGTTCTTTGTCTTCAAGAATTTTATCCGATGTTGCAATCGCCTCACGATAAGGAACAAAATGAGTGACTTCTGATTCCGTGAAACCGGCATTACTGGGTGTTTTTAACATTGCGGCTAATAGGGCCTGTGTCAGTGCAGCAGTCCCCGTCTGCGTTTGGGGGTGAGGAAAAAACACGATGATTGACATATCTGCTAAATCGAAAAGCAGTGGGCCATTCAGCGCCGAAATGCCAGTACGTGCATCCAGTAAAATAACATCCGGCCTAAAAGGCAATCGTGTCTTGAGTTGTTCAATAAATAAATGCAACGGATTGCGTTCTTCGTGATACCAGGCAACGGGATCAATATAGCGGAGCAAGCGAGCATAATTGGCATCGGGTTTTCCGGCTGGCAAACAATAAATGTCTTCAAACTCGCTCACACGTAACATATGTTTGCTTATGTCAGGTTCTTCACCATTATCAATGGCAACGAGAAGAGGCACTAATCCGCACCCTTGGCCGATTTCTCCTTCTTTACCAAACAGTGCCGCCAGCCCGGGTGCTTCTAAATCCATATCGACACAAACCACTTTACGCCCTTGCGCTGCTAAAATGTGTGCGGTGTAAGCCAAGGCGGTAGAACGGCCCACGCCACCACGTATAGAATAAAAGGTGGCGATAATCGGCGGTTCAATATCGTCATCTAATTCGGACGGAAACACAATCGTATTCGCGCCATTCAGCATTTTTCCTCTCGCCAACGCTTCGGGCCATAACGGTAAATTCTCCAGTTCAGAATCTAGGGGCAAAGTGCCGGCCCATGTCTGTTCTGTGGGTGTGAGGAGTTCTAGCCATTCGATTTGCAAACCTTCAAGCCCTTTAAGGACGATATTTTTTCGTTCGGTTGGTGATTTTCCGTCAAATTCTGCTGAAATGACGACGATACGCCATCCCGAAAAGGGATCAGGCTGAACACGTAAACCGTCTTTCCCAACGGAAAAACAGGCATCGCTCAGGTTTGTTGTAATAATAGAACGGATATCTTGTCCTGTCATTGTTTTTTCCTCTTATGAATTGAGCGTCGGCGTATTTGCTTC
>NBMI01000049.1 GCA_002085445.1 Candidatus Parabeggiatoa sp. nov. 2
GTCCTCCTGCCAAACTAAAGTTTGGACTCCGGCTAATCTAATTGCGCGGAGTACATCTAATTGGTGGTGAGTACAGCGAATTACGCGGATAAACGAATGGTGCAGGCTGGGTACATCTAATTGCACTGAGTACAACGACACAAGGCGGCCCGTTTGTAGTAGGCGATTTATCGCCTCCCGTTTGTAGTAGGCGATTTATCGCCTCAAACGGGGGCCCGTTTGTAGTTTGTAGTAGGCGATTTATCGCCTCAAACGAGGGCCCGTTTGTAGTAGCAATGCCATTAAGTTAAGAATAAACCCATATCTTATCCGTTATTATAACGAATCCTTGTAGTTGCTTTTAAAATTGTTGCTTAACTTAATTGGCACTGCCAAACTAAAGTTTAGACTCAAACTAAAGTTTGAGTCCTGCCAAACTAAAGTTTGGACTCCGGAGAAATCCGATTTCTTGAAGAAATCCGATTTCTTTAAAAAATAAACCCATATCTTATCCGTTAATATAACGAATCTAGGAGATTGCTTTTAAAAAGAATACACTATCCACCCACCAAAAATATTATCCGTTATAATAACGAATCCTTGTAGTTGCTTTTAACTTAGGCGCTAAAGCGCCTACTACAAACTTTTGCTAATCTAGGAGATTGCATTTAAAAAGCATTAAAACACTATCCATGTAGTTGCTTTTAAAATTGTTGCTTAACTTAATGGCAGTGTCTCTGGCACTGCCAAACTAAAGTTTGGAGTCCTGCCAAACTAAAGTTTGGACTCCAGAGAAATCGGATTTCTTTAACCACAGGAGATTTATTAATAATGAGATTGAAAAAAGACCCAATAATTAGCCTTCTAATTGTCAGCGTGATGACACTCACGACATGGAAGCCGTGCCTATCCTTCGCTTGGGATGATGAAGCGTTCAACAAAACAACTCGTCAAGAAATCATTAACAACGCCAAAGCCTACGCCAAATATCAATACCACGTCAACCAATCCAATATCACCGCCACGACGGGAGAACACGCTGGCGGAAAAATCGTTATTACGCCCATTAGAAGGCCCGGAAATTACAAGGGTATTCCCTACAAATGGGGCGGAAATGACAGCCTAGTCACTTTTCAGAACGGATTAAATGCTGGCAAAAAAGCCGGTGACATCTGTAGGCAAAAATATCAGAACTGTCAAGGATATTCCGCCAGTTCTCAGGCGGTTGGTGTCGATACCTCTGGCTTTATTTCTCAAGTCTGGGGATTAAAACGCAAATACAGTACCCGTCAGTTACCGAGTATATCCACACCACTCAATTCAATGAACGACTTACAACCGGGTGACATCATCCTAAAACCCGGCCATGTCATGTTATTCTCCCACAAAGACTCCGGCCTTTTTTACGTCTATGAACCCTCTCATCTCGTTTGGAAAGTCGCCCAGTATCCCTACACCCTATCTCAACTCAAGGCCCATAAACCCTACCGTTATAAAGGCCTTTATAGCCAATCGTCTTGTTTTGAGTGCCAATGTTCCCAAATCTCTGAACTAGTGCAACAAGCCGACAAACACTTTAAGGCCTTTCGCTTAACGAAGGGTGCCAGCGCGACAGCATTTGCATGCTACAAAATGGCATTAAAAAAAGCACCGACTCATGCACAAGCATTGGCTGGCTTAGAAAAAATCGAAGTCTACTACTTTGCTCGGCTCAAATCCGCCCAAGACAGAGAAGCACAAGAAGAGGTGCAAAAATATTTAGCGCGGTTATGCCGAACCAATCCAAACTCCGCCTACTTAGCGGCTTTAAAAACCGCCTGTCAATTTGACTATGCGTTAATTCCCAAAGTAGCGGCCGAGATTGGCTTAGAACTTGCATTATTACAAGCCGTCATTGAAACCGAATCCGGCTACAATCCCAACGCCATCTCAAGAGCGGGTGCCGTCGGTTTAATGCAACTCATGCCAGCCACAGCCGAACGCTTTGGAGTAACCGATCGCTATGATGCCGCTCAAAGTCTATACGGCGGCGCACGCTATTTGCGTTATCTATTAAAGTTATTTAACAACGACTTGAAATTAGCCATAGCCGCCTATAATGCTGGCGAAGGGAATGTGAGAAAATACGGCAATCAAATCCCGCCCTTTCGAGAAACCCAAGACTACGTGGTAAAAGTCATGCAACTTTACAAGGCATATCAGAGATACTGAAAGTACAACGGATTTTGGGAATAAACGGATTGATAGTACAACGGATTTGGGATAGTACAACGGATTTGGGATAGTACAACGGATACGCGTTCCGAAACGGATAAATCCTTTTTTATAACGAATCCGTGTAGTTGTTAGGATTTTAAATCCTTTTTTATAACGAATCCTTGTAGCGGATAAATCCTTTATTATAACGAATCCTTGTAGTTATAAGGAATCCTTGTAGCTGTTTGACTGATAGTACAACGGATACGCGTTCCGAAACGGATAAATCAATCCATAAATCAATCCTTTATTATAACGAATCCTTGTAGTTGTTAGGATTTAAAATCCGTTATTATAACGAATCCTTGTAGTTATAACGAACCGAAGGGAAGCTTTGCTAATCCTTGTAGCAGATAAATCCTTTATTATAACGAATCCTTGTAGTTATAAGGAATCCTTGTAGCTGTTTGACTGATAGTACAACGGATACGCGTTCCGAAACGGATAAATCAATCCATAACGAATCCTTGTAGTTGTTTGACTGATAGTACAACGGATACGCGTTCCGAAACGGATAAATCAATCCTTTATTATAACGAATCCTTGTAGTTTAGGAGAAAATTATGAAACTGATTAAAAAAGCATTAACAAATGGCAACCTCAAACAAGTTGCCAGCATAATCCTATTAGCGGCATGGCTACCCGGCCTCACCTTGGCTTCACAACTGGAAATATTAGTACAAGGCCATTCGGCCTCAATAGAAGCCGTCGCATTTTCCCCAGACGGCAAAACCGCCTTGCTGGGCAGTGATGACAACACCCTAAAATGGTGGAACTTAGAAACCGGGCGCGTTATCAGAACATTAAAAGCACACACAAAAACCGTCACGGCCGTCGCATTTTCGCCGGACGGCAAAATCGCCCTCTCAGGCAGTGATGACAAAACCCTCAAACTCTGGGACTTATCCCGTGGGCGCGTCATCAAAACATTAACCGGCCACACAAAAAGTGTAACGGCCGTTGCATTTTCCCCGAATGGCAAATACGCCCTATCAGGCAGTTCTGATAAAACCCTTAAACTATGGAATTTATACTGGGGCTTCGTCATTCGGACTTTAAAAGGACACTCAAAAATCGTAACGGCTGTCGCATTTTCCCCAAACGGCAAAACCGCCATCTCAGGCAGTGACGACAAAACCCTAAAACGCTGGGACTTATCCCGTGGCCGACTCATCAGAACCCTAAAAGGACACACCGATTCCGTATGGGCTGTCGCGTTTTCCCCCGACGGCAAAACTGCCCTATCAGGCAGTTGGGATGGAACACTCAAATGGTGGAATTTATCTCGTGGGTACGTTGCGTTAACCTATAAAGAACGTCACTCGTCACCCGTGCTAACCGTCGCGTTTTCGCCAGATGGCAAAAAGGCCCTGTTGGGAAGTGATGATAAGGCCCTCACACTACTGAATTTATCCCGTAAACGCCTCATCCGAGAATACCAAGGACATTCAGATTCCGTCTTAGCCGTCGCATTTTCGCCCGATGGCAAAACCGCCCTATCGGGCAGTCGAGACACCACCACACGCCTCTGGAATCTCCAAACCGGCGAAGAAATTGTTCGGATGACCGCCTTCAACAACGGTGAATGGATAACAATCACGCCCGAAGGCTACTATCAAGCCTCAACAAACGGCGCAAAATACCTCAAGGTTCACACCAAAGGCATCTCTGTCACCAGCCGTCGGCGACACAAATCCACCTATCACCGCCCAGACATTGTTAAACTCGCCTTAAAACTCGGTAACAGCCAACAAGCAATTACTCAAGCCAACCAAAAGCAGCCTATACCAACAGCACGGCCGCCTAAAAAACGGTTAGCCTTAATCATTGGCAACTCCGCTTATAGAAACAATGCGTTTTTAACCAATCCGGTGAATGATGCCGAAGATTTAGCGAACGTCTTGCGTCGACTAGATTTTGAAGTCATTCATAAAAAAAACCTCAACCAACAACAGATGGAAACCACCATCAACCAATTTGGCAATCAACTGCGTACCAACAAAGGAATCGGCTTATTTTACTTCTCCGGACACGGCATACAGCACAACGGAGAAAATTACCTCATTCCCATTGGCGCAACAAACTCATTGAAGAGCGCACCACAACTGCGCTACAAAGCCGTTGCTGCTGGCTATGTACTAGAAACAATGAAAGCGGCTGGCAATGAAGTCAACCTCCTCATTTTAGACGCATGCCGCAACACACCCTTCAAAAGTTGGTTCAAAGGCGAAATGATTTCACCCGGGCTCACTCCAATGCCCACCGCTCCCGGCGCACTCATTGCCTACGCCGCGAGTCCTGGTGGCGTAGCGATGAATGGTAAAGGCCGGAATAGTCCCTACGTCAAGCAACTCATGAAATGGATACAAGTACCTGATCTATCCATTAATGAAGTACTAAGGCGAGTACGCTGGGATGTCAGAAAAGAAACACACCGAATACAATCACCCGGCTATTACGACGAACTGAATGAAGAATTTTACTTCAAGCGACGCTAGTCAGTGATCAGTTATCAGTTATCAGTTATCAGTTATCAGTTATCAGTTATCAATGATTAGTCGTCCAAACTTTAGTTTGACAGGAGTCCATTTAGCAGGAGTCCAAACTTTAGTTTGGCAGGAGTCCATTTAGCAGGAGTCCAAACTTTAGTTTGGCAGGAGTCCAAACTTTAGTTTCAGTAGTTGAGAATGATGCTAAAAATAATTGCTTGCCTTTAGTGGGCCGGTTCGTCGTCGGTGAGAGATCGCCTTTGGTGGGCCTGTTCATCGGCGATTGTCTTCAGGGAGGAGCGTGAAAATAATAGTTCCATAG
The DNA here is from genome assembly GCA_002085445.1 of Candidatus Parabeggiatoa sp. nov. 2. Lineage (GTDB taxonomy): Bacteria > Pseudomonadota > Gammaproteobacteria > Beggiatoales > Beggiatoaceae > Parabeggiatoa. Next base: position 5,047 of record NBMI01000049.1, read on the forward strand.
AGAAAAAAAAGTTTTTTTGAGTGTGTGGGTATTTTATTTAGCCACAACTCACATAAAGATTAAGTCGCTTTTGCGCCTACTACAAACGCAAGGCGCTAAACAAATACTACAAGCAGTTAAGAATAAATCATATCATATTCATTATTATAACGAACCTTCGGTGTGCAAAGCTAATCTAGGAGATTGCATTAAAAAAGCATTAAAACACTATCCACCCACCAAAAATATTATCCTTTCTTATAACGAATCCTTGTAGTTGCTTTTTATTCATTATTATAACGAACCTTCTGTGTGCAAAGCTAATCTAGGAGATTGCATTAAAAAAGCATTAAAACACTATCCACCCACCAAAAATATTATCCTTTCTTATAACGAATCCTTGTAGTTGCTTTTTACAAAACGAGGACCAAAAAATGGCAGAAGACAATTCTCGTAACCATAAGTTCCGTGAACATCAACAGGCAGCGATAAAATCAATCAGCAATGAAATTGACACATTAGGACAAATGGTGATTCAGGGAGATATTTTGCCTGAGATTGAATCCGCGCTGGGTCGTCTTCAGGGCATTATTTCAAGAGCAAAAGCATCTACTCTTGTCGGTGTGGAACAAAAAACGGTGTTTCATGATCGCATTGCTGCTCATTTTTCTGAACTGTTAGTTTCTAACTATAAACGATTGCAACATCTCAGAATTTCAAAGCTATCTCGCATCAATCTGGTTACTGGCATTAACAACTCAGGAAAAACCACCTTACTTGAAGCCATTTATCTGCTTTGTCGTCAGAATGATTTTTTTGGTTTGCTTGAGGTGATTCGACGGCGCGGAAAAATGGCTGAAGATCGTATCAATCCAGAATGGTTTATTGAACAGATACCACCGGAGACTGATATTAGTGGGCAATTTGATAACTTTGAGTCAACGGTTCAGATAAAACACTATAAAGAAGAGAATAGTAGAATCGACAAATCTTTTTATCTGGAGTCGGTTGAAATTTCTTCACGTTATGCCACAACCTCACTCAAATCCCTTACTAGGATATTCAAAGGGCGGGAGCGTGAAACTCAGGCGGATCGCATTAAAATTCTTTGCCCGTCCGTTTTTAGTAGTCCTTTTTTTCTAAATGAACCACACCGCTACGCACAATTTTACTATAAAAGTGTGCGATCCAAAAGCTTATCTAAAATCGTTAAATTCATTCGTGAAAATGTGGTAGAAACGATTGAGGATATTCGACTGGCTGATGAAATGCAACGCTTTCTGGTTACTGATAGTGTCTTCAAAGAAACGCTGGACTTAACCGGATACGGTGAAGGATTACAGCGTATTTTTTTCATTTCACTCCTATTTGCGTCGGCACAGAACGGCATTATTCTGATTGATGAGTTTGAAAATGCCATTCATACGGAATTGATTGCTCAGTTTGCCGGATTTATTGATGAACTCTCGAAACTGTTCAACACACAGGTATTTTTGACTAGCCATAGTAAAGAGTGTATTGATGCTTTTGTTAAAAATATGCCACAAATCAATGAACTGTCTGCGTGTGCGTTAGTGGAAAATCAAGATCGTATTGTTGCCAGAGAATTCACCGGCTTTGAGTTCCGGCGACTTGTCGAAGCGGGTAACGTTGATCTGAGGAGGGCAAAATAATGGCAGAAAAGATTAATGCCCTGCTAGTATTTTGTGAGGGACCACACGATGTCGCTTTTTGTCGTCTGATGTTCAAGTATTGTTTTGATATTAATCAAATAAGTTGGAAATTTAGCGAGTATCCGGCACCGTTTAATCAGTTGTTCAAAACCAGCATGGAAAATCATGCCGCGCAGGATATGAGCCTGGATATGGCACACAAATTTTTTCTGCCAGATAGAACATTATACAATGAAAACAGAAAATTGCTGGTATTGCTTTTTAATACTGGGGGAAAAAATAAAACGGATAATCCGAAAACTTTTCTTAAAGATTTCTTACCGCTATTAAAGCAATCGACAGTTTTTCCTGGGGATGCGAAGAAAATAGTCAATAACTGTAGCTACCTGTTCCTGTATGATAGAGATCACAAAGCACCTTCTGATGTGTTTTCGTGGTGTCAGAATGAATTTTCACAGATTGGAGATGATATTTTTATCTCCGAGGATTTTATAACTGATGAAGGAAACAATCTCGCCGCCGGCTGTATGGAGAAAACAGTTGGCGTTTATGTCTTCTCAAAATCCAAATCCCCAGGAACACTTGAAGACCTCCTTTTTCCGATGTTTGAATCTGCACGAGGCGAGCTGGTAAGTGAAGTTGGAAAATTTATTGATAGCGCATTTACTTGGAAAACGGAACAAGAGAATGCTGAAAAAAGGATCGCTGAAATTGCGAGGAGGAAAAAAGCAATAATCACAACAATGGGGCAGAGAAACAAGCCTGGCTCATCCATGAACGTTGTTGTTGATCAAGGAAAACTGATTTCAAAAACAATTTTCACCCAGAATAATGATGTCAAGTTGTTCGTCGATTTTGTTGCCTCTTTGGCAGTATTAAGAACAAGAGAATTCACCAATTAAAATCACACAATCTCTCAATGACTAAATGTAACTACTCAGTCTTTTGGTTAGCCAAGAATTAAAACGCATGACTAAAAGCATCAGCTGGCTAAAGCCAGCTAAACCACCCAGTCTGCTTTAGCAGCCTTTAGTGGGCCAGTTCATCGGCGATTGCCTTTAGTGGGCCGGTTCATCGGCGATTGCCTTTAGTGGGCCGGTTCATCGTCGGTAAGAGATTGCCTTTAGTGGGCCGGTTCATCAGCGATTGCCTTTAGTGGGCCTGTTCATCGTCGGTAAGAGCTCGCCTTTAGTGGGCCAGTTCATCGGCAATTGCCTTTAGTGGGCCGGTTCGTCGTCGGTAAGAGATCGCCTTTCGTGGGCCAGTTCGTCGGCGATTGCCTTTCGTGGGCCGGTTCATCAGCGATTGCCTTTAGTGGGCCGGTTCATCAGCGATTGCCTTTAGTGGGCTGGTTCATCGTCGGTGAGAGATCGCCTTTAGTGGGCCGGTTCATCAGCGATTGCCTTTGGTGGGCCTGTTCGTCGTCGGTGAGAGATCGCCTTTAGTGGGCCTGTTCATCGGCGATTGCTCGCCTTGAAGGGGCCATTCTCAACTACTGAGTTTGGCAGTCGTCCAAACTAACGTTTGGCAATCAGGAGTCCAAACGACGCTAAAGTTTCGCGGAGCGAAACTTTAGCGTCGTTTATTTAATCAATTTTCAATTTTCATTTTTCTTTGGCTTGATTTATCTATTTAGACGTAGCGGCGAAAAAATGGAGTCCAAACTTTAGTTTGGACGTCCAAGATAAATCTTGGACTCCGGTAACCACCAAAAAAATGTGACAGAAATTCTATTGATTAGACGGTTTTTCTTGCACCACTGGAATCACATAACTAATAATCAAAAGCCCATCTATCATTTCTTCTTCCAGCCGCGCTTCTGGTTTTTGACGGTGATCAAAAACCACATAGTATCCGTCAGAAATGCCTTCTAATTTCAGATATTTGGCTAACTGACGTTTGCCAGCTTGGTACCGTTTGTTGCCTTCCCAGATTTTGGTTTCAACAATGTACTTAGACTGTTGGTGTAAGATAATCAAATCCATTCGCCCACGCCCACTGCGTACTTCCAGATACATAAACCCTTGTATTTGTAGTACAAACGTATCAAGATAACCAAATAATAGGTACTGTCCAATAAATTCTTGGGGTGTATCAGGCACTTGAAGAATTCGATAGCCGGCACGAGCAATAAAATCATTGAAGTTAGCAAGCAGCAGACGCATGTTGATTTTATCATCATCCGTTAAGTAATCAACAAAACAGGTCTCAGCCTCTTCGGGAAGATACTGTTGTTCAAGCCCATTGATAGTCGGCTTAAATGTCTGCATAATACAGTAATAATAAATAGGGTTGGCTATTTCACAAAGACTATCATGGCTTTTTTTCAACACACCGTAAGTCACAAGTTCACTGATGGCTTCATCACGGATATTGAATCGTATCCCAGCATCATACGATGTGATCTTCATTAACAGAGATTCAAAGCGCGGATTTTTCCGAATATTAGTGACTAAGTGATCCAAATGCACGTTGGCTTCCTCAAGAATCTGTTGGAGAGCCTTGTCAAAATGCGCGTGAGTGATTGTCGTTGGCAATGGAATGTTCATCTCTTCTGTCAATATCTGCCCAAGCCGATTGACAAGGAACGGTTGCCCGGCGGTTTGCTTGTGAAGCGTTTCAATCACGTCTTCGGCGACAACTTGTCCGGTTTCCTGAGTATATTGCTCGAAAAGTTCTCGTACCTGTGAGACAGCAAAATTAGGCAACGCAAAATCGTCTTGGATATTAAAGGGCGAGATTGAGCGATCATAATTGAGTTGAGTTATGTTTTTTACGCCAACAATTCCGACACTGTATGGGCATCTTTGGGACATATCGGACAAATAAATATAGCGCAAGGAATAAAGAAAATCGCTCACAACGGCGGTAGGAATACCATCAAATTCGTCAATAATCAGTACCAGTTTCTGATTTTTTAAGTAGTCTGATAATTGCACAAAAAAGCCTACCATTGAAACATGATCAGTGATTGAGGCTTTTTCTAAAAATTGAGACAAGGTGTCTTCTGGAACCAATTGATGTTTCTGAAAATAGCTCTGAATCCCGTTACAAATCTCTTGGTAGAAATAATGATAAAAAGCCGAATTCGATAGACTTTTGTACATTTGAAAGTCCAGTTTAATCGGGAAATAGGTATTGTCTTCAATTTCCAGTGCCGAAAGTGCCCAGCGGAAAAAAGTCGTTTTCCCAGTTTGGCGCGGCGCGAAGATGACAATATATCGCCCTTGTTTGATTCGCTCAACCAGTTCAGCAATTTCAGTTTGACGAGAGACAACATAGTTGCGAGACGGATCAACTGGGCCTCGCGTTTCAAAAAAACGTTTGTTCTGTGGCATAGATTTTATACTCCATTTTTTAGTTGAGTTTGTAACCTTGTTCAGTATATTTTGAGACAATTTTTTATATTATACCTAAAAATGGCAATTCAAATGTTCGTAATTTATATTAACAAATTGAATTTTAAAGATTATTTCAAGTCAATCCGTTTAAATTTTACTCATCAAATGATGAACAAAATTTCAATGAAATATCAATTTTTTTTAGAGTAAATTTAAGGCGTTAAGTTAATTTGTTGAAATTTTAACTTATACTGAGCACCGTCAATAAACTGAGTTGTCATTTCTGTTTCGATTTCGACGACAGGAGAAAACTTGAGAAACATTGAGAAAGCTTGAGAAATCTCCGTAACGGGGCGAAAGATTTCTCGCTTCGCTCGAAATGACGCAAATTGTGACGGTGTCAAGTATAACGCATTAAATTGACTCTAAAAAAATTCGATATTTCATTGAAATTTTGATCACCATTTGATGAGTAAAATTTCAAGGAATTTACTTGAAATAATCTTTAAAATTCAATTTGTTAATATATATTACGAACATTTGAATTGCCATTTTTAGGTATTATAAAAAAATATGGAAGTACATCCTCGTATAGAGTTTTTTTAGATGCTTTAGCTTGACTCGTACAAACTCAAGTTTGTACTCCTTTTTTCTGAAAATCTCTCAAACGAATCCGATTGAACTGCCCCGCTACTACAAACTGAAAAGGACATAAAAATGACAGAAACTGTATCCGTTTTTCCTAGCAAACACTTTTTCGTTGATATGCTGACAAGAGATATTGAATTCTCCGAAGCGATTTTAGATCTACTCGATAATTGTGTGGACGGAGCACGGCGTACCACAAAAAAACGCCATTCCAAAACACCTTACCAAGGTTTTTGGGCTCATATTGAATTAAAAGATGGCAAACTCATCATCAGTGACAATTGTGGTGGCATACCGAGAGAAACGGCGGAAAAATCGGTTTTTGCCCTTGGGAATCCTGACTTAGAATCGGATAGTCATCTTGCTACTTTTGGCATGTATGGTATTGGTATGAAACGGGCCTTCTTCAAAATCGGACGCTCGGCACGAGTGATTTCTCAAACGGCCGAAGGTGCGTTTGAGGTGAAAATCTCTAAAGACTGGCCCACCAACGATACTGACTGGAACTGGCCTTTAACCGATATCAATAAACCTTTTGAAGAAGCCGGGACGGTTATTGAACTGAGCGATTGGCATGAATCGGTCAAACGAGATTTACTTCAGTTTCAAGAAGTTGTTTTAAATGAACTTTGGTATTCGATTGCAACCCACTATACTGTTATCCTGAAAAAAGGATTTCAAATCATGGTGGCTGGTAAAGCGGTCAAACCAAAACCGCTGACACTGTTATTTAATCCAAGAGCCAAAAAGCCGACTCAAAGAATTATGCCTTATATTTATAAAGCGGAAATCTTTGATGTCAAAGTCAGAGTAGTCGTAGGACTCATCGGTCCAACCCCGACGGATGATGAAGTTGAAGAAGAACTCGATTGGCACCGACATAAAGGAGAAGATGCCGGTTGGACGATTATTTGTAATGACCATGTGGTGGTGTATGGGGACAAAACGCCACTGACCGGATGGGGCGAAGAACGAGTACCTCGTTATTCTGGCCAATTTGGTGCGATTTTTGGTGTGGCTGATTCAACAAAACTCCCACTGGCAAGCACTAAGCGGGATATCGATTCGTCATCAGACATTTATCAAATTGCCAAAAGTATGATGACAGAAGGCACTCGTATTTTCACCGATTTTACCAATAAATGGAAGCCCTATAGAGAAGAAGAGAAAGTGCTTTACGACAAATTGCAATTGATGGAAATTGACAAAGTGGTTGCTAAAATACCGAAACGTGATTTTATCGAAGTTCGAGGCCTTCAATGGGAGACAAAATATCTGCCGGATTTGCCAAAACAGAATGAGGACAATCCCAAACGCCAAATCAAATTGACTCATAGGCAGCTCGAAATACGGACATTGGCCGAATTCTTGTTTGAAGATCATGAGACGCTTCCTTCTCAAGTCGGACTTGAATGCTTCAATAGAGTGTTGCGGGAGATCAAACCATGAGTGGCAGCCAGTTGCCTTATCATTTAAGGCCCAATAAAGCGATAGAACGTCAACTGTTTATCGAACTGTTGCTAAAAATAAATCGGATTCGGACACTGTCTGACTATGTCTATATAGGGTTTGGTGGCCCTTTCTTGGAAGACTTTAAACTCATACCGGCTTATTTTGATAATAAGCGTATGATTTCACTAGAAATCGAACCGCATACCTATCAACGGCAACTGTTCAATAAACCGTTAGCTTGCATTGAGTGTCTGAACATGTCGAGCGGTGATTATATAGATTCCTATAGTTTGAAAGAGAATGCTATCATTTGGTTGGATTATGTCGAGCCAAAAAAATTGCCTGATCAACTATCAGAATTTCAATCGCTTCTTGAACAAATACGGCATTATGATGTGGTTAAAATAACACTAAACGCCAATCCAGACTCTTTGGGTGACAAAGGAACAACTCCGGAAGCTAAAAAGAAACACCGTTTTCTAGTTTTTAAAAGTCGTGTTGGAAAATTGCTACCGCCTGAAGTTGATGCTCAGATCGATAAAGAACAGTTTGGACAAGTGCTTTGTGGTGTGTTGAAAAATGCCGCTCAAACACAAATCCAAACCAGAAAAGATTCACAAAACTATATATTTCAACCGCTCACGGCCTTTGTGTCTTCTGATGGCCCTCACCAAATGCTCACTTTAACTGGTATTTTGTTGGACCAAAATGAACTGAAAGACTTCATGGACTTAACAACGATAGGGCAATGGACATACGCTATCAAAGAATGGGGGCCACCAATTCATGTCCCGACGTTGACGTTGCGCGAAAAAAGGTTTATTGATCAATATTTGCCTCACGATATCCATAACCAGATGAGTTTTACTTTTGACCCCAACCCACAAAAATCTTTGGAAATGTTAGAAAATTATATCAAATACTATCGCTATTATTCCTATTTTTCCAAGATAATTGTATGAACCAGGCAACTTTGAGTCCCGAGTCCAGACTTTGAACGGATTCCGTGCCTAAACCAGACCCGTTTTGGAAACCAGTCAGGTTTTTTCAAAGATGATTAGACGGTTTTTCTTGCACTACTGGAATCACATAACTAATAATCAAAAGCCCATCTATCTTTGGACTCCAGCGCGACAACGCAACAACGCGACAACGCGACGTCCAAAGCGGATGCTTTGGATAAAAACGCGATGAGGTAATCAATCATGCAAAACATCAAAACGCTCATTTTAAGCCAACTCATTGTAATTATTACCTTTCCTATCACGCTCTGGGCCTCACCCTGTGAAGAAGCAAACTCACTTGTCACGCAAGCCTATTACCTTAGCTATTATCCGGCCCAACAAAAACGCTTACTCCAACACGCTTTGGAACGTTGCCCCAATCACGCGCAAGCGCATAACAATCTCGGTGTTTTGTTGGAGAACGAAAACAATGACACCAAGGCACTCTACCATTACCGACAAACGCTCAAGTTTTGTCCAGAATGTTTTCAAGCATGGCTAGGCCTCGGTGACGTTTACTATAAACAAAACCAACTGCCCTTAAGCCTTGAAGCCTATCTCCACGCATGCACTCGCCACTCACGCGCCCGTCAGCGCGTGGCTAAACTGCTGCGTAACAATCGGTACCGCACCGTCGAAGCTGGTACCGTGTTAAATAGCTTGCTCTACGACAAAAAACGTTTACAAAAACTCCATCAAATGGCGACTCAATGTTACCACCAATTCAAATCGTTCTCTCTCGGTGACACCAAAGCCCTGTTAGAAACCGCCGTGCGATTTCGTAACCTCCATTTTAAAACAGGCAGCGATGATTTAAGGCTTGTCTCTAACGCACAACTGAATGACATTGCCACTGCCTTAATCAACCGGCAAGCCAAAACTATCCACATCCACGGACATGCCGACACTCAACCCTGGACAACTTTCACCCAACAAAAAAGTGACGAACTCAACCGGCAACTATCACGAGAACGTGCCGAATCGGTTAAATACGCCTTAGCGCGACATGGCATTTCAATAACTCGTATGAAAACCTACGGTTATGGTTCCAGCCGGCCTCTTGAACCGGGCACTTCCGACGCAACATTAGCGAAAAATAGACGGGTGGAAATTGAAGTGATTGAGTAAAAGTGTTAATGTGCAACCTTGTCAACAAGAAAATGTTAAGCGATTGACTTGAATTGGTGAGCTTTTGTTAATGGCTTACCACAAATAGCAACAGCGCAAAGCCGTAATCGAACTTAAGTTATTGGTTTTTCGTTCTGAAAAGCGGCCTTTCTGCCGAATTTTACGGTATTGCGAAAAATTAAAAATACTAAGGTGTTTTTCCAAAGCGGTTTTTTTTAGACGGAACGTACTTCAAATCTGTGAAAATGACAACATGAACGTTTCACTCGATGATCAAGTTTTATCAAACGCCCAAACGCCCAAGGATTGTTATAAAAAAGGATTTATTCGCTTAGATAAGAGAATGAAGAAATTCGATCCGACATGAAATCAACTCAAATTAATAAGAAAGCTAATCAATCAGCAAATACTTTTGAGAAGAAAAAGTTGACTGACGTGATTTGATGCTCGTTCCGAAAATCCCTTATTATATACAATCCTTGTAGTATTTCATTTTTCATTTTTCATTAATATAGGGCCAAGTTGGCGATTTGATTGATGGCCCTTTTCCCTAAAAACGTCTAAAAGCACAAGTGGGACACACTTAACACCCCACGCCAACATTTGGATTCCAACTCCAACGTTCCAACGCGACATCCAAAGCTAAAGCTTTGGACTCCAAGCTAAAGCTTTGGACTCCAACGTTCCAATGATAAAAAACTATGAGCGTCAAGCTAGAAGACTATCGAGAAATCCTCGAACAAATCTCACCCGAAGTCCACAACACTTTAGAAGCCAGCTTTGCCGAAGCGGCCCACTTTATGTCACCGAGCGGACTGCGTAACTATTTAGAAGGCGCACGCGCCTTGACAGAATTAGGACGTGGCACCGATGTAGTCCTTTCCTATCTACAAGAAATGCCCGTTGTCGTCAAAGAAGTCGGTGAAGACGTCATAGGCGATGTCGTTGGAGCCGCCTTTAAACTCTCGTCCATGACAAGCGGAGCCGTTATCAGCCTATTATTCTCCACCCTCTCTATCGCGGCGCGACGACTGGGCGATGCCAAATTATTACGAGACTACCTCGCCTTTGTTCACCAATTATCCGCGAAAGCAGCGCGAGGCTTGCGCCCCATGTTAAATCGCCTCGATATTCTGCTTGGACAACTCACATTAGGCGGCTTACGCCGCTGGGCATTATGGGGCGCACAAGCACATATCCGTGATTTCAATGCCTTACAAGCCTATTTTGATTTGCAATCGGCCGATTCACAGGCCGTATTACAACAAGAACGGCGCGGCACTTTATTTGTAGACACCCACCGCCGCCTGAATTTCTATTTACGCGCCTTTTGGGGACGCGATTTTTTTCTGCGCCCGACGGCGGGTGATTTTGAAACCCGTGAAGGTTTGCGTCCTTACATTGAACACAATATCATTCATGTGCCGGATGCCTATGATAACTTTAACGCTGTTGCCGGCACAGAAATCTATCGCGCTACCGTCGCCCACGCTGCTGCCCATATCATGTACACACGTACCCGTTTATCAGCAGAAGCCCTCACCCCGATACAAATGCTTTTTATAGCGCTATTTGAAGATGCCCGGGTTGAAACCATTGCCATTGGCGAATTTCCCGGACTACGGAAACTATGGCTCAATCTACTCCCCACCGAAAAAAAGGACGACGTGGTAGGTTTAATAGAAAGGATGGCGCGAGGAATGCTTGATCCCGATTACCAAGACAATAATGCCTGGGTACAAGCGGCAGTAACCGCTTTTCGCGCTCGCGCCGAAACGGATTTGGAAAACAACCAAATGAGTTGGGATTTAGGCGTAGAATTTTACAACAAGCTCGGCACAACGCAAGCGATTCCTAACGCGTACCAATTAGAAAAACGATTTTCCATTCCCTACCGTGACGACAATCGATTTATCTGGGCATTTCAAGACAACGAATGGGAACAAGAAATTGACTACCTCGCAGCCAGCCGCCACCAAATTCGCAAAAAAGTCTCCGTCATGGAAATGGTTGACGAACTGGACTGTGAATTAGCCGGCGATGATGCCCAAGAAATTTGGGTACTAGACAGCGAATTTTTCCGCGATGGCGATCCACCCGGCGTGAGCATCAACCAACTAGAAGGCAAAGAGCCGGTTAGCGAGCCTTACCACTATCCGGAATGGGACTATCAAATCCAACTCTCTCGCCCCGACTGGGCAACGGTGTTAGAAAAACGGATGCCCAAAGGCGACGCGACTATAATTACTCAAGTGCTTGACGAGTACAAACCGCTTGCCAGTCGCATCCGGCACATTATTGATGCCATGCAACCGCAAGGCGTTATTCGTTTGCGCCATCAAGAAGAGGGCGACGAGATTGATTTAGATGCCGCCATTCGTGCCATGGTAGATATTCGCATGGGCTATATGCCCGATCATCGTATCAATATCCGCCATATTCGCAAAACTCGTGATCTTGCCGTATTGGTATTACTGGATTTATCCGAATCCACCAACGAAACACTCGGCGACTCCGAAAAACCCGTCATTCAACTAGCGCGAGAAGCCACCGCCCTATTAAGTTGGGCAATTGACGGCATTGGCGATCCGTTTGCCATTCACGGCTTTGCCTCCGATGGGCGGCATGATGTACAATACTTTCGTTTTAAGGACTTTGAACAACCTTATGACGACAATGCCAAGGCGCGTTTAGCGGGCATGTACGGTGGCTTATCGACTCGCATGGGCGCAGCGCTGCGCCACGCCGGACAATATCTCAACAAACGTCCACAGCGCAAAAAACTCCTATTACTGGTAAGCGACGGCGAACCCGCCGATATTGATGTACGCGATCCAAGATATTTGCGCGCTGACACCAAAAAGGCAGTGGATGAATTGAGCCGCAAAGGCGTTACCACCTATTGCCTGACGCTCGATCCACATGCCGATGATTATGTATCACGGATTTTTGGCATAAACGGTTATACTATTGTCGATCATGTGCAACGATTGCCGGAGAAATTGCCGGCGTTATTTATGGGATTGACTAAATAAAAAATGACACTATAGTTTGGCAAACCTCCGAGGTTTGCCAAACATCGGTTAAGTACCTGTGCATAAATAATCGGGTATTTAGAAACCCAGTATTGTTTGAAAAAACGCCAGTGTCACCTCGAATAAAATACCTGAAAATTTATGCATCGATTCCGCGAGATCAACTCGGCGGTTTTTTTTTCTGGCAACCTCGCCAGAACTTAAAGCCTCCCATTTCACCCGTGACGCTTTAAGTCACTAATGCGTTCCCCAAGGCGAGTAAAAACAAATAATCGTGGAAAAGATTATGAAAAATTTCATTATGGGTTTTGTCCTTGGGCTAATTGTCGGTGTTGGTGCTTTATTAGTGTTGGGAAATCGATACGAGATTACACCCGTATTGGGTGGTATTCGAATTATCAAAATGGACAAATGGACAGGTAACACTTGGACAATGAGGGGAGGAGAATGGCATCAAGTAGAGAACAAATGAGCTTGTTACTGGTTTTAGGGAACGGGAAAAAAATAATACTCCAATAAGCCAATCGCTAAAGCAAACGTCGTGCGAAGCGATAACATTTTTGACTTAAAAAATAACCCGATTTTCACCACGGAAGGTGAGCGGTGCGTAATCCACCACAGCAAATGGTGGATTACGCCTAGCGGCTAATCGGCTCCCGACGAAAGACAGCGCAAGCTGGCTAAAAGCAATAGACAGCCACTAATGCGAATATCTCGCATGAACATTTTAGGCTTTCAGGCTTTCAGGCAAAAGTTTTTCGGAGAAAAACTTTAGCCTAAAAAAGACTTATAAAATCACTTTCAATCAATACGTTTTTATAAGTCATTGGTTTCATAATAGACATTATTGAAAATAATATTCGATTAATTTCATTTAAAATTAATCAGTTATCAACATAATACTTTTTATTTATAATAAGATTTATTTTTTTTAAATTATTATTTTGACAGCTTAAATAAAAATAATAAAAAATACCGATAAAAATAAATTTATATTGGGGTTAAAATGCAAAAAAATATCCATGCAAATTTATTTCCAACAAAAACATTTTTATAAAATAGCTTATCCAATAATGTCTAATATTCAAGTCAACCCTTAATTCGCATTAAGAATGTAGGGAATACTGATTTCCTTCTTATTTTGCCGAGGCCGAGTAAGATATACGCCAGCTTCGTAGTGAGGCTGGCTTTTAATAAAGCCAATCTAGGTTGGCACGTTTAAGTAATGAGGTTTATATGTCAGATCAAAGAGTTTCCGGTACCGTTAAGTGGTTCAACGATCGCAAGGGGTTTGGTTTCATTGAACGAGACGAAGGTGGGCCAGATGTGTTTGTACATCATAGCTCCATTCAAATTGACGGTGACGCGTTCAAATCTCTACAGGATGGCCAGAAAGTCACTCTGGAAGTAACACAAGGCCAGAAGGGCCCACAAGCAGCAAATGTGATACCCGCCTAACAAGGCACTTCGTGCGAAGCGAGATCACTTTTTACTTAAAAAAGAACCCGATTTTCTTAACTTAAGGTGAGTGGTGCGTAATCCACACTGCAACTGGTGGATTACGCCTATAGATGTTCAGATAAATATTTGGGGAGGAGTCTGTGATAAATCTTGGATGTCATCGATAAATCTTGGACTCCTTATTTTTATGAAATACTATAGCTGCTAATCGGCTCCCGACGAAAAACAGCGCAAGCTGGCTAAAAGCAATAGACAGCCACTAGTAAAAATCAGTCTCAGGAGGTAAGAAAACCCATAAGAATGTAGGGAAGACTGATTTCCTTCTTATTTTGCCGATATTTATGATCTTTGCCGAGTAAGATAGATATACTAAGCACAGCCATAAATTGAGCTTTTGTTATTTCGAGGAAAGATAAATCTTATTGGCTGGCAACAGATTTCTCACAGAATAGAAATGACAAAGCGCAAATTGTGAAGTATACTTCGCACCGTCATCCTTAAGCTTTTTTGTCATTTCGACTAAAGAAGAAATCTGAGAAATCGATATTAGACGGGCGAAATATTTATCGCTTCAGGAGACATGACAGTCATTTTGAGAAAGGAGAAATCTTATTGGCTGGCAACATATTTATCACAGAATCGAAATGACAAAAAAAGCGCAAATTGTACACAAAACTATTGATAACTATTGACATATCAATACAGTGTGGGTATAGTAAAAAATATTGATAACTATTGATATTGGCTGGGCATTATCTAAAAAGAACTTTACATTTTGTACTTTTTTAAAGTAACATAAGGGTGCTTGAGGTGGTTAGCCTTCCACACAAAAAAAATGGATTCTCAAGCATTCAAGTAACTCCAAGCGGACAGACTTTGATGCGATAAAGGGCTGATACTCCCTACTACGCTTAATTCGCTTCGCTGTACTTTTGCGTAGTATTCACTTCTATTAATAGTGTTGACTCATTTGTTGACATGTCAATAGTTGTCAATAGAATTGCTATCTACATAATCTTTGCCGAGTAAGATATACTAAGCACAGCCATAAATTGAGCTTTTGTCATTTCGATGAAAGAGAAATCTTATTGGCTGGCAACAGATTTCTCACAGAATCGAAATGACAACGCGCAAATTGTGTAAAGTATATACGCCAGCTTCGTAGTGAGGCTGGCTTTTAATAAAGCCAATCTAGGTTGGCACGTTTGAGTAATGAGGTTTATATGTCAGATCAAAGAGTTTCCGGTACCGTTAAGTGGTTCAACGATCGCAAGGGGTTTGGTTTCATTGAACGAGACGAAGGTGGGGCAGATGTGTTTGTACATCATAGCGCCATTCAAAGTGACGGGTTCAAAACTCTAGCGGAAGGCCAGAAAGTCACTATGGAAGTAACACAAGGCCAGAAGGGCCCACAAGCTGAAAATGTGATGCCCGCCTAACAAGGCAATTGAGTCGGACGATACCATCCCTCAAAGGGATGGTATCCGGTTTGTAGTAGTCAGTTTGTAGTAGTCGCTTTGTAGTAGTCGCTTTAGCGACTATTACCGCTCGTTATACTTTTGTTTACCCACTTATGCACATTCAAACAACGTGGTGCGTCTTTAATCTCTTTTCCACAGGTTTTTATTCAGCGTCTTTAATCTCTCAAGTTTTCCTATTCCCCCTTCGGAGTTGGTGCGTCTTTAATCTCTTTACTTTAGTTGCACCTGTGGCTATTCTTTTACCCCAAAGAGGTAAAGTTAACGGAAAAAATCTGTCAGCTTGCGCGTTTTGCGTCGGAAATATTTTTTGAAATGATCTTTTTTATACGACAAACTTTTGGAGTTGATATACGGAACGTACTTCAAAACGCTGAAAATGATCGTTACTCGACAACACTATCGAGTCCTTTGAGTGGACAAACTAAGTTATTCATTAATAATTAGCTTCGCTGAGCTACGGTTCACAATTAGCTTCGCTGAGCTACGGTTCACAATTAGCTTCGCTGAACTACGGTTCACAATTCACAATTTCAGGCTAAAGTTTTTCTCCGAAAAACTTTAGCCTGAAAGGCAAAAGTTTCCGTTGCGGAAACTTTTGCCTGAAACACAATTCACAATTACCCTTGCCTACAATGCGCTCCGCAAATGTCCTATTCATTCTGAAAAGAGAATCTTATGATGTCAACTTATGTGCCTAATTATAAAAAAGATATTTTTATCAGCTATGCCCACGACATTAATCAACGGCCTGAAAATTGAGTTAGGGAAACAATTGGGACGAACCGATGCTTATTCGCTGTGGATGGATTACCAGTTACGTGGGAATGAAGCCGTGACACCCGATATTGACGAACAATTAAACAATTGTGCCACCCTCGTGCTAATTTTCTCTCGCGGTTATCTCGCCTCATCATGGTGTCTATTGGAAATGAACACCTTTCTCAGCAAAGTGGGTAATGGCTCCGGGCGCATCTTCATAGTTGAACAAGACTTTATACCACGCGAAGAAAAGCCACCCGAATTCCAAGACTTGTTAGGTTATTCATTTTGGGAGAGGAATAGTGATACCGGCAGAACACGTAGTTTGGGCATTCCTAAACCCAATCCTGACAGAGAACCGGAGTATTATCAAAGACTCAACGAGTTGGCGCGTGACTTGACAGATAAACTCAATCAATTAAAAAACGAGGCCCTCGCGGCCGAAGCCAAAGATGAAGGATTATCCCGTCTAGCAGCCTTGAAAAAGTCTCGTCTTGAAAATAAAAAGGCCAGCCTTGAGGCCGAAATGGCTGGCAAACTCAAAGAACACGAGTCCATTTCCATTTCACTAGGAAACCCGCGCCTCCCGCCGGATACCAAAAAGAGGCTCACCGACAAACAATATCAACTAGAAGCCGAAGCGGAGAAATTAGAGACAGAAATTAAACTGATCAGTGAACAGTGATCATAAGGAGTCCAAAGCTTCAGCTTTGGCTCGTACCAATCCTTGGATTCCTTGCATTCTGTTTAAAGATTAAGTATCTTTAAAATCTATTTGAATGGAGTACGCCAATGTCGGCGATTGAGACGAACTTCTCAGATCGTCAACTCCATCAAAAATATTTGTTTGGTATGCCAATCCTTGCGGTTGAGACAAGAATCACCACAGTCCACATTTGTGCTTTTAACTGACTCCGTAAAGAATAGGCGATTGAGACTAATTACATAAAATGCCGAGATTGTTCAGTATTAACCGAATACGCCAATGGCGGCCATTTTAAATTTCCTTGTGCTGAAATGAAAAAGCCCCAAGGCTTCATGCCAAGGGGTTTTTTTAGTCGCTCGGTTTGTAGTAGTCGCTTTAGCGACTCACAAGCCACTCGTTATGACTCTTGTTTACCCACTGATTTCTTAGGGAAAGTCAGTTTAACAACATGCAAACACGTATGCAAACACGTACTTACACATTACTTTTACTCGCTGGGCTACTCCTAGCCGGATTACTCCTAGCCGGATTACTCCGCACCGGCGACAGTCATCAAAACCTATCTCAACAACATTTTTATGTTTTCGGCACACTGGTAGGCATCAGCATTTGGGGGCTTGATGAAAAACGAGCCAGTGAAGCGACTAATGCCATCGCTAACGACTTTCAAACCATGCACCACAACTGGCACGCCTGGCATCCAAGCCCCTTAACGGAATTAAACCAAGCCATAGCAACCGGGCAAACCTGGACAGTTGCTCAAAAAACATCGCTGTTGCCCGTGCTAACAAAAGCAAAACGTTTTTATAATCAAAGTGATGGACTATTTAATCCGGCGATTGGACAATTAATCGCATTATGGGGATTTCATAACACTGATTTATCCGACAATCGTCCGCCACCTCCGCCTGAGAAAATTGCAGAATTAGTCGCGCTTGCGCCCGGCATGGATGAGATTGACATTGAGGGCAACCGCGTATCGTCACGCAATCGGGCCGTGCAACTCGATTTTGGTGCCTTTGCTAAGGGTTATGCTGTCGATTTAGCCATTGAAAAGTTACGCCAATTCGGTGTGCAAAATGCCATCATCAATGTCGGTGGCGATCTCAAAGCGATTGGTAAAAAGGGAGATAAACCATGGTTAATAGGCATTCACCACCCTCGCAACGACGGTGTTTTAGCAGCAGTGGCGGTGAGCGGCGAAGCAAGTGTTATGACTTCGGGCGATTATGAGCGTTTTTATAACGATAAAGGCGTGCGCTATTCACATATTATTGATCCCCGTAATGGTTGGCCTACACGACGTATCACGTCGGTGACGATAATAGATAAAAGCGGCGCACTTGCCGATGCCGCCTCAACCGCTTTGACGGTAGCCGGATTGCAAGACTGGCATCGAATAGCGCAACAATTGGGCATTAAATATGTAATGCTGGTGGATGAAGCGGGAACGGTGTATGCCAATCCAGCGATGGCAGCGCGACTGCAATTTCCGCCCGACAAAAAGCCTAAGATTGTGGTAACTGAGCCTTTATTTCACTGATCAGTTTATCGTTCACAGTTTTCAGTGTTCCGTTTTCAGTAATCAGTGAAAAAGGCCAACTAAGGGCTACTAAATCGAATGAAGAATGAAAAGAAAAAGTGAAGAGCAACTGGTGGAACCTGGGGAGGGTCAACAAAATATTGAACATTGTGAGAAATTTTTCCCCGATAAATCCGATTTTTTGGAAAAATCGGATTTCTTTGGTGTTCAAAAAAAAAACGGGACTTTGTATCTCGCGTAGCAGTATCAAGAAAAAAGTTTAACACACCCCTTGCATCCCCAGAAAAAACGGAAACTCCCCCCTGTAGTCCCCAGTTATACTCAAGATGGTTTGAAAAACAAAAATTCTAGGTAGTTACACTGGCAGAGCCACTACGGGGCGATATTAATATAGCCAGTGTACCTACCTTATAAGTACTCGTGCAGGTATTTAAAAAAAATAAACCTAACAAAAATCCATAAACCTTTCAAACTTTTGCACGGGTACTTAGCCCCAACGGGGCGATATTAATATAGCCAAGGGCACCGCCCCTGGCTATAGCCCCAACGGAGCGATAATATAGCCAGGGGCACCGCCCCTAGCAAGCCCCTTTGGTACGAGATTAATATAGCCAGGGGCACCGCCCCTGGCTTTAATAATACATGTTATTGAAAAGATCACGGAAGACTGATAACTGATCACTGAAACACGTATTGACAATTAAAATTGTCTTTGTATTCAGTTGCTTATTAATAGTTCCCCTCATAAAAGCGGAAATTTTGGTAACACACTGATTTGATCACTGAATACTGATCACTGACCTCCTCCCCGACTCGGTCGTTGCTTTTGGTTTTTTTGGCTAGTTGTTGGTTGGTAAACCTGTGGTATGACTTCCTGCGCGTTAGTCAACAAAAACTCTAAAAAGGTGCGAGCCACCAAAGACAATTTTTTCTCATTCAAGTGCGCAACATAATAGTGGCGTTTTAGCGGAAAATCCTCTACATCCAACAACTTAAGAGTGCCAGCGGCCAATTCTAAAGCCACCGCATACTGAGACAGCACGGAGATACCCATTTTCGCCATCACAGCTTGTTTAATCGCTTCACTGCTACCCAATTCCATGTTGGCTGGCAACTCCAAACTATGGCCCGCAAAACAACGGTTCATCGCTATGCGTGTGCCTGAACCCACTTCTCGGATTAAAATAGTCTCTTGTGTTAATCGTGCCAACGGAATGCGAGATTCACCCACGAGAGGATGTAGTGGTGGCGCTAACACTACCAAAGGATTTTCCAAAAAGGGGTGGGCGGTGACATGCAAATGTTCGGGCACTTGTCCCATAATGACCAAATCATCTTCATTGTTGCCAAGGCGCTCTAAAACCTTATTACGGTTATTGACATAAAGACTGAAATGCACTTCGGGATAGCGCTGCGAAAAGGCTTTGAATAAAAGCGGGGCAAAATAAGCCGCAGTCGTCGTCACCGATATTTTTAATTGGCCTTTGATGCTACCCTGTAATTCATTCAGGGATGTTTCTAAGGCTTGGAGACGGGCAAAAATATCACCACAAGCGGCATATAATTCACGCCCAGCATCGGTGAGAAAAATTCGTTTGCCTACCTGCTCAAACAAGGGCATGCCAACATGCCCTTCCAACTGTTTGATTTGTATAGAAACGGCCGGTTGTGTCAAACATAATTCAGCCGCGGCACGGGTAAAACTCAAATGCTGTGCCACTGCTCTGAATAACGTTAATTGGCGTAAGGTCATGTTCATAGCGTATTTAAGCCTTTTGAGTTTTTTTAGAAAATGGCAAATGGCGAATTGGTAATACGACAGTCGGGTTTAATTAAATCAATGCGTTATAAAACCATCCAACAGTGATTTAATCAGTCTCTGTTTATACTTGGCGCGGGAACAATCCTCGGTTAGTCGCTCTGCGAGATAATTTGGCTTCCTACACACCCCGTTCATCCCTGAATATGAGCGGACTTGCTGCGGTTTTATTCCCCTTACATCGGCTTATCGATACACACAAGTAAGTATATTATTGAAAATAATCACAAAATAAAATTTCAACCGGCCTCGTTAATGAATGACTCACTTAATTTAATAATTAAGCATTAACAATTAGCACGGTCGATGGCGTGTTTTTTTTAGCGAACGGCCGTATTCCTTCTTTCGAGTGGGAAAAGGATGAGGGTGAGGGGGCACTCAAAATTCAACATAAGACCAAAAACTATTCTGGACATTTATGGAATCTTAAATACTAAATTATAATTCATATAAGTCAAATTTATTTTATTTTTATTTGTAGATTGTTTAGAATAGAAAGTGTTTAAAAGATGATTGTCTCATCGGCCCAAAGGGGCTGAAGCATCGTACCAAATTTATTAACAAACATTCACTTTCCATAACCAATTGCCCGACAGAAATAACCCACCTTCGAGGCGCTGACTGATGTGATGCTTTTTCCGCATGCCCTTGCTTATGTGTCATAAGAGGAGTGCAGAGCTTTTGTTGGGCGTGGTTCTAACCAAAAACCGTTGGTTTGGTTTTTGGATTTTGTTTTGGTAAAATGGCAAGCGTATGTGAGTTGCGGCAAAAGAGATTTTAACCGCCGAGAACCAAGGCAATACAAGCGCCCTTAAAGAGAAATGAGGGCTTTGGGAGATTCCCCCACTCTTATGAGTGCTATTGTTAACATTTGTTAACATAAATGAATCGGTGGATTGAAATGCGAATAGAAAATGAACAAAGACTGACAAAATCACTTACAATCATGACTTTTTTATAAGTAACTGATTTTACTTAATCATTCAATTCAATCAGACCGTCATCAGAAATTCACTCATAGATAAACTCTCTATTTTATAACAATTTAACTAATTTCTTATGGAGGTATTTTAGCGTGTCAACCAAAACATACCAAGCCGGCGTGAAAGAATACCGCGAAACGTACTGGGATCCGAATTACACGCCAAAGGATACTGATATTCTGGGGTGTTTTAAAATCACGCCTCAAGAAGGTGTGCCGCGTGAAGAGGCCGCCGCCGCGGTGGCAGCGGAATCGTCCACCGGGACTTGGACAACGGTGTGGACTGACTTGCTCACCGATTTAGACTATTACAAAGGCCGCGCCTATCGCATCGAGGACGTGCCGGGCGACGATACTTGTTTTTATGGCTTTGTGGCCTATCCGATTGATTTGTTTGAAGAAGGTTCCGTCGTCAACGTATTCACGTCGTTGGTCGGTAACGTTTTTGGTTTCAAAGCGTTACGTGCGTTGCGCTTGGAAGATGTGCGTTTTCCGATTTCTTATGTGATGACTTGTGGTGGCCCACCTAACGGTATTCAAGTAGAGCGTGATCGTTTAAACAAATATGGTCGTAGCCTACTCGGTTGCACCATCAAGCCTAAATTGGGGCTGTCCGCTAAAAACTATGGTCGCGCTGTGTATGAATGCTTGCGCGGAGGTTTGGACTTTACTAAAGACGATGAGAATGTCAACTCTCAACCCTTTATGCGCTGGCGGCATCGTTTTGAGTATGTGATGGAGGCCATCGATAAGGCCCAGCAAGAGACGGGTGAACGCAAGGGTCACTATCTCAACGTCACAGCCCCCACGCCCGAAGAAATGTATAAACGTGCTGAATTCGCTAAAGAATTGGGTGCGCCCATTATCATGCACGACTATCTGACCGGCGGCTTCTGTGCTAATACCGGCTTGGCTAATTGGTGCCGTGATAACGGTATGCTGTTGCACATTCACCGCGCCATGCATGCCGTTATTGATCGTAATCCACATCATGGTATTCATTTCCGTGTATTGACCAAAGCTTTGCGTCTGTCGGGCGGTGATCATTTGCACTCTGGCACGGTCGTGGGCAAGCTGGAAGGTGATCGCGGCGCGACGTTGGGTTGGATCGACACAATGCGCGAGAAATTCATCAAGGAAGATCGTAGTCGTGGCATTATGTTTGACCAAGATTGGGGGGCTATGCCGGGTGTGTTCCCAGTGGCCTCCGGCGGTATCCATGTGTGGCACATGCCGGCACTGGTATCCATTTTTGGTGACGACGCGGTGCTGCAATTTGGTGGTGGTACCTTGGGTCATCCTTGGGGTAACGCGGCCGGTGCCGCCGCTAACCGCGTGGCACTGGAGGCTTGCGTGGAAGCCCGTAACCAAGGTGTGGAATTAGAAAAGGAAGGCAAGGAAATCCTGACTAACGCTGCCAAGCACAGCCCAGAACTCAAGATGGCCATGGAAACTTGGAAAGAAATCAAGTTTGAGTTCGATACGGTTGATAAGTTAGACGTTGCCCATAAGTAATTTCCCCTCTCCCCATACCCTCTCCCCACCCCTCTCCCAACGGAGAGGGAGTCTAATTAACAATTAATTATTAACAATTAATAATTAATTATTAGAAAAGGTGAGGGGTATTTTTTACCATCATCTATCAGTTTTTAAGGATTTACTAAATGAGTGAAGTACAAGACTACCAATCCAGTTTAAGTAATCCCAACAGCCGCAAGTTTGAGACGTTCTCCTACTTGCCAGAGATGGGCAGCGAGGACATCTACAAACAAGTCAAATTCATCGTCAGCAAAGGTTGGAATCCGGCGGTTGAACACACCGAGCCGGAAAATTCCTTTGATCATTACTGGTATATGTGGAAGTTACCCATGTTTGGCGAAACGGATGTGGACAAGATTTTGGCTGAAGCGGACGCATGCCACAAGGCTCATCCCGTCCATCATGTACGTCTCGTCGGCTATGATAACTTTAAGCAATCTCAAGGTGCAGCGATGGTTATCTATCGGGGGCCTCTGACGGCTTAAGCGGTGTCGTGTCGCCTCGCCCCTGCCCGGTCCGCTGGGTGGGGGTTTTTGGTTTTATACTGCATGCCAAACTAGGCAAAAGTTTTTGCATCGCTCCAACTTTTGCCTGGAACATAAGTTGCGTTTTTTACACACCCCTTGCCCCTTTCAACAGATTAATTTCGCCCAAAGCCCAAAGCCAGGGGCGTTGCCCCCTGGCTATATTAATATCGCCCCGTTGGGGCTAACTTGTTAACCTCTATTAGCCCCTTCGGTAAGTATTATTAAATATTAATCTCGTACCAAAGGGGCTGACTTTAAAATCTCTATTAGCCCTGAAGGGGCGTATTATTAAAGCCAGTGTAACTACCTGGATCCGGTTAAATTATTTTTATGAAAATCTATAGCAGATAAAAAACTCAAATATTAAACTTAAAAACGCCATTTATTCCCAAAATACGTTGTACTTTCAGTAGAATTTTCTGTTATTTGTATGTGCAGGGATAAGGGGCCTATTACGCTGCGCCAAGGCGCCCTATACATAAAATGTGTTTCAACCCAAAATGGGTATAACCAGCGTTGCGATATCACAAAACCGTGTTCGATGCAAAAGTTGTTTTGCCTCGAATATTTGTCCACCAATCTGAAAACTGAAGCTGTCCTCGTACATAGACATAATCAAAATGAAGCTCGAAAACATCATCCACCCCCTGAGGAACTTTTGAGTCAATGTAATAGCCCCTTACCAATTACCACAATTACCAATTACCGATTACCACAATTACCAATTACCCAAACGACATAACAATGGTTACAGTCATTGGTAATCTCAAAGGAGGTTCAGGCAAAAGTACGGTAACGTTTAATCTGGCGCTGTGGTTGGTACAAGCCGGCAAAACGGTACTCGCCTACGATCTTGATTTACAACGTACCCTAAGCGACGTGGTACAAGTGCGCCAAGAAGAAGGCTATGAGCCGCCACTGACGGTATATACCGACTTAAACCTGCCGAAACATTTTCAATATGAAGCAGTGATGGATGTCGGTACCGGCAATATGGCGCTTATGAAGCGTGCCCTCTCGTTGGCCGATCGGGTAGTGGTGCCAGTTGTCCCAAGTCAAGCGGATATTTGGTCTACCCAACGGTTTTTGTACTTTATTGCCAGCGAGGTTAGAGGAAAACCGCCAGAAATCTCAATGTTTATCAACCGTGCCGATACGCACTCGTCTATCCGTGAATCCGAGCAAGCTTATCAAGCTTTAACGACTTTACCGGGTGTGAAAGTTCTAGATATCCGCCTACATCAGCGTGTCGTCTACCGACGTTCATTCAGTGAAGGATTGGCCGTGTTTGAATTAGAGCCATCTGGTAAAGCCACGAAAGAGTTTGAAAAATTGGCCAAGTTACTTTATTCGTCAAGCGGTTGACTGGAAAAAAGTCCCTATAGATGTTCATAAAAATAATTTCACTCCTTTAATAATACTCCCCGACCGATCTCATAGAGATTTTAAAGTCAACCCCTTTAGTACGATATTAATATAGCCAAGGGGCAACGCCCCTGGCTTTGAGTTTATTTTTCTGAAAATCTATAGATAAGCAAAAGTCCCCTAAAGGGGACTAAATACATTTTCACCTTTTTCAAGTGCGTTCCTTCGGCACAGGTTCAGTTCAATGCACAATTGAGTGATTATGTGCTGATATACTGTGAACTGGTGAAGATTCGTTGTTTCGGGAATGAACTAGGCGATTTCCCGAAACCGAAAAAGTCCAAATCCAAGCCGTGTGCAGTATACATCCAATCATATCAAGCACTTGAGTCAAATGAGCCGTATAATTGTTGTTACCTATTGATATTTAAGTTATTTACAGATAACTAAACCAGTGCCGTTTCTTCCGTATATTACCGAAAAACGGTGAACGATACACTGAACACAGAAACGTTAACAATCTTTTTCAAGAAAAGCACGATTAACCCATCCCTCTATGCCTTTGTATTTGACAGGCACCCAGCGCGACTTTTTAATATCTAGTTCAGCCCCAGTTATTATGATTTCAGTACCATTATGCAAAATGGCCCCCACCCTTTGAGATTTCACAATCGGCTTAGAACGTATCCAAAGCACATCATTGGCTGGTACCTTAACAACGCGGTAATAACAAGGGCTAGGTGGAGATATCCGCAAACGTTGCCCCACGAACAAGCTGTAAGGCGGTTGTAATTGGTTCCATTTGGCTATCTCTTTGACACTGTGCTTGTAGCGTTGGGAGAGACTGAACAGCGTTTCTCTAAAATCTACCGTGTGATAATTCGACTCGTCGGCCGCCATAGCGCGTAATTGACAATCTTTTTTAAGATAGCCACGATTAACCCACCCTTCGATATCCTTGTACTTGATAGGCACCCAGCGCGATTTTCCAATTTGGATATCAGGCCCGGTGAATTGGATTTTCGTCCCATTAGACTCAATAATCACAAACGTCGGCCGCAACAGCCACGGGTAGTTGGCACACCACTAACAAGCCCACAGTGAGTGTTAAAAATAGTTTGAGAGACTTCATTGACTTATCCTTTATTATCAAATAATTACAATATACCCTTCACCCCGATCCAAGCATCCAAACTTTAGTTTAGCAAGCATCCTTAAGACAACGCCCTTAAATCCGTCCAAAAGATAAAGCGTTAGTCATAAATATACCGATTCACTTATATTAACAAACCTTACCAATAACATTCCTTTCCGTCAAGTGAATCTACCAAAGGCCATCGATTCATTTTGCCAGACACCAGCAAAATACAATCCTTATTTGCTTAGTTCTCGCAAAAATTTTCAGTTGTCAATCCATATCGATCCTATGTACTGAACCCCCGACAGGCCGCTTGATGACAAATCATAAGGACTCTTTTAAAGAAAAACAACCCTCGCCGCAAAAATTTGGCAGGACTCAATAATCCGTCCAAACATAAGAAAGGCCGTCGTCCAAACCTAAGGAAGGCCGGAGTCCAAACTTTAGTTTGGCAGTGCCAAAGAATGTTTGACAGTGCCAAGTCAAAACTGACCTGTTACCCGTCAATAGAACATTGACAGAGTACTAGTCAATTGGGGGCCATGCTGACGCTTGAAACAGATCATATTTTATCAAGAGTGAACAGTGCCAAAAGTGTCGGCCACGAAAACTATATAGATATTCAGATAATTAATTTAGTCTCCTTTAGGAGACTTGAGCTTTCAGACATTGGCAGCCGCGCCTGGAAGACATTTTTCATTAGAATTGGGGGCCATGCTAACGCTTGAAACCGATCGTATTTTCCCGAGAGTGAACGGTGCCAGAAATGTCGGCAGGATAAGCTTTCTACAACGGACTGGACTGGGAAGCAACCCACGTCAATTGGGGGCCATGCTAACGCTTGAAACCGATCGTATTTTCCCGAGAGTGAACGGTGCCAGAAATATCGGCCTCTTTACTTTTGACAAAACGGGACTGGGGAGCAACCCACGTCAATTGGGGGCCATGCTAACGCTTGAAACCGATCGTATTTTCTCGATAGTGAACGATGCCAGAAATGTCGGCAGGATAAGCTTTCTACAACGGACTGGACTGGGAAGCAACCCTCGTCAATTGTGGGCCATGTTGACACTTGAAACCTCGCGTATTTTCCCGATAGTGAACAGTGCCAAAAGTGTCGGCCACGAAAACTATATAGATATTCAGATAATTAATTTAGTCTCCTTTAGGAGACTTGAGCTTTCAGACATTGGCAGCCGCGCATTAGAATTGGGGGCCATGCTAACACTTGAAACAGATCATATTTTATCAAGAGTGAACGATGCCAGAAGTGTCGGCCACGAAAGTTATATAGATATTCAGATAATTAGAGTTGTCCGAAAATAAGGGTTTTATTAATTTAACTCTTTGTTTTTATTATGTTCATAAAAATAAGGATCGAAGAAAAATTAATTTCCCCCTTGACTAGGTACAGTGCCCTTTAGGGTACTTGAGCTTTTAGATGTTGGCGGAAGTTATTTTTTGGCTGATCCTAATTTGGCCGAATACGCAGATTCGCCCCGACGGACGCTGTGTAGGGGCTTTCCAAAGTGTTCGCCCCTTTGAAAATAATTATCTGAAACACTATATTTATATATATAGGACTTACGCACTAATCAAAGTAACAAATTGATTTTCTTGAAAATAACGTGAGCTCGACTTATTTTTCTTAGCAGTTATATAAATGTTATATTAATCAATTGGTTGAAAATAATTAGTCGATTAATATTTTTTGACAAGTAAACCCTTAACATTAATATGTTAATAACTCTTTAATTGTGGGCCATAGAGTGTTAGAGTCAAGTATTGGTTGTTTAGATAAGTTTTTTACTGATTGATTTAAAAGTCATTATAAATAACTATTTGAGAGAATTAATAATTTATATAAGTCACTGATATTTAAAGTCGAACTCACGTTAATAAATTAACCCAATCTTTTTTTGAGCTAACTCCTTTTGAAACAGTGAAAAATCGTGAAACCCAAGGTTTATATTGAAACAAGCGTTCCCAGCTATCTAACAGCTTGGCGCAGTCCTGATTTGGTGATGGCTGCCAATCAAGAAACAACTAAAGAATGGTGGGACCATAAAGAGCAATTTGACTTATTTGTGTCGGCTTTAGTTATTCAAGAAGTCAGTGCTGGTGATCCAAATGCGGCAGCGTTTAGAAAAATTGGAAGGCATTCCAGAGGTTGAAGTCACAGAGGAAGTAGAAACTTTTGCCGGTGAGTTATTGAAAAGGATTCCTCTTCCACAAAAAGCAAAGATTGACGCTTTGCATATTGCTGTTGCAACAATTGGTGGTATGGATTACTTGCTGACTTGGAATTGTACCCATATAGCCAATGCGACTCTTCGTCCCAAAATAGAAGCACTATGCCGAGAATTTGGCTATGAGCCACCAACCATTTGTACGCCACAAGAATTACGCGAGGTGTGAACAATGTGGAAAGATACGATTATAGAAGAAATTCAAAAATATCGAGATGAATATGCCAAAAAAATCAACTATGACCTGGGTATGATTTGTCAAGATATTAGACAGAAACAAGGTCAGGGGGGACGACGTGTTGTTACTTTGAAAGCACGTCCAGTGAAGCAAACTCCAAAAGCTGTGTTGTACCCTGAATAACAACAGCGTAACATGGATTGACTCGTTTCCAACGTCTTCGTTGGGAAGAACTGAAGCAACGCTCTGTGTAATTTCCCTGATTATAACGGATGAAAGTTGATAGCTTATCAACGCGCCAACCCCGAAGGGGCCTGAATATGAATAGCCTTAAGAAAGAACCTGGGGAAGGCAATAAGGCCTCAACCCCGTAGGGGTTGAATATGAATAGCCACAGGTGCAACCTGTGGAAAAGCCGTGGAGGGCCCCAACCCCGTAGGGGTTGAATATGAATAGCCACAGGTGCAACCTGTGGAAGGGCCGTGGAGGGCCCCAACCCCGTAGGGGTTGAATGTGAATATGGAATTAAAAGAGGGTGAAAAAAAACGAACAAAATAAACCCATATTTAACACCCCAGCCACAACCCCGAAGGGGTTGAAGCATCAAAAATGCTAAAATCCACAGGTTTCACTAATGCTATTCACATTCAAATAACGTGGTGCTTTACTAACTCTTGGCTTGCTGCCAAAGAAATTATTTTTATGAAAAACTATAGTACCCAATACCCCGGTAGAAATTTTTCTTGACTGTAGTGCCATCTATTATGATGTGCAGGTTCTCAAAAACATTGAGCAACACTTTTTTGCCATTCAGAATCAGCAAGAAAAACCAAACAGTTATATTTCAATACCGACAACGAGCCTCTCCAAAAACATCGAACTGTCCCATTCCCGTATTTAAATATGGGTTTGATCAAGCGTCGGAGATGGGTTTTGCGTTGCGAAACCTATATTATTTTTCGTTCCATTTCCTTGGGTTGGGAATGCCTTCAGCGACGCTCAGCGTCGCACAACACAAGCGTAGGGTGGCAGAGCAAAATCCACCCACCTCGGGAATTTGTACCTTATCTCCTAAACTACAAACTATTAAATGTTCTTATAACGTCGTCAAACACCTCTAAAACAGGTGAACAAAATTATTATGAAGATGAAAAAATGCCCCGTCTGTGAATTTTCAGTAAAAGACAATGCGACGATTTGCCCTCAGTGCAAATGGGCTATCAAATATTTTTTGAGCATGACTCAGTCAGTACAAAGCCGAACTGGAAAAAGCCCGACAAGCGTGGCAAGCTCAACAGAGGACTGAGCCGCCGGAGTTAAAACGAGATATTTTTGAATATCCTGAAGAATTTAAAGAGAGAGTGGAAAAAAATGGCCCTTATTTAGCGGGAACAGCGACTTTGTTGAAGGATCAATATGAGGTCGTCAAGGAGCTTTTTCCGATTGAAATCCAATGGGAAGCGTAGTTCGCCCCTTTTAAGTTGAGAACAACAGATTGGGAAATTCCTGCCAAACGTGATATTGCTCGCGCCTTGTATCAAGAAAGTCCAACCCATCCAGTTTTTGTCAATTTCGTCGTCAACACAGGGGATAAGGTTCAAGTATCTTCCTTGGCAGTACAAGGGCTTGGGCAAGTGTTTACCTTGTCTAATGAAATGGCAAATGGAAAACGTTTTCAATTCGAGGTGATTTTTGCTGAAGATCAAGGAATAAAGGTCAAGCGTGAGCAAAAAGACGCTTTTTACGAGACAGAAGACTTAGGCAATGGCGTGACACTAGAAATGGTGTTTATTCCAGCAGGGACTTTTATGATGGGTTCGTCTGCAAGTGAACAAGATAGAAGTAGCAATGAAGGCCCACAACATCAAGTCACAATAGAAGAAGGCTTTTATATGGGCAAATATCCCGTCACACAGGCCCAATATGAAGCAGTAATGGGGAATAATCCGTCCCACAGAAAAGGGAAGCATCGCCCTGTCGAAAATGTTTCATGGGATGAAGCGGTGGCATTTTGTAAGAAACTGTCTGAACGGACGGGTAAAACTTATCGTTTACCCAGTGAAGCCGAATGGGAATATAGTTGTCGTGCCGGTACGACGACTCCTTATTATTTTGGTGAGGTGATTAAATCGCAGTGGGCGAACTGTAGGTCAGAAAATCAATATGAATATGAACAGCGGACGGAGGTAGGCTGCTTTCCACCCAATGCCTTTGGACTATACGATATGCACGGGAATGTTTGGGAATGGTGTGCTGATCCTTACTATGACAATTATGAGGGGGCACCCTCCGATGGCAGCGTGTGGAACGAGGCAATGCCACACAGTTTGCGGAATTAGAAACAAATAATCCCCCCCGCCTTTGGTAAAGCCGTCGTCTAATAGCTGAAGTGCCCTAAAGGGCACTGAAGACTCAATAGGAGGAACCTTCAGACTTTTTTTAATTGAATTGTGAATTGTGAATTGTGAATTATCACCATTCGCTTAATCCTCCTACACTCGCTCACACAATAGCAACCAAATCTGCTTTAGGGACGTAGCAGCAAATAACTTACTTACGCAATAAACGGCGACAGATACTATCCCTTTAAGGATAGAAAAAAAATTAACTTCCCCCTTAACTGGGTTCAGTGCCCTTTAGGGTACTTTAGCTTTTAGACAATGTTGGCGGAAAATTTTTAGCCGATCCTAAAAAGATAGCATATGTATCGCGTATACTTCCCCCTTAACTGGGTTCAGTGCCCTTTAGGGTACTTTAGCTTTTAGACAACTGTTGGCGGAAAATTTTTAGCCGATCCTAAAAAGATAGCATATGTATCGCGTATACTGAACACTGCTATAAACTGAGCCTTTCTGTCATTTCGACTCAAGGAGAAATCTTATAAAAAACCGCTACAAGACTTCTCGCTTCGCTATGACAAAAGCGCAAGTTGTGACAGTGTAAAGTCTATATTATTTTAGGCAAAGTCCCTTATGTCCTGACAATATTTTTAAAATGAGTGGGCATTTTAATCACAGATATCAAGCGTAGGATGGGTAGAGCTTTGCTACTCGAAGGGAAACGCTATCCACCACCCATCTCATTATGTTTTTGGTATTATTGGAGTTGTCCGATGAAGGATTTTGCTAAAATAGAAAATAGCAAGCGTAGGGTGCCTCCTTCGCCCCTTAAATCAATCAGCAAAATTCATCAATTCAAAATGAATAGCACCCCAATGAACGGAATAAATGCCAGCTTTGACATCATGGAGAAAAGCAGCAAGCGTATAAACTCAGGCAACCAACAACGTCGGGCGCATTCCACGCGCAGTTCCTTGAACACACCATTAATTTAAACAGTGCATAAGGGCAAAGGACGCACCATAAGCTTGCTGAGAAGCAAACATTCCCAACCGGAGGTTGGGAACGATAAAAATATCGCGGACTGCAACCTCAGACAAAAATGATGATTAATCATAAACATCACTTCTATGACCCACTTCGACTATCAAAATCCACAAAACATTGTCGTGTATTTCATAGACAATGCGATAATCCCCTACCCTAATACGGTAAGTATTTTCATAACCTCGTAGTTTTTTAACACCATGGGGGCGCGGATTTTCTGCTAAAGCGAGGATTTTAGGTCTTAATCGCGCTTGAATATTTCTATCAAGCTTGTTGAGTTGACGTAAAGCAATGGGTTCAAAACCAATAGAGTAGGCCATACATTACCACCCCAAGATATTTTTAGCTTCTTCTAAAGGAATAGGGGTGTCACATCGAACATGCGCTTCTTTGACGGCTTGTATATCAACACAGTCCTCAAGTTGTTCCACCATATCAACATCCTCTATCGGTACCGCAACCAAAAAAACCTGATTTTGGTACACTAATGTCATACGTTCCTTTTCGCATGCAACAATGCGAAGCAATTCCTTTAAAGTCGGTTGTGTGTTGGTTCCAAACGCAGTCATATCAAGTACTTTTTTTAAAGTAGGTTGGATATCCATCTATTAAAACTTTCGCTTGAGTCGCTTTCATAGTGATACCAATTTTGTTCGGTACATTTTTTGCCTAAATCTTCAACTTATTGTTAGTTAAAAAAATTTTAAGTGTTAAAGAAATCTGATCAAAGCTCAAAAAACGGCGGGGACAAGCTTTTTGAAAAAATAGGATTTCTGAGCGGGTTAAATTTTGTTGACTGAATTTTTGAAACTCACAAAAAAAATTTAGGGGCAAATTAACCAGATTTTTTATTTTAAGCAAAAAGCGTACCGTACACGATTGAAGTTTTTTCAAAAAACTTCGTTTATCAAAAACAGGCTTTTCAATCCAGAATGGGTATAATTTGCCAAAGTCCTTTTCAATAAACATTATTATAGATCACCTTAAATCATAGTCAAGATTCTGATTACGATAACAATTGATCAATCATTATTTGCCGTTTTTCAATCTGAAACAAGCATAGTCGTTGTCAACAAACTCAGACATAATTAAAATAACAATTTGATTGACATCTATCAACAAAAGCCGGGTGGGCAAACGGGCCGCTCTTGATAATTTAAGCTTTTCCATGTCAAGTTCAGGCAGTTTGTTTGTAGTAGTCGTCTTTAGCGACTCAAGTGTCCGTAATAGTCGTCTTTAGCGACTAAATCGTCCCAAACGTCGCTAAAGCGATTACTACAAACGGCTCTAAAAATGTTAAAAGACTTATGTGTAGCTACTTATATCATCTTACATAACTCAAACCCATTACCCATTCTTAATGAGTTATTATCGAAACCTAAGTACCCGACAAAACACTGTAACTCATTGTTTTTATTAAATGTCTCAGTTAGAAGCCCTAGCATAAATCAATAAATAACAAACTTTTGTCCGGTACAGAGTCTCGAAACACAAATCAATGGAGAAACAACATGAAGATAGAAAGATTGATTGCAGAGGCCGTTTTTGGGCACCTCAATTTCGAACTCAAATTTAACCACGATATGACTTTTCTAACCGGCATTAATGGTAATGGTAAAACAACGGCTTTAAGGCTTATTCTCGCGCTCTCCACACCCTCATTGCGTGAACTCGAGCAAATTCCACACCACTCAGTCGAATTACTTATACAGGCCGATGATAAACATTTTACTATAAAATCAACGTGTTACCATGATAAACTCCTATTATCAGTCAATACTGAAACTGAGCCACTTGAATATTCTCGGCTAAATCTAAGCCAGCTTGAAGAAAGAGATGCGGCTCGAATTGAAGAACATTATTCTATTACAGAAGAGAAATTTTATGAGCATCCAGTCATAAAATGCCTCTCCCATTTGGAAACACCGACTTTTTTAGGCTTAGAAAAAAGGCAACCGGCCATTTATCCTAGCCCGATTTATAACCTTCATCCCAGCAGTCAGCTAATAACCCAGAAAAAACGGCCTTTTCGTGACGCGGTGGGTGCTAGCCTGTCTGAACTCCAGTTGTTGATACAAGAATCTGTATCCGCCGGCCACTTTGCTAACTTTGACTTACTGAAATGGCAAGAAAGAGAATTTATCAGCCACAAACGTGAAGAAATAGAAAACACACTGGCTGGCTTAGGCCTCAAGGAAGCAAAATTTAAGCAAGTGATTGATGACTTTTTTGATCGACTTCTTAAGCGTTTGGCGACTGCTGATGGCAAAGAAGGCCCCGAAGGACTCATTGAATGGTTAGTCAATAAACCACAGATTGAGCGAATCACCAAAATCTTTCAGATTGTAGATGATTATAAAGACCGAATGGACCAATTAATGGCACCCATAACGCGTTTTTTGTCATTGGTTAACCGATTTCTTGCTGACACTCACAAGGAACTTCAAATGGATGCCGTTGGTTGGCTGGTGGTGAAAATGAAAGGACAACCCGATAGAACCCTCGAAGCCCTGTCTTCTGGGGAACGACAAATTGTCACCATACTGGCTCACCTTGCCTTAAACGAGCATCGCTCACAAGCAGGTGTTTTTATCGTGGATGAACCGGAATTATCTCTTCATCTCAAATGGCAAGAGATATTTATAGAAGCCCTTATTGAGGCGAGTCCTTCAACTCAGTTCATACTCGCCACCCACGCCCCAGCGATTGTTCTGGAGCGAGAAGACAAATGTCTTACCATGAGGAGTTAGTCAACATGGTTCCTTCTTGGTCAGATCGAGCCAAAAAAGCTGTTTCCGTCTTTTTTAGGCAGTGGAATGACATAGATGTCTATATTGAAAATTGATACCTTATCAAAGTGCCAACCCTGTAGGGGTTGAATGTGAATAGCCACAGGTGCAACCTGTGGAAAATGTGCCCCCAACGCGCCAACCCCGTAGGGGTTTTCAGGCTAAAGTTTTTCGGAGAAAAACTTTAGCCTGAAAATGTTAATAAGTATGGTATTGAAAATATAATAAAATTCAAAAAGTTATACATTTCAACAAAAACAGTTACAATCATAAAACTTTTGCCTCGAAGCCTGTCAAAAAGATAAAAGCGACCGACCCAGTCTGTACATTATTGATGGCGACTTAGCACTATTATTAGGGATAAAGCCTCCTGATCTCAAAAAATTATACTGTCACAATAGATACTGTATTGAAAATTTCTTAGTTGATGAACAGGGGGCGATAGAAATCTTGTATGAGGAGGATGCCGAGAAAAGCAAAGAAGACATAAAGCTCGTGCTGAATTTTTCCGGCCCATTCCAAGCAGAAGCGGAGCTATTTCTTGAGTTATTTATCGTTTATGCCGTCATGCGAAAATTTCTGCCCGCTTTAAAGAGCGTGAATAACCCAATAACTCACTTTACGAGCGGTGGAAATAATCCTTATACGGATGAAAAGAAAATATCAGATTATGTGGGACAAATACACAACTGGCTGTGTGACATCTATGGGCGAGAAAGAATTGTGAAGGAAACGCTTGAAATTTATGAGCGGACACGCATTGAAAATTCAGCACAAGTGTTTGTATCAGGAAAAGATTACTTATTTCCTCTGTTAAATAGGATAATGCGTAGAACCGTCAAATTGAGTACCACCAAATCCGCCTTACAAATACGTTTAGCCAGACATTGCGATATTTCCAAGTTGGAGGACTTGCGACAAAGATTATATGATGCCAGTCTCAAAATTTGACGACATGTCTTTGTGGATTATATTCGGCACTACCAACAATATTTTCATCTATCACGTAGCGTATTCCCAACAACTAGGAGGCATACATGACAACTTTATATATTGTTGGCATTGATAAATAAATCGCCACCCAACTAGAAGCAGAGACTAAACAGTTTAACACCGCTATTAACGAATTGCTGCAACAGTTCATTTATCAAGGCTTAACTAACTAAATACCTTTCCGGTGATCACCCACTATTTATTCTCTATTTGGTATGATTACTTCATCAACGGCTCAATGCCGTTAAGATAAGATCAGGTAGCCACCCAGAGCTTTGCTACCCGAAGGGAAACTTTGTTAAACCCACCAATAAGAGATAAATGGTGGATGTAACGAAGTTCTGGGTGGCTACCCCAAGGTTTTTTGCAAAAACCATCCATAAGCTGTACTGGTTCATTCCAGTTGATGGCCCACAAATAAAGGTTATTCACCTATTAATGCTAAGGGTTTAATATAAAATTAAAAAATGTCTTTTTAATCAATTAATTGTCATCAACTACTTGATTAACATATTATTTAGATAACTTATTGAAAAGTCGAACTCACGTTAATAAGGTAGACTCAGCAACAAAGACAAGCATATTTTTAACACACCAAAACAATTATCCTGATTGTAACGGATTTTTTGGGCAATAATAATTTCAAAGAGTTACGTGATTTTTGACCCCGTTTTTTGAGTGATTTTTTCCCGCATATCCAACCCCTTAATGCCTCAACTCCTTCATAAGCTGTATAGGCTCAAACTGGGGTGGTGAGTTGGTAAATTCCTTATGCAAGAAAACGTGATCCCCGAACAGATTCTGCTTCAGTTAAAAAAAACAAAAGTTTAATTAATTAATCATTAATCATTAATCATTAATCATTATCAAACAATTCCCTCCCAAAATCCGTTATAACGAGCAATTATCATGTATCACCTTGGACTATATTTTGGCACAACCACCAGCATTTTAAGCTACCATGACGGGCAACACATCGAATCCTTTAAACTCGGTGGAGTTACCGCTACGCCTTATATTCCCTCTGTGTTGTCTATTGATAAATCAGACAACAGCTTAGAAATTGGCAAAGCCGCCCTGTTGAATCAAGGAAATAACGACTATGAAGTTTATACCTACTTCAAAATGCTATTGGCTGAACAAAATAGCGAAAAACTCAAAACACACGGTTATATACAACAATCTCCCCAAACCATTGCCAAACAATATATTGAGCAATTGCTAACCCGCTACCGCAAAGAACATGGTATCAATCAACCTATCCAATACCTCGTCATCACCGTGCCAGAAATTTGGGTGCGAGAAGGAAACCATGCCGCGCGTGAAGCCTTAAAGAAAATTTGTACCGAACTACAATTGCGAGTCAAACTCCTGAGCGAGCCTGTCGCCGCGTCAGTGTATTTCGCTGCTCGTTTTAAAGCACAACAAAAACACGAGTTTCAGGGGCATGTCTTAGTATGTGATTACGGCGGTGGCACATTGGATTTAAGCCTATCCGCAGTAGAAGGAGATCAAATCACGATACTAGAAGGTACCGGCAAAGGAAGCGCCAACAAAACCGTGGGCATCGCCGGTGTCGCTTTTGATCAAGCCGTCGTGACACGAGTTTTAAACGGGCAAACCACTATTGATAAACATTTTCATAAATTACTCAGAGAATTTGAAGAACATAAAATTACCCAAACGGACAAGTTAGAAAACTCACTGAAACGTTATCAAAAAAATCCCGCCACCAATAAAAAAATATTTGAAATAGGTGATCATCAAATAACAGCCAAAGACTTAACAGAAGTGTTTGAGCAACTCATTCAACCAGAATTGCACAAAGCATTAACCGAAATGTCTGAGTATCTACAAATACATCATGTGGATACCAGCCATGGTGAAACCTTTCGCGTAGTGATGGTAGGCGGTTTTTCTAATTTTTATCTAGTGCGACGCACTGTGAAAGAATTTTTTAACTCTAAAACTGACGCAGATACACGCTTTCATACCGCTTTTGATTTAACAGATACCGCCCTAGCAATTTCCAAAGGTGCCGCGTTAGTCGCTAATGGAACCTTTAAAATTGATATGGCTTGCCCTATCAGTGTTGGCATACGCGCCAAAAATGCTTTTCTTGAAAATGAAGATATTTTATTGTTAAAAAAAGGAACCCCTCTCGCCCGTTATCAGCAACCGCAATTCAGTGGCTGGCTAGAAGTGGGCAGCGAAAAAACCTTCAATACCAAATCTTTAAAACTGTTTTTAGATGTGGGTAGCGGCAAGCGACGCAGCATTGATTTAAAAGGCAAACTAACCGATTTCATCCCCAATCCCAACATCCATAATAAATGGCAAGTCGGTTTCGCAGTCGATGATGATCTAATATTCACGCTGCATGTCAAAGATAAACAAGGTGAAACGAAAACCACCCAGCTAGGTAATCTAGAAGAAAAAATCAGTGGATTACATATTTCCGAAGAATAAGCAAATTCGCCTCGAAAATTTTGGCACTTTAGCCACAAAACCGTTAACATAAACTTCAGCCACAACTGTTTGTAGTAGTGGCTTTAGCTTTGATCCCGTTAACATAAACTTTAGCCACAACCGTTTGTAGTAGTGGCTTTAGCTTTGATCCCGTTAACATAAACTTTAGCCACAACCGTTTGTAGTGGCTTTAGCCACGAAACCGTTAAGGGAGGAGCGTGAAAATAATATACCCATAGAGAAAAATTTTTTTTCGTGTGGGTATTTTATTTAGCCACAACTCACATAAAGATTAAGTCGCTAAAGCGCCTACTACAAACTTAGGTGCTAAAGCACCTACTACAAACTTAGGCGCTAAAGCGCCTACTACAAACTTAGGTGCTAAAGCACCTACTACAAACTTAGGCGCTAAAGCACCTACTACAAACTTAGGCGCTAAAGCACCTACTACAAACTTAGGCGCTAAAGCGCCTACTACAAACTTAGGCGCTAAAGCGCCTACTACAAACTTAGGCGCTAAAGCGCCTACTACAAACTTAGGCGCTAAAGCGCCTACTACAAAGCTTTAGCCACGAAACATTTCGTGTCAAGGCTGCGGTGACAAACATGCCCAACCACTTCTCCCAAGAAAATGATCTCTGGCAAGCCATACAAACTCAAACTGATGCCAAAGAACAACGTCGTCAATTAGTCGAAATGGCACGGCTCCTGTTAGAACGTGCCAACATCAGCCCTGATAAGCTAGCACAATTAGACTATGACGACATCACGGACTTACTCCTTGAATACCAAGGCACAGCCGAACAAACAGAGAATTTCTTTCAAACCGCGTTACCTCATATCGATCCAGAATATCAAGGGCAACCCTTTGAACAACAAATACAAACCTTGCAACAAACTTTATCAGACACACGCGCAGACATTGCCCGTATCCGTGAACAACAGAAAACCTTATCTGAAAAGCGAGCCACTTTAGAGCAAAACAAAGCCACCCTAAATGAAGAAGTCAACCAGCTCACTCAACTCAAACCTCAAATAGAGACACTCGAACAAAATATCGCCCAACTGAAAGTCCAACTTGAAACGTTAAGACAACACGAAGAACAACTTAAACAATTGGCAGAAGACTCTGAGCCATTCCAGCAAGAAGCGATTACCGCCATCATTGAAGCGATTCCCAACATTGTGACATTAATCAAAGCCAATCAAGAAATCTTCCAAAATCATTTCGCCGAAAATGCGCGTATCGGTGAAGCCATGCAACAAATAGAAGACAAGACTTCTGAAATAACAACTCATACCGATAAAATTGCTACACTCTCAAAAAATATTAAGGCATCTTTGCAAGAATTTGAGACAGAATTACAGCATCTAATTGAGATCAGAGAAAGACAGGCTACAAATTGACGAATCATTGTTTTGAATACCATTAACATACACACATACATTGCTCAAACCCGCGTCCTTGGTTTTACGTTTTGCGATTTGGGTACAAGGTTGTCCATTACGTTGTCCAAGTTGTATGACACCGGCAGCGTTGCCAGAAAGCGGTGGGGAATTAATGACTATTTCTAAACTGGCACAGCGGATTCTCCTTAGTCAAACTAATTGAGCAAATCAGACAAACCAAAGACTTAGGAATAATCATCTATTCGGGCTATACACTGAAAAAATTGCAACAGACTTTGCAACCAGACGTAGCAACATTACTGTTAACAAAACGTTATGCCACAATCATTAATAACTATTATGGACAACCCAACCGCCCAGTAGAAATTCACCTAACCAAAGATGATATCATGCTAGTCGGTGTGCTCGGTGAAGAAACGTTGAAAAAATGGCAAAATCAATTTCGTTAATAGATAATGGTACAATGTGAGTGATGGAATCCAAACGGGCGCATTTCTATCGCTTGGCTATAACCAACGCTCCAACAACCCCAAAGAGGTTGAATATAAAACGCAATAACTCGCTACGCGCGCAGTAACTCGCTACGCGAGATAAACGCAGTAATTCGCTCCGCGAGATAAACCAGGGGTGAAAAAAAAATATCACCCACATTTCAGAACTACCGTTTCGTTGTACTTAATTCGTTTATCCGCAATCGTTCCAGAACGAAGTTTCGTTGTACATAATTCGTTTATCCGCGTAATTCGTTGTACTTAATTAATTCGTTGTACATAATTCGTTTATCCGCGTAATTCGTTGTACTTAATTAATTCGTTGTACATAATTCGTTTATCCGCGTAATTCGTTGTACTTTAGTCAATTGAGGGCCATGCTGACACTTGAAACAGATCGTATTTTCTTGAGAGTGAACGGTGCCAGAAGTATCGGCTGGATAAGCTTTCGACA
Source organism: Candidatus Parabeggiatoa sp. nov. 2 (assembly GCA_002085445.1). Lineage (GTDB taxonomy): Bacteria > Pseudomonadota > Gammaproteobacteria > Beggiatoales > Beggiatoaceae > Parabeggiatoa. Next base: position 45,046 of record NBMI01000049.1, read on the forward strand.
AAGGACTGGACTGTGGAGCAACCATCGTCAATTGGGGGCCATACTAACGCTTGAAACCAGTCGTATTTACTTAAGAATGACACAATATAGACTACTTGCAATCAACCTTTTCAATTTTCATTTTTCATTTTTCATTTCCAAGGGCGTTGCCCCTAGCTTTCTGAAAAACAGAGAAAATATTTCTCTGAACAAACACAAGGTAATGATTAATGACAGGCACGATACGTTATCTTAAACTCGCTAATTACCGTAGTATTGATGTACTAGAACTACATGATATTAAACCATTTTCTGTTTTTGCCGGGCCAAATGGTGCCGGAAAAACTAATTTCTTTGATGCCCTAGATTTTGTTAATTCAGTGATTCAGTTCGGCGCAGATCAAGCTATCAAGAAACATGGTGGCTTCAAGAATATTCGTTGTTTAATGCGAAACTTCGAGACTGCGCGTGTGTTTGAATTTGAATCGGTTTTTGAATTAGATACCGAAACTCAAAAAACCCAAACGCTCACCTACCACCTTGAAATTCACCAATTAGATACTTCCCCCTTCTTGGAAGAATATATTCTTGAAAGTGGCAAAAAATGGACGGTGAATGATATTTTTAAAGACAATGAAGAAGGTAAACAGGCATTCCTCCGTAGTGGTAAATCATTTTTACCCATTTTTTCCCATTATTTTCAACGGATTCCACTGTTTAATCATTTTCGTTTATATCGGATTGAACCTAACGAAGCAAAATCGCCGCTCAAAAACTATGATGACTCTGAATTGAATCATAATGGGCGCAATTTAGCCGCCGTATTAACTCGTTTAGAAACCAATGATGAAATCCGTGAAACTCTCTTAGAATGGATGGAATTAATTGTACCCGGTTTAGAAAAGGTGCAAATCCAAAATGAAAGATTAACCGGCAGCACCGTCTTAGCCTTCAAAGAAGAATGTATAGAACAAGCTTTCCCGGCACATTTAATTTCTGAAGGCACAATTTATCTATTAAGCATATTGGTTGCCATACTTGATCGCCCATCCCTTGGAATAACTTTAATCGAAGAACCAGAACGAGGTTTACATCCTAAGGCGATTATCGAATTAGTTGACGGTTTTCATGAACAAGCCACTTATGAACATCCCATTTGGGTGACAACGCATAACGAAGCCTTGGTAAGATGTTTAAAAAACAATGAGTTATGGTTAGTTGACAAAAAGCAAGGCAAAACGGAAATGAAACAAGTGCAAATTGCTGAACAATTAGCCTCCACTTTAGATGAAGCATGGTTAACTAATGCGTTAGATGGGGGATTGCCATGGTAAGAGTTGGATTTGTGGTTGAAGGTGATTGTGAAGAAATCTTGGTAAAATATAATCAGTTCCGTAACTGGGCAGCACAATATCACCTTGAAATTTGCCAGGTTGTGAATACTCGCGGTAGAGGTAATTTATGTCCCAAAAATATCAGTACTTCTATCGCAAATTGTCGTCTCGCAAGCCCGGATAAAATAGTGGTACTCACCGATTTAGAATGTGAACCTTGTATTACCGCAGCTAAGGAACATATTGGCGAAGAAGGGGTTGATCAAATTGTGGTGGCAAAAAAAGCGTTAGAAGCATGGTTTCTGGCTGATACGGAAGCAATGCGTTGTTGGCTCAAAAATGAGGATTTTCCAGGAGAGCCTCTGCCCGAAAAAACCTCCGATATGCCTTGGGAACATCTAAAAGAAATTGCCAAACATCATCACAAGGAGAGACGGGGCCCCGGAACAAGAAAAAAACGTTTTACCAAAGCAATGATAAATCAATTTGGTTTTTCAATAGAACGCGCCGCTAATCATCCCAATTGTCCTAGCGCAAAATATTTGTTAGAAAAATTACAACAACTTGGTTTTGAACACCATTAACATACACACATACATTGCTCAAACACGCACATTAGGCCCTTTTTTACGTTTTGCCTTATGGCTACAAGGTTGTCCATTACGTTGTCCAAGTTGTATGACACCGGCAGCGTTGCCAGAAAGCGGTGGGGAATTAATGACTATTTCTAAACTGGCACAGCGGATTCTCATAACTATTATGGACAACCCAACCGCCCAGTAGAAATTCACCTAACCAAAGATGATATCATGCTAGTCGGTGTGCCCGGTGAACAAACGTTGAAAAAATGGCAAACTCAATTTCGTTAATAGATAGTGGTACAATGTGAGTGATGGAATCCAAACGGGCGCATTTCTATCGCTTGGCTATAACCAACGCTCCAACAACCCCAAAGAGGTTGAATATGAAACGCAGTAACTCGCTACGCGAGATAATAGCCCCAAGTGAAACGCAGTAACGAGCGGAACTTAATTCTTAATTCATTTATCCGCGCAATTCGTTGTACTTAATTCTTAATTCGTTTATCTTTATCCGCGTAATTCGTTGTACTTAATTAATTCGTTGTACTTAATTCGTATATCCGCGTTGGCGTTCCGCCACTGCGTTTCGTTGTACTAAACAATAGATAAAGAGGAGACAACCTTATGAGTGGAGTAAAAGACACCATCGTCAATCTACGTCAATCAGAATACAATCGCATCATGAACTCATGTCGGCGAGCGGACAATCTTGAAGCCGGTATCAGCAACCGACTTAAACAAGCCAGCAGCCATTTACGTCAACAAATGGACAGCCAACTTGGGCAAATGCAACAACGCCATAACCGCTTTGAAAGTGCATTATCAAACATGAGCGGCGAAATGCGGCGTATCGAAAAGGACAATCATGCCCGTTTACGCAGCCTTGCCAACGATTTTCAAAAAGGTTTGAATACATTAGATAAAAAAATCAACCAGCAACGGCGTGAATATATGCACAAGTTTGCCGAACATGACAAACATCTTGCCGCCCATGATCGGATGTTAGAACAACAAGCCCAAGCTATCCGTGAACAACGCCATGAATATCTCACCCTGATTCAACAACAAGGAGAACAGTTCGCACAAGCCTTGGATGAACAACGACGTGAATTACAAGGGCAAATCCAAACGATTCAAGATCATATCGTCGCCAAAGAGCAACACGCCCAAGGGCAAGCTCAACAATGGCTGCAAGATACCCAAACCTTATTAAAGGTGATTGATGAATCTTATGATCATCAAAAGTTCAAACCCGGCGAATTGGCAAAATTGCAAAATGAATTACAAATAGCCGAAAATAATATTGCCCAAGGGCATTATGAAGCGGCTATTAGCACCACACAACGGACTTATTTGCATACCCAAGAATTACGCCTAGAATTAGAACGCCAGACTTTAGAATGGAATGCCTATCTGACGGCGGCGCGACAAAATGCCGCCGAAGTATTGGCAGCGTGTGATACCCATCAAACGGCGCAGTTTACCTTTGACACCGAAGAAGGCGCCGAAGAAGTCGCCGCCGAAGTCGATTTTTGGACACACGGCGCTTTATCAAAGTTGCGCCAACAAATAGCAGAAGAACAAAACAAATTAGACAACCCCGACAACCTCTCCTTGGAGGAATTAAAACAAAGTATTGCCCACGCCGAGCAATGGCGACAACAAAGTGAGCAGTTAGTAGAACAAGCGAAAGAAGCACTGATTGCCTCACAATTGCGTAATAATATCGCCCAATCTATCGAAGCCGCTTTACAAAACGCCGGTTGGGAAGTCGTTGATTCTACTTATGAAGGAGAAGATTTTCGAGGTGCGCTACATGTCAAACTGCAACACTTGTCAAATGATGAGTTAGTCACGATTATCACCCCAGAAGAAGCCGCCAATAAAACGATTCGTAACCGGTTGAATATTCAGTTTTTTGACAGAACTCGTCATGATGAAAAGTTTCGGCAAGAGCGTTTGAAACGGATTGTTGATAAATTGACAGAAGAAGAATTAGATTGTAGTCAGCCACAATGTGCGCCAGGAACGGAAAATCAGCCGGCTCGTGATGTGGAACACTTGGATTTTGAGAAAGTACGAGCGAAAACCGTTACTGTTTGATTCACAGGCCTGACAGGTTTCAAAAACAGGTCAGATATTTCCCAAATAACAGCGGAGTAGAAATGACCGTCCTTTAATTATTACACTGGGAGTACAACGAATCTCAGAAATAAACGAATTAGCAGTTGTTGAAATAACGTTTTTTCAACAACTGTTCATTTTCACCTTTTCCAAGTACGTTGCGTATAAAAGACAAAAAATAATAAGACCAATCACCATGACAAACAGCCACTTCAACAATTCACACTACCGTTTCTTTTTTATTTACGGCCAAATTTACGACCAATTCTGTCCACCCACGCTAGGTTTTCTCGACTTTTCCAAAATGCTCCACCGCCACCTACGTCAACTAGACTATCAACGCATCGTTTTTTATAACAGCGGCGCACAAAAAATTGATACCTACGATAATCAATCCACGGCCCTAGTCCGCCCCAATGCCGCTCCCCAACAACAAACGCCCCGACGCGCCACCAAAATCAGTGCTGGGCCGTTGGGACAACGCCGTCAATCTAAAAAACCAGCACCAAAACCCCAAACAGCGCCACTTGATGCTATTAATAATTTAGATGCGGTCGCCAGTTTCGACCGCTGGATGAAAGAAAGCCAACCTAAAACCGCTCTCATCTTCACCAATGGACTAGATTTTATTACCCATTTTGACCAAGCCGCGCAACGGCAAATGTCGGTAGCATTAGATAACTGGAATCAACTATTTGAAGAAAATAAAAATATTTGTATTTTTCTCCTCTCTGGCATTTCAGTACAACGTTTACGTGAATTACCCGAGCTGCAAAGACAATGGTTTTTTTTATTTAACCAAATGTTCAAAGACGATAACACGCCCACCGAACAGATGATTCCGATCGGAGCACCCCGTCAAGATGAAGTCAATAATCTCTTAAATTATTGGCGACTCAAATACGAATTGCCCACTGATTGGCGGATTTTTCCTACCGCAGCGGCACCGATTACTCGTTACCTATGCAATCAAGGCGGTTCCATTAAATCCCTCATTCGCAATTTAAAAAAATTGAATCGCATCAATAAAGAAGCGTTATCAGAATTAGCCGGGCAATCTGAGCAAGGCTCAGCATTAGAACGCTTACACCAAATGAAAGGTTTATCCATTATTGCCAATAGAATTGAACGAATGGTAACGCATCATCAAAACCAAATCGCATCCAATTCACAAATAGCAACTACAAATACCCCACATACCACTGTTAGCCGCTTGTTACCACCTCCACCATCACCAGCAAAAGGGCGTAATTTACATCTGGCACTGAAAGGTAATCCCGGCACAGGTAAAACCACCGTTGCCCGTTTAATTGGCGAAATTTACCGAGAAGAAGGACTACTAGAACTTGGACAGATTGTCAAAGCCTCACGAGAAGATTTAGTCGCCGGTTATATAGGACAAACCGCGTTGAAAACCGCTCAAAAAATTGCCGATGCCATAGGTGGGATATTATTTGTTGATGAAGCCTATCGCCTCACTCAAGGAGGTGACAACGATTTCGGTAAAGAAGCGGTTGAAACGATTATGGAAGCCATGGAAAACCACAAAGGCGAATTCGCGGTGATTATTGCCGGCTATCCGCAACGAATTGAAGATTTTTTGCAAGCCAATCCCGGTTTACATCGTCGTTTTAGTGACAAAAATACATTGACGATTCCCGATTACGATCCACAAACCTTACAATTGATTTTTGAACAACAAATTGCTCAACAAAAACGCCAATTGCACCAAACACTGCAAGAAAAATTGCCCAACTTTTTTGCCAACTGGCACGCTGAACGTAACGAAGAAACCTTTGGTAATGCTGGCGACGTGTTAAATCTATATGACGAAATGGACGAACAACGTAGCTTTCGTCTCAAAGATCAAACTGACAATAGCAACCGTTTTACCCTCACAGAGGCTGATGTTCCAGAACGTCTGTCTCCTTACTTGGAGCCACGCCAACCTGAAAATATGGATGACATTCTCAAATCCTTAGACCATTTAATTGGTTTACAACAAGTTAAAGAAACGATACAGACATTAGTCAATCGGCTCAAGGTTCAAAAACTGCGTGGCGATAAGAGCCAACTGAATCCAGGACATTATCTATTTGTGGGTAATCCCGGCACAGGTAAAACCACCGTAGCACGTCTAATGGGCAATATTTTCAAAGCCTTAGGCATTTTGAAAAAAGGCCATCTTATAGAAGTAGGGCGAGCCGATTTAGTCGGACAATATCAAGGACATACTGCCGAAAAAACGCGTCAAGTCTTAGAACGTAGTCTGGATGGCGTACTATTCATTGACGAAGCTTATCAACTCGTAACAAATGAACACGACAGCTTTGGCAAGGAAGCCTTAGAAACCCTAGTAGCAACGATGGAAAATCAACGTCACCGCTTATGTATTATTGCCGCCGGTTATCCACAACCGATGCACCGCTTTGTCAATAGCAATCCGGGATTGCCATCGCGTTTTGCCGGAGAAATTGTCTTTGAAAATTACACGGCGACGGAAATGTTATCTATTTTAAAAGGCATGGTGCTAGAAAGATCATTAACTTTAGGTGAAGGTATTGAAGAAGCTTTATTGCCCATTTTCCGACAATGGGAACGAGAAAATAGCCCAACGTTTGGAAATGGGCGAGAGGTCCGAAATTTACTGGAAGCCGCGTGTGCGCGGCTGGATAATCGCTTAGTGGAAGAAAAAGTGACGGATAAAGCATTGTTGTACCGATTAGAACGGCTGGATATTCAAGATTGACATCTCATAATAGCGAGCGTAAACAATCCCACGCACTATTTAATTATATAAGGTGTATAGATTGATGATGCGTAGGACACACCATAAGCTCGCTTATAAGGACTGCACCCAACAAACACCACCATTCAACTTACTAACTAGTACACGAAAGCAGAAATCTCCATACCACCCACCAGTAGCTACCCAATAATTGGATTTAGTGCCCTTTAGGGTACTTAAGCTTTCAGACAACTGCTTTAGCTGTTGGCTGAGGTGGGCTGGAACAGTAGCGGTTCCTCTGCGCATCGATCTACTGTCCCTAAAGGGACTACCCAATAATTGGATTTAGTGCCCTTTAGGGTACTTAAGCTTTCAGACAACTGCTTTAGCTGTTGGCTGAGGTGGGCTGGAAACTTCCGAATTGTGGGCCATGCTGACGCTTGAAACCTCGCGTATTTTATCGAGAGTGAACGGTGCCAGAAATGTCGGCCACGAAAGCTACAGTACCAAAAATGTCGGCAGCGAAAGTTTTCAAAGTAGGACACACCCACAAAAAACTTTAGAATGACACTGTATAGTCTACTTGCAATAATTAATCATCAAGGATCATTATGCTTTATCCGTTTATCCACGTCATCCGTTGTACTACTTAACCGAACCGTGAAAATGGGAATGCGCCCAGTACCAGAAGTATCGGCCGCGAAAGTTTTCAAAGTAGGACACACCCACAAAAAACGTTAGAATGACGCTGTATAGTCTACTTGCAATTAATCTTTTCATTTTTCAATTTTCATGTTACATTTTTCATTAGAATTGGGGGCCATGCTGACGCTTGAAACCGGTCGTATTTACTTTAAAATGACACTGTATAGTCTACTTGCAATCAATCTTTTCATTTTTCAATTTTCATTTTACACGAATAACCGATTGGTGGAACCGGGCGTGACGGATAAGGCGTTGTTGTCTCAATTGGAACGGGTGGATATTCCTGTTTGACATTCCTATCATTAATTAAAAACGACCCATAAGAATTGAACATAATAAATGGCAACAACAGAATGTTGGTGGATAGAATACTCTCTACCGTTTGTTGCATAGAAAAGTCACCACGCTCATTCAAATCATAAGAGACCTTTCTTGAAAAACGGGCGATTTGGTTAATCAAAAGATTTTTCTTTATGATTAAATGCCATAAGGAGAGTTAATTTAAATTGGCTCAAAAGATCACACAGGCGCAAATATTGAGTGCCTTAAAGGGAGACTCAACCCAAACGACGCAAAACGCCGTATCACTTCCAGCCATTCAAAGATATGTTGCTCGTTTAAATGCAGGAAAGAAAGCACCGCCCATTAAAATGGATGGTAAAGTGATTGTGGATGGCAACCATCGCTACATTGCCGGATTGGTGCAAGGCACCCGGCCTGATATACAAGCGGGTACAATGGCTCCCAGTAAAGCTTCTCAAATTAAATTGCTACGGGAAATCTTTCGTAGATTTAGTCGATTGGGGTAACTTATGATTATTATTCATTGTCAAACCGGGCATGATGTAAAAATCAACTCAAATACTTTAGAAAATGCGATGCTTGATGGTTTAGATTTACATCGTGCTCTCTTAGAATGTTTTAACTTGACAGGTGCGAGTTTGCGAAAAGCCAATTTAAGAAGTGCTTTAATGCGTCAGGTGATTTTAGTCAAAGCCGATTTAACGGCAAGTGCTTTGATGACAGCCGATTTTAGGTTGGCTGACTTGAGAAACTGCAAATTCAATCAATCTACACCCATCTTTGCGGATTTCTGTCAAGCAAATCTTCAAAATGCTGATATGGCTCAAGCAGATGTGGGTGGCGCAGTTTTTAATTATTCTAATTTGAAAGGTGCCATCATGCTCTGCAACAGACTAGAAGAAGCCTCTTTAGAAGGCGCTATTTTTGATAATAAGACAATTTGGCCGGAAAATTACGATCCAGAAAGACAGGGTGCCATTAGGTTTTGATGGGATATTATTGTTCAAGTGCCGACTGATAATTGTCGAGTGTTTTCTGAGGACATGATAGGGGATGAACTTGAACAAACCTTTTCCAATCATTGATATTTTGATCATCAATAATGACTTGTGGCTTAGGCAGAAAAGCGATAAAAATATCAGCGATTCCAAATTCTTCAGCACTTTTTTTCGCATAATCAGCACCGCCGCTACTCCAACAATAAAGTTGTGCCCCTTGTTTTTTGAGTGCTTTGATATGTTCAATCGTAGCGGTTATTGGGATTCGTTTCGAGCCAAAACTACGAACCAAGGTGTCATCAACATCTACAAAAATATTAATGGATTTGAGTCCGTTAGCCATATTGTTTACCTCTATTCAGTAAAAATAAATAGTCGCGTATATTGTATAGTATATTTTTTAATTATTACTGGCAATATCGCCAACACTAGTGCAAGAAAGCGGAAATCCCCATACCATTCCGCCAGTAGCGGGGGCTCATGGCTAAAAGCGATAGAAGGCTAAAGCCGACTAAACTTTAGTGCCCTTTAGAGCACTTGAGCTTTCAGACAAACTACGTCCTTCGCTCTGCGAGATAACTCTCGTTCTTCGCTATGCGAGATAACGGCTTTAGCCGTTGGCGTTGGGGTGGTATGGAAACTTCCGCCTTACTGTACTAGGTTGGAAAATTTCAAACCACAAGTATTAGCTTTCAAAAAGGCATTGACCCTACAGTCGCTGAAGCTGCGGTTAAATCTGGATTGGGGATCAACCCTCGTCAATTGGGGGCCATGCTGACGTTTAAAACAGATCGTATTTTCTTGAGAATGAACGGTGCCAGAAGTGTCGGCTGGATAAGCTTTCGACAAAGGACTGGACAGGGAAGCAACCCTCGTCAATTGCTCATCGTTAGACATAAGTTTTTAAATACTTGATTTTTATAGCTTTTAACCGGTAGGCCCCACGTTGTTGATTGATTAAAAATCAATGCTCTTTTATCCGTTTCGGAACGAGTATCCGTTGTACTTATCAGGAATGCACCCGGTATCCAAAAGACTTATGTATAACAATGAGCGTCAATTGGGGGCCATGCTGACGCTTGAAACCGGTCGTATTTACTTTAAAATGACACTGTATAGTCTACTTGCAATTAATCTTTTCAATTTTCAATTTTCATTTCCAGGCAAAAGTTTTTCGGAGAAAACTTTTGCCTGGAAGACATTTTTCATTAGAATTGGGGGCCATGTTGACGCTTAAAACAGATCATATTTTATCAAGACTGAACCGTGCAAAAAATGTCGGCCACGAAAGCTACAGTACCAGAAGTGTCGGCCGCGAACGTTTTCAAAATGAGACACACCCACAAAAAAATGTAAAATGACACTGTATAGTCTACTTGCAATAATTAATCATCAAGGATCATTATGCTTTATCCGTTTATCGGCCCGTCATCCTAAGTACTACTTAACCGAACCGTGAAAATGGGAATGCGCCCAGTACCATAAGTATCGGCTGCGAAAATTTTCAAAGTGAGACACACCCACAAAAAACTTTAGAATGACACTATATAGTCTACTTGCAATCAATCTTTTCAATTTTCATTTTACATTTTACATTTTTCATTAGAATTGGGGGCCATGTTGACGTTTGTTCGTAATCACATTGGAAGTGAGAGTGCAAGAAGTGTCGGCCTCTTTGCTTTTGACAAAACGGGATTAGGGAGCAACCCTCGTCAATATACACACTATTTAATTATATAAGGTAAAAGAAATTGTTGAGATTAGACGCTAAAACGGGTGTAATATAAGACACATTTTAGGGTGTCTACTTATAATTAGACTCAAGATGGAAACAACTTTTGCCTGAAAAGGACTTTTTGAAAAACCTCCAGGGGCGTTGCCCTGGCAAGCCCCAACGGGGCGAGTATCGGTACCTTGTGTTTAATTCGTTTATCTCTGATATAAGTTGTACTTATTGTTCAGATAAGGAAATAGTAAATATGATTAATAAATTCATGTTGTTATTCGTGTGTTTGGTTGTAGGGGGGGCAGCTTACGCGGTTTCACCGGAAACAGAGCATAAGACTGCGGCCGAATTTGAAGCCTCGCTAAACTATCAACAAGATAAGATTGTCCTGCCTAATGATGTCGCAACGCTGGCTATCCCGGATAATTTTCGCTATTTAGGGCCAGAAGATGCAGAACGTGTGCTGGTGCAAGCATGGGGTAATCCTCCCGGGCACAAAACGCTTGGCATGATCTTTCCAAATGCTATCAGTCCTCTCAGTTTAGAAGGATGGGGCGTAGTGGTGACTTATGAGGAAGACGGTTATGTCTCTGATGAAGACGCAGATGGCATCGATTATGATGCGTTGCTTATGCAAATGAAGGAGGGTATCGCAGCCGCTAACGAGGAACGAAAGAAGCAGGGCTACGGCACTTTGGAACTGGTCGACTGGGCAGCTAAACCCTATTATGACAAGGAAACACATAAGATGTACTGGGCGAAAGAACTCGCGTTTGGCGACGTGCCAACTCACACGCTGAATTACAATATCCGTATTCTTGGCCGACGGGGTGTATTGGTTTTGAACGCAGTATCCGATATAAACCAACTCACTGAGATCAAACAAGATATGCAGCAAGTATTGGCTTTTACCAATTTCAACAAAGGACACCGCTACGAGGACTTTGATTCTAGCACCGATAAGGTAGCGGCTTATGGTATAGCGGGGCTCGTTGCCGGCGGTTTAGCAGCAAAAGCCGGTTTATTCTCAAAACTTTTGGCCTTATTGATTGCCGGTAAGAAGTTTATTGTTTTAATCGTCATTGGATTATTGGTGTTTGTTGGGGGGTTATTTAAACGTAAAAAGGCAGCGTCTTAGCATCGTTTGACAGGAGTCCAAACTTTAGTTTGGCAGTAGACAGGAGTCCAAACTTAAGTTTGGCAGTAGACAGGAGTCCAAACTTAAGTTTGGCAGTAGACAGGAGTCCAAACTTAAGTTTGGCAGTAGACAGGAGTCCATTGGCACTCCTGTCCAAACAGTCGTCCAAACGTAAGGAAGGCAGAGTAGTGATACACTGGCCCCTGTTATTGACATAAACTTTTTATGGTTATTTGGACTCAAGATTTTGAGGGCCATAAACCCGTTTGGAGGTTTTCAAATTAAACTCTGGCCTTACAAACGACAAAGATTAGGTATAACCAAAGAAAAATCCCTGCTTAGACTCAATCCTTGTAGTAGTTAATTTCAACTCTAGCCTTACAAACGACAAAGATTAGGTATAACCAAAGAAAAATCCCTGCTTAGACTCAATCCTTGTAGTTAATTGAATTTCAGGCTTTATTTTATATAAGTGACACCAGTCTCTTCGGGTCTTGTCAAGGTACCCACCTCCTTGACATAGTTCACAAACGATTCGGCATACTCAAAATAGCTATTGATACCCTTCCCTTGTTCCAAGACTTGACTAAAGGTGGTATAACCATCTTGGCCGCTGGCAAGAAAAGAGATCGTCCCGACTTTGTACATTTTAGCGGGATCAATAGACGACCACTTACCGTTCTTATCTCGGATATCAAGCAGGGTAACACGCTGATTAATTGGACGAGTGGCTTCAATCGTATAGCGGATACTGGCCGGATATGGAAAAGAACCGTAGGAACCGCCCTTATCCAAGTAATTACTCAACGCATCTTCAAGAACTTGCTTCACTTCGGCCCCCGTCATTTCTAACACATAAAGCGTATTACTGAACGGCAGTACGGTGTAGGCCGTTTCAATGGTAATATCACCCTTGTATATCGCAACACGCACACCGCCAGCATTTAGAATCACGAGATCAGCATCATAGTTGCGACTGTTCAATTGCCAAAGAAAACTTTCAGCAACAACCGGCGCAATCTGGCTGCCATCAGGTAATGTCACACCCTCATAACTGCCGGGAACATAAATGTGCAACAAATCATCGGCCGCTTGCCCAATCACCGTTTTCTGTGCCTCTTCCACCTGTACAGTGTATTCCGCCAGTTGCTCAGCAACGACAGGATCGCCCTCGACGATCTCAATATTGGGATTCTTAGCAATAATGGCTTCAATTTTAGCCTGTGTTTCAGCATCCACAGGCGCTCTATTGCCGTCAGCATTGCGTTGTTGAAAGCTATCACCCACCAACAAGATAGGATTGCCCTCACATTCTGTGACAACACCCTTCTCATCAAATGCCACACTTAAAGAACCCACGGCATAACTATATTGCCAAGCTTGGGCAATACAAACAGGTTCGCCTCTGGGCGATGTAACCAAAGTGGGGTATGGCCCTTTAGGATTCAAACCCAAGTCTGTTAGATCACCTAACAGCGTATGAGAATCAGCACTGACAATCACATCAACACCAGCAACTTGCTTAGCAAGAGCCAGATCTTGGCTATAGCCATAATGCGTCATCAGAATGATTTTATTGATGCCCTTGCCTTCAAGTTCTTTAACCATTTTTGTGGCCGTTTCGACTTCATCAGAGAAGCTTAAATCATCACCGGGCGAAGAACTATAAAGAGTTTTCAGGGTGTCTATACCAATCAGCCCGACTTGTTCACCACCCACCTCTTTAATGAGGTAAGGCTCAACCAGTCCTTTCAAGACCTCACTTTGAGAAAAATCAATATTAGCCGCAATGGCCTGGAACTTGCCCTGTTTGAGAAAGTTGGCTAAGACAGCATTGCCATCATCAAATTCATGATTGCCCAACGCAAAGGCATCAAAGCCCACAGTGTTCATCAGTTTCACATCGGCATCACCTTTAAATAAGGTATAGTACAATGTACCTTGCAACGCATCCCCACCGTGGAGTACCAGCGGATTAGCTAAACGGTTTCTCAAAGCCTTAATTTTGCTAGCGACTCTAGCAAAACCGCCCAATTTAACCCGCGTTTCCACGCCATCAAATATCAGATCATAGTCTTCTTCCGCCAAATGAGAATGATGATCATTGATGTGGATTAAGTGAGTACGAAAAGGAGTGTTGGCGGTGGAACTCACCTTATTCTCATCATTACAGCCCGGCAGTCCCAAAATGAGAACGGCCGTTAAGACCGGCACAAGAGATAATTTCTTGTTTGTAACAAGTTTTGTCATACTATGATTCCTATTGTAATTGTTAAAAGACAAGATTGTAGGGGCAATCCCTTACCACCTATCAGTTCGCCGTAGGGGTTGAATATGAATAGCCCCAGGTGAAACCTGGGGAAAAAATCGAGCCAACCGACAACCCCGTAGGGGTTGAATATGAATAGCCCCAGGTGAAACCTCAATGCCATTAAGTTAAGGAAAATGTGTTACAATTATTAACTTTCAAACAGTAGGTAAAATCAATTTATGGAAAAACAAACATTGGCAGACGAAAATGACAAAGCCACCGGATCAATTTCAATTATTCGCGAGTTGCTAAATGATGAGTCATTTAAAGATGAACATCGCACAGTTTATATTTTTTTTACCAGAAAGTAAAAATTGGACTTTGTAGCCGTCATTTTGATAATTTTACAAAAAAGCATCAAACCGCTACAGCTTGTTTTAAATGAGTTTTTTAAAAAACGGAACAACGGCATTTTAGTAACAAAGAGTGCCTTTACCCAAGCACGTCGTCATTTAAAACCTGAAGCCTTTATTACATTGAACCAAAAGGCTATAGTAGACGCTTTTTATGCTGATGGTAATTATGAAAACGCTTGGGGTTTTCGTTTACTGGCTATTGATGGCTCCAAAATCCATTTGCCTAATGTGCCAGAAATAAACGACGAATTTGGTACCATAAATTTTACTCCATCCTATATATTTTTAGCATCATTAACCAAACTTGGTCGACATTTTACGGGTCGTTGCTCAAAAACGTCATTTAAAGCGGCACGAGATATGTTTAAACAACAAGTTACTAATAGCAATAGAAGGAGAAGTCAAGAAAAAGTGCCAAAAATTGGGACTACCAGAAAAAATTACCGTGCGCTTTGTTAGAGTTAGATTGAGCACAGGAGAGATAGAAGTTCTTGTTACCTCATTGCTTGATGAGAAAAAATACTCAGCCCTTATGTTTAAGGAATTATATAATTTACGTTGGGGTGTTGAGTGTTTTCTTGGTGTTATAAAAGAACGCTTAAAAATTGATAATTTTACAGGTAAAACGGTTATCTCAGTTAAACAGGATTTTTTTGCAATTATGTTTCTAACGGGTTTAGAATCCCTACTCACCAAAGCCGCTGATTCGCAATTATTTAAGAAATCCAGCCTGAATAAACACAGACAGACTGTCAATAACATGGTGTCTTTTAACGCCATAAAAAATTTTAGGGTAGA
>NBMI01000276.1 GCA_002085445.1 Candidatus Parabeggiatoa sp. nov. 2
AATAAACGCACGCACGCAAGAGACAACCAAATAAACGCGGCGCATGCATGCGTCACTAGCGTGCGTTAAAATCCTTGATTTCATAATAATTAATTCAACCCTTATTCCGCATTACCAATCCAATTGACGGGTTTTTGTTTTGGCAAAAGTTGACTTAAGCTAAGCAAGCATAAGGCCCTCAATTGCGGTTATCCCTTGGGTGGGAGACTGCCAATGCGAATTAAGGGTTTTCAAATCAAATCATGGCCCACAAAATGAAATAAACGCAAAGTTAATTGTTAACATTAGTTAACATTATAACTCTGTGACACTCTATGGCACTCTGTGAAAAAATGGGTTATTTAGACGACCTAATTTGGGGGCCATAAAACATTTTAAATGTTTTCAAATCAATCCGCATTACCAATCCAATTGACGGGTTTTTGTTTTGGCAAAAGTTGACTTAAGCTAATCAAGCATAAGGCCCACATTTGCGGTTATCCCTTACGTGGGAGACTGCCAGTCCAATTGACTAATTAACGTTTTGGCAAAAGTTGACTTTATTTTTGTTTTGGCAAAAGTTGACTTAAGCAGGCTCAAGTTGAAACTTGGATTTTGGTTATTGGGTTTACCGGCTGGGATTGGATTGGCTACTTTGAAGGCGATTTTAAAATAAAGGAGGTCTCCTAAATTTTTAGGCCGTTTTATATTTAACGCCTGTGCCACTAGCTCAGTTCTTTCAAACTGAATTTATTCTGAACACAATGAGAAATCCATGAGAAATCCTATTTTTTTTAAAAATCGGATTTCTTTGATCAGTTGAGAATAGTGGTTTTTTCTAGTGCCCATCTTTTATTTCCCATTCCAACGCAAAATGATGATTTCTGGACGGCTCATTTTGGGTGGTACGGAAATTCGGGTGTCGTCTCCCAACTGCCGTGATAGATATCCTTTTCCTATAATCCATTGTTTTTAGGCTTGAACGAAACGCCCACCGGTTTAAGGGTTGCCAAAACAACAATCCATCCATTTGTCGAACGTATTGTTAGGCGTAATGAGCAAGGTGCGGACGCGGTTCGCATTGGACAATATGTGCGACGTTGGTTGAATGTGGTGGGTTTCGCGATAGCGGAATCCACCCTACGCTCGCTGAAAAACCTTCGAGGTTTTAGAAACTTCGAAGGTTTGACATTGTCCACTATCTGTAGGACATGATTCAACCATTTTTTTTTAGGAAACGCTATCTGGGGGCACTCTATCAGGACAATGCCATTAAGTTAAGGGCAACCACAAGGGATTGCCCCTACAAACCGTTATGTAATGTAGGGGCAATCCTTTATGGTTGCCCTCACCCAAAAGCTTAACTTAGGACAGGAGCAGTCATTTCAGATTCAGTCGCTATGCAACTATCTGAATAACCATCACTAACAACACCATCAAGTTGATCACGAAGGTTTGAAACGCGCTGTTCTACAAAGGATTTAAGACCAATGTAGCCTTCCCATGGTATTGGTGGCGCCATGCCATTGGTTGGTTCTGTCGTAGATTCCGCTGTCGAATAGTAAAATCCTTCCGTTAACGACGCTTCAAATTCTTCAGGGGTATAGAATGCCGAGGGATCAGCATAAACAAAATCACGTATCAGAGCGGCTGTGTCATTGATGGTTTGTGCCATTGTATCTGGATTGAGAGGCCCATTGAGAAGTGTCTCAAAATGATCATAATAGGCTTCCCGATAATCGGCGTTTTGCAGTAATTTGTCGATCAGCGGTCTTTGACTCATAGCGGATGAGGTCGGCGGATCATAAATCAAGAGTTCTATGCGTTTCTCATCCAAACAGCTCACACCACCACCACCAAATGACCGATTTAAATCCCACGGAATGATAGAAAACACACCAGCTTGTTCATATAAGTAATAATTGCCTGGATAAAAATCCCAATTTGATACAGCAGTATTGACAGCGATATAACGTAAAAAACCATCAACGTTTAAGACCGACTCGTAGTCAGTCCCATTATTCAGCACATCAATCATGGTCATAAAAGCGGCGTTATCACTGCTATCTTCATTCGTTTTTAATTCAATGCCAGAATAGTCACTGAAATTATCGCTAATCCAGAGGAGATCACTCCCTTTGCCTTCCGGTTTGTACAAATCACCCTCACCATTGGCAAAGTTTGTGTTCACAAACACGCTGTCCACATGTTCTACCACCGTATAAAATCCGTGTAGCACATCATTAATATAGAGATTCACATACGCAATGCGGGGGGCTGGCAAATCCATGTATCGCATCAAATCATAAGAGATGTACTCACGCATATAACTAGGCTCTCTCCAATTATTGTTGAAATTGAGTTTTTTCAGCCCCGACAGTGTTTGACCCTCGACATAAAGATCCATATCGACTTTAAAACTGTAACGGCCAGAATTGTTATCCGCTGCGACATTCATTAGGCTAGACTTGCCCTTCGTCCGAAAGGCCACATTTTCTAGCTTTACACCATTGTAAGTGATTGTACTTGGCTTATATTCTTTAGCCAGCGGATCATCCAAAATGGCTTGCCAGTCTTCGGGTTTCAATTCGATATAGACCTCAACGACTTTATCGCGGTTAAAGACTTCTAAGTCTTTGTTGCCGGGATCTTCAGGATTGTCAACAGGAGCCGTTGGTTTGTTAGCCGTCATTTCATTGGCCGCACCGGGGGTGGGTTTCAGGGTTTGTGCCTCGCCAGTACCATCGGGCAAATGTCCATAACTAAAACCGCTGGGTGCATCGCCCTTTTGCCATTTTAGCAAATCGATCAATTCGCTCCCTTTAAACAGGGTGACACTATCACTGGCACCCAGTTTAAAAGAAACATAAGGGCTGCCATCGGCCGGTTTGTCATAGGTGGCATAAACGATTACAAATTGCCCGGGCGCTAGGGTCACTTCTGGCAAGGCCATGGGTTCTCGTCCGGCCTTGTCATCAACCACTGTGTAATCACCCAGATACACGGCCTCTTTTCCGGCCGCATAAAGTTCAAACCAGTCGCTCCCCCCGTCAGCGGCTTTAGCGACGATTTCATTGATAATCAAAGATGAATCAGCCTGTGCCAGAGATAAATAAAAGCTGACCTCACCAACCGGTTTGATTGAAAGCCCCACTGGTTCAATCTCATTGAAAATCTCACCATAAACATAGACTTGACCGTCCGTCGTGCCTAACCAAGCTTCCGTTTCCACATAATGGCGGGCGAGATAACCCAAAATCGATTGGGTTGCGGTATTGGATGGACTAAAAAATTGTGGATATTGTTTTTCAGCCCAATCAAACAGGATATTGCTATTTGTCATTTCCGGTTCGGTTTGGGCGGTGCTTGCCGCTGCAAACAGAAATGATAGCAGCGCATATAGGGTAGTGCGCTGTAGTTTGCAAAATAGGGGTCTTATTGGTTTCATTCAGGTTCTCCAACTCACATTTGAAGAAGATTATACTGCACACGGCTTAGATTTGGACTTTTATGTTTTGGGAATTCGTGCTTCATTCCCTTCACCCTTGTGAAGAAAAAAGTCTAAATTTCACCCGTTCATAGTATAATTTGATAATGTTATATTGTCATTTGTATAAGGCGAACTTTATACGAGCGGGCCGCAAAGTGATTGAAATGTGACATTGTCAAATCTTTAAGTATCCCTAACCGGCAATCAATAATTTTGGTCACCAAAGTTTATAGACCCCTATTAGCCAAAAATGTCAGGGGCTGACATTTTTGGCACGGCTGTCATTCAATGGGATAAATTGGAGTAGCATATTCAGTTATCAGTTATCAGTCGTTTCTACAAGCCAGTGCCTGTTTATGTGGACAAGTAGACTATTAAGTACAACGAATTACGCGGATAAACGAATTGGTTTGGAGGTTGTTTAGGTTTTAAGGTACAATCCGTTCATTCAATTGTGTACAAGTAATCAATAATACAACAGATTGACTCAATGAGACGAAAGTAAGTACAACGAATTACGCGGATAAACGAATTGGTTTGGAGGAATACAACGGATTGACTCAATGAGACGAAAGTAAGTACAACGAATTACGCGGATAAACGAATTGGTTTGGAGGTTGTTTAGGTTTTAAGGTTCAACCCGTTCATTCAATTGTGAAAGTAAGTACAACGAATTACGCGGATAAACGAATTGGTTTGGAGGTTGTTTAGGTTATTAGGTTATTAGGTTATTAAGTATGCGGATTAAGGGTTGAATTAATTATTATGAAATCAAGGATTTATAAAAACTTCTGATTTGAGAAGTTATAGAAAAAATATAACGCTTGCATGCGCAAATGACGTTATAGAAAAAATATAACGCTTGCATGCGCAAATGACGCTTGCATGCACAAGCTTATGTATAAGGACTCGTTGTAATAAAACACTTATAAAAACTATGGCTAATGAGGCGCAATTGGGGGCCATAACTTTATTTTAAACTATTCAAAGTATTTTATGGCCCTCAATAGTGCCCCTGCGTGTCATAGCGATAAATTGTTTATTACGAACAAATGGTTTCACAGTTGAGGCGATAAATCGCCTACTATAAACAGATGAGACTGGTTTGCACTACCGGATAATCAACATGGCATGGAATATTAAGTTGTGCATACCAACCATTTTTGTTAAGTTGTTTTATTCGAGTTTGATGGCTTTGCCTCATTTTTTCAGCTAATGAAATAGAGTGAATAATGCGTTGTTTTTTATCTGAGAAATTTGCTGGCGTTTTTTTATAAATTTTGGCGTTTGGAAACGCTTTTTCTAATCTATCAAAATACTCTGGGAGTTTGTGGGTATAGTTAAACAAAATATTGGCGGCTGTTTTGTCAAACGTTTTTCGCTTAACCGCTAATAAATCCACCAAAACATAAAAATCTTTGGGACGAATCTGAGTCCTTTTGCCATTGATAGGTAAATGGGATTCATAGCCGCAAACGTTTTGATAAATGGCTGTTGTTGCAATATCATAAAGGGGCGACATCCTAATCGTTTTTCCGTCTGTTCTCACTGACAAATTTTTGGTGTGCATATCTTCATGGACAATAAGCATCGAATAAAAATAATAGCTGAGGAGAATTAGGCGTTCTTTGGGTAACGTTAAAACTTTTTTAATCCGCTTGAACATTTTTTCTGAACTGGTTTTATATTTGTGTTCGCTATCTAATCCGAGTAAGGTTGCAAATTCATAATAGGCAAATTTATAGCCGTTATGTCTATCAAAACGTCTGACAATATAATGATATTCACTATCTTGTGGGCGTTTGATTATACCATTCCAAGGGACTTCAAAGCCTAATTCATTTTTGGCAAAAGTCATAAACAGGTGTTCATTGATAGCTAAGTGCGGAAAGTAAAAAGCATTGTCTCTATCTGCTTTTTTAGGATGAGACGGTTTTATAAAAAAATAAGCGCTTTCATTGGCTTTAGCTTGCCGTATGAGATTGTTTTTTAAGACAATTGAAAATTTATGTTGATAACCGGATAATCCCGACGGCTCCAAAATTCTGCTGACTTCAGTTAATCCATTTCTGTCAGGAAAGAGTAGCTTGTCGTCAATGTGAATTGCCATTTGTAAAATATTGGGAAAAGTATTTTGTCCAAGGAGTTTGTCTTTGATATCGGTATAACGAATTGGGTGAGAATAATGTTTCTCGAATTTAACCGGCGTTCTCGAAAATTGAAAATCTCCATAAATATGCTGTAACAAGGGCAATAAGTCAAAGTCATTGGCAGAACCGACTTTTTTTTCCAGTATTTTTCTATCCGTTCCTTCTGGAATAAGTTGTTCAAAAACGTGAAATCTTTCAGTTTGCAAAATGGTTTCAGTCAAATCCATTGTTGGTGACAAAGCCACGGCTTCTGGTTGGCATAAATAATGACTGTCGTAGGCAAATTGATATAATCCGTTATCAAAATTTAGATAACCTATTAATTGTTGTTGTTTATAGACAAATAAATAGTTGTCAAAATAGTTTTTGGGGTTCATTAATTGATATTGTCTTTTAATATCATTTTGTTCCCCAATCTTAAATTGGGCAATTCTGCCGGCGTTTTTGAAATCACGTAGATACCTTTGCACCGTTGTGTGACTGAGATTTAAAGGTTGTGCAATTTCAGGAATCGTAATATCTCGTTTTTTGTCGAGGCAAATTTGGAGTATTTTTCTTTTGGTTTCGTTCATTTTTTAAAATAACTGTTCTTACAATCACAGAAAGTCAAATTTAAGGATAAGGATTGTATATAATAAGAGATTAATAATGCGGATTAAGGGTTGAATTTATTAAGTACAACGAATTACGCGGATAAACGAATTGGTTTAGAGGTTATTATGAAATCAAGGATTTATAAAAACTTCTGATTTGAGAAGTTATAGAAAAAATATAACGCTTGCATGCGCAAATGACGCTTGCATGCACAAGCTTATGTAAAGCTTATGTATTAAGGACTCGTTGTAATAAAACACTTATAAAAACTATGGCTAATGAGGCGCAATTGGGGGCCATAACTTTATTTTAAACTATTCAAAGTATTTTATGGCCCTCAAAATTTTTAGGTAAATAATTGGGACATGCGTATCACAGCAATAAATTACCTACTACGAACAAATGGTTTCACAGTTGAGGCGATAAATCGCCTACTACAAACAAATAGTATAATGTTAAGGCATTTTTCTTATAATCTCTATCGTTTTAATACTGACGGTACAAACCCGTTGCAATAATTCAATCACTTGCTCTTTATAGTCGGCAAAACGATAGGTATTGAATCTCTCCGCAATGGTTTTGTCACGCGGTTTCTTTTCTTTGTATTGATCGAGTATCCATTCTAACGCGCTGCGGTTGCCGAGTTTATATTCCCAAGCGGTGGGCGGAATGCGTTGCAAAGTCGTTATAGCATCTAAGTGAATTTCACCCTTTTCTTTGTCGGCTTTGAGTTTGGGTTTATTGGTTTGGTTGGCGGCTAGTTTTTTATCCATCCGTTTAAGCGGGTACTTTTGCACCGTTTCGTAGTTTAAATGTAAGTTCATTAATTGCTTGCCCCATGCCGCCCATTGATGAAAGTCGTCATAAAACGGGAGGCGCGGAAATTCGCGCTTTAGGTTCAGGGCGTATTTTTGCCGATAAGCCGGGTGATGTAATACGGCGTAGGTGTAGTGAAAAATGTTCTTCTTGGTGATGGTGTTGTCTTGGTAATGGGTGCGAAATTTCTTTAAGCCCCAGTCGGTGAGGTTTTCTAGGCGCCTGCCTTCGGAATCGTAGCGGTAGAGAGGAAGACATTGCGTTTTTTCTAAACAATCTAAACCAAATATGCTGCTAATCGCAAAACTTTGGAATAACTTTGAGGAACCAATACCGGAAAACATGATAATTTTATTTTCACTTTTTAACTCATTACCAAAAATTTCAGAGTGATTTGAAGTTAATCTATCAGAAAGTCCCTTTTCTGAATAGTAAAATTTACTTAAAAAGGGTCGGTAAGAAAGTTTAACAATATATTTATCATTGTATTTCAGTGTTTCTGCATTCAATAATCTTTTCTTTAAAACATCACTCCATTTTATAGAATAATCAAGAGAAGCAAGAGAAGCACTTTTAGATTCAATATTTAAGTTGAATTTCTCAATAAAAAACCTGATTTTTGTTTGTAATGAGTCACAATTAATGTCATAAACCCACTCATCTCTGTTTGTAGAAACACCCAAAGAAAACAACTTAAAAACCGCCCGTTCCTCTTTTTGCAACTTAGCCAATTTAGTCTCTTTGTTAGCCAAAGGCAATAACTCATCAAAATCATTGTCAGCGAGGTTGAGCCAATTGTGATTTTTGTCGGGCAGGATTCTGTTAAAATCAATTTGCTTAAATTGGGAAGTTCGTAGAAATGCCAATTTGTCGGCGGCGGTTTCCATTTCTGGGCGACGTGCATAGTGAATTTGAAACGAAGTTGCGCCTTGTCGCTTTACCAGAAACGAAATCGCTACGCCGGTTTGAATCCCAAACACGTTGTTTTTAGTGCCGGATAATTTGGGATTTTTTCTAACATCGCCGCCTAAATCAACAACGTAAATCTCATTAAATTCTTCTGCCACGACTTTTCTAAAGCCGTCAAATGTACGCGCCTCTATAAAAGAGGAGTTAGTCACAAACGTTAAAATGCCATTGTCTGATAAACGATTACTTGCCCATCGAAAAAACCGTGCATACATATCATAAAGCTTGGTTTTCTGCGCCGTGCTGTTGGCAATGTAAGTGCGTTTAATCGCGGTATCTATTTCAGGGTAGTCACGGTTTTTATTGTTGTCATTCTCATTTTGTTGGTTAGCGTTATAGGGCGGATTGCCGATAATCACTGAAATCTTGCGCTTATTTTGTTCTTGAATACGTGCGGCGTTTTCTTCGTCCAATCCAAGAGATAAGGTTTTCTGTTGATTTTGATAGCTGTGCTCAAAGCCCAAATTGTCTAAAGTATCCGCAAAGCAAATATGTGAAAAAGCTTCATACTCGCCCATTTTTTGCTGGTAGGTATATTCAATATTGAGATTGGCAATGTAATAGGGCAAAATCGCGACTTCATTGCAGTGAATTTCGTGTTGGTATTTAGCGCGAAGGCGGTTTTTGGGTAAGTATTCAATTAATTCTGTAATAAATGTACCGGTGCCGGTTGCAGGATCGAGAATGTCGACATTTTCATCGGCTAATAAACGATTAAAGTGTTTTTCCAATAGATAATCGGTGCTTTCAATCATAAACCGCACGATTTCAGTTGGCGTATAAACAATCCCTAATCTATCCGCCGCTTTTGGATTATAGCTTTTATAAAAATTCTCGTACACTACCTTGAGAAACTTTTGTTTTTCATGGTGATTGCTAATATTAGCCGCTTCGCGGCGAATTACGGCGTAGTAACTGTCAATAGATTTTAGCGTATCGCGGCGTACTTTGCCGGTGAAAAAGCTATTCACTACCGTTTCTAAATGACGCGCCACGATATTTTCTCGGTGAAATTGCGTTTCATTGAAAACGGTTAAAAAGATATCTTCGGTGAGGATATGTTGAATAATCATTTCCCGAATATCAAAGGTGTTGATTTTTGGGTTGATTGAGTCTTGACATAGCGTCAATAAGCCTTTGAAGGCTGCCTTAAATGGTTTATTGGTTTTCGTTTGAGCCGCGAGCGTTTTTCGTAAGGTTTCAACAAGGGTGGGTAAATCGGTTTTAAAGTGTTCAATGGCTTGCCGAAAATCACGCACTTCTGGGCGTTCGTACTGGATAAATTGCGTTAGCAATGCATCTAGTTTTTCCGCGTCTGTCATTGAAACGCGTTGCACTTCTTGCCCGGCTTGAATTAAGACTGCGGTTTGTGAATCCTCGAATAAGATATTGTCGGTGGGATAGCCCTTTGCCAATTTGTTCTGGATTTCTTTGTCTAAATCATCATCGATATCTTTGCTTTCCCAATAGCCCCAAGGTAGACGCAACGCATCTTTGATGGTGCCATCGGGATAAACGGTGGTGTCGTATTGGGTGCGGTAGGCTAATTCTGGGATTAAAATAAAATGATTTGCCGAGCAATAGCCTTCTAGGAGCTTTTGAAATGCGACACGAATGGAGGTTTCGTTGTGCGAACCGCTGTATTGGATGATTTTTTCGACTTCTGTGTGGTAGTTTTGGATTAGGACTCTGGACATATTTACTTAATAATTACAAGGATTGTATATAAAAAAGGATTTTTAAGCGGATTGCTTGCCGTTGTTTTTCCGATTTAATGTCATTTATTGATTTTAATAGAATGGCCCCCAAGAGGCCTCTCTATAAATTAGTTATTTAGGTGTCTTATGACAACGTTTCAATGCTTTTTTTTTTATAATCGCCTTCGTTTCAACACTGATATTAAGTACAACGAATTACGCGGATAAACGAATTGGTTTAGAGGTTATTTAGGTTTTAAGGTACAACCCGTTCATTCAACTGTGTACAAGTAATCAATAATACAACAGATTGACTCAATGAGACGAAAGTAAGTACAACGAATTACGCGGATAAACGAATTGGTTTGGAGGTTGTTTAGGTTTTAACAGATTGACTCAATGAGACGAAAGTACAACGAATTACGCGGATAAACGAATTTGAGTTAAAAAACCAAGGTTTTGTCGAACTGGCGGCTTTTTTGGGGCCATGTTGTGAAATTGAAGTTCAGGCAAAAGTACAGCGAAGCGAAACTTTTGCCTTTCAGGCTAAAGTTTTTCGGAGAAAAACTTTAGCCTGAACACTTGATTTGAGTGATGGCCTTATTAGTACAACGAATTACGGGCCGATAAACGAATTGTTTTCTAATTCATGCTTTTGTCTTTTGATGGTGGTAAATTATCATTGTCCATTAAAATTTCATGGGCTGGCCCTTCTAAATCATCAAATTGTCCCGATTTTATCGCCCACAAAAAGGCCAATACAATTAATCCTATCAATATCAACGATATAGGAATTAATAAAAAGAGTATTTCCATTTTTTTCAGTTATCCTTTTTTCAGTGATCCGTTATCAGGGGCACTGCTATTAAGTTAAGCAAAAATCCGTTCTGCGTGAGCGTGAGTTATTGAGTTGATTGCGGCAAAGCGATAAATCGCCTACTACAAACACTCACAAACACTCATTCAGTTCAATCAATTCGCCTTCACGCAAGGACTGAATAATGAAAGGAGAGTGAGTCGTTGCGATAAATTGAATCTTAGGAAAAGTCGTTTTTAAGCATGGAATTTTTTTGTGTTTATTGTCGCCATTGATGGGAGCGTTGTATTTGCTGGATGGCTAAATGGAAAACGGGTTTTTGTCAAGGAGAAAGCGTTTTAGTAATCATCTTTGCTCAAGCGACCAAAGCCGTCACACGGTAAAAGCCCAAAAGAGTCAAAGCTTAGAAAGCAATCTTCATTGAAATCACGCTTGCGGCTTCTGTTCTTTGATGAGGTGGGACGATTCATGGAGCGATGTAATTCCCGCCAGTTTTCAGGTCTCTCTTTGTATCCTCGTTCCTGCCAAAACGCCTGATTGTTAGGGTTGTTGGCATCCGCGCGACCAGAGTTGAATTTTTGATTTATTTCGCGCATAAAAAATCTTTCATATTTAGAAAAAAATTGCTAACCATACGTAGGTCCACTGAAAATCACCCAATTGGCGGAACAATATCAAAGGATTTTCACTTCGCATATCAATACTTGAAATCGTCTACAAAGAGAGGGTTTCTCGTCATTGATATGAAAGCTGTGAACCTACTTTTTATTAGTTATCAAATAATCTATTAGTTGTCAAACAACTCAGTATTATTTATCTTTCATGTCTAATTGGCGGCTTTTTTGAGGGCCAGGTTGTGAGAATGATGGCCTTATTTTGTGATTGAGAAATGATAGAAAAAATATAACGCTTGCAAGCGCAAGTGACGCTTGAGACGTCCAAGATAAATCTTGGACTCTTTTTGAACGGTTTATTGTTCGCTGAGAGTTAAACGCAGCGCATTGGCAACGACTAATAAGGAGCTAAAAGACATACCTATCGCTGCCATCCAGGGGGCTACCCAACCCACCGCTGCTGCTGGCAAGGCGAGCGCATTATAACCAATTGCCCAAATGACATTTTGACGGATGATTTTTAGGGTTTGACGGGCGGTGTTTATGCCTATTAATAAATTAGGTAATTGTTCTGTTAATAAAATCATGTCGGCGCTGGCACGGGCAACTTGGGTGCCGCTTCCCATTGCAATGGAGATTTGCGCTTGTGCTAATACCGGCGCGTCATTGACGCCATCGCCTATCATCGCGACGATTTCTCCTTGTGCTTGTAAGGCTTTGACATGTTGTAATTTATCTTCTGGCGTGAGGGCGGCGCTGATTGTTTTAATGCCTACCGCTTTGGCGACGCGCTGAACTGCGAGAGCATGATCGCCGCTTAATAAACTGACTGATTTACCTTGTTGTTGTAAGGCTTGGATGAGTTCTCGTGCGCCGCTACGAATCTCATCTTCTAACACAAAAGCGCTGATAAGCGATTGCGTATTAGCGAGTAAAACCAGTGTGTTGCCTTGTTGTTGTAAACTTTGCAAACGTTCTGGTTCAAGGGTTAATCCGGTCATTTCGGCAATAAAGGCGGGAGTACCTATAAAATAGCGTGTGCTGTCAATATTGCCTTGCATGCCGGCCCCAGGGTGATTTGTGACGGCAGTAGCCGTCATGTCAGGGGAGATTTGATGATGACTGACGGCGTTGGCAGTCGCCGTTGTTCCTTCCTTTGATAAAGGCGGGGCAGAGGGCGATTTGAAAGCCCGCGCAATCGGATGTTCTGAATGACGTTCTAAGGCTTGTGCATATTGTAAACACGTAGTCTGGTTAAAGTGTGCTAATGGATAAGTGGCTAATAAGCGCAAACGCCCTTTCGTCAAAGTGCCCGTTTTATCAAAAACAAAGTGAGTGGCTCGTGCTAAACTTTCTAAAGCCTGTCCTCGTGTGGTTAGTAAGCCAGCACGCGTTAAGGTACTAGTCGCCGCTGTTATCGCGGTGGGTGTTGCCAGCGAGAGCGCACAAGGGCAAGTAACGACTAATACGGCGAGTGTAATCGCTAACCACGCCGCCGGGTTAATCGTCCACCAATAGACTGCTACTCCGAAAGCTAATAGCAATACGCCTAACACAAACCATGAAGCCACTCGATCGGCTAATTGCGTGATAGCTGGTTTTTCTGTTTGGGCGCGTTCCAATAAACGTAATATATGGGATAAAACGGTATCTGCACCCACTTTGTCTATTTGCATTTGCAATGGGCTATCAATATTAACAGTACCGGCAATTAATGGTTGCCCCGCAGTTTTGGTGATGGGGCGACTTTCGCCAGTGAGCAGAGATTCATCAACGCTAGAACGCCCTTCTAAAATAATACCATCGGCTGGAATATTTTCACCGGGGCGAATCAGCAGCGTATCTCCAACAACCAAATCAGCCACTAATACTAACTCTTCCTGAACCCCGTTAGCCGTTTTGCATAAACGAGTCGCCATAGTTGGCACTAAATGCACCAAACTTTCGGCCGCCCGTGCGCTACGTTGTCTCGCTCTTAGTTCAAAATACCGTCCCGTCAACAAAAAAAACACAAACATCGCAATGGAGTCAAAATAAACATGTCCGTAATTGATAACGGATAACTGAGCACTGATCGCTGATCCACTGAACACTGATAACTGATCAGTGATTACTGTATAAACGCTGCCGAGGAAAGCGAGCGTGAGGGCTAATGCGACGGGCACATCCATCCCGACTTGCCGGTGACTAATATCGCGCCAAGCGCTTTTAAAAAAGGGTTTGGCACAATATAAAATAATAGGTAGCGTTAGTATTAAATTGATCCAATAAAATAAGTACCTAAATTCGGCTTCCATGCCATACCATGCGCCCGCGTACAGGGCAATTGAAAACATCATCACTTGTACGCCTAGCACCCCAGACACGCCAATACGACGTAATTGTTGTTTGCGTTCACGATCAAGGATTTCTTGTTGACGGGCAGGATCATAAGGATGGGCGGTGTAGCCAATTTGACTGATGGCTTGTAAGATTTCACTGAGATGAATACGTGAATCATCCCATCGAACACGGGCACGGTGGGTGGAATAGTTGATTTGTACATCAATAATGCCGGACAATGTCCGCAAATGACGTTCATTTAACCAAATACAGGCGGCGCAGGTGATACCTTCTAAGATTAAAGCCGCTTCGCGTATCTGTCCATCTTTATAACGGACAAAACGTTTTTGAATAGCGGGGTTATCATAGACGGTGGTTTGTTGGAGAAATTCGGGGACTATTTCTTGTCCAGTCGGCGCGTTATTAGTGCGGTATTTATAAAAATCTTGTAGATTAGCGTCAACAATCGCTTGGGCAACCGCTTGACAGCCATGACAACACATCGGTTGTGGTTTGTCTTTTATAGTGACAAATAAATTGAGATTGTCAGGCACTGGTAAGCCACAGTGATAACAGTGGGTTTGTGACATAATAGTGGAGAATGAGAAATGAAAAATTGAGTACAACGGATTGTACTGATAGTACAACGGATACGCGAAATAAACGGATTTTTTTCGGGGTTAGTCTAACCTAAATGACGGAATTATTATCAATAATCCGTTTCGGGAAGCTTTGCGATCCTTCGGTTCGTAAATCCGTTGTACTACTTTAATAAAATCAGTCAGTTATTCTTATCTTGCGGTTTGTAGTAGTCGCTTTAGCGACTATTACCGTTCGTTATGTTAATAGACTTTTGTTTACCCACTTAACTCATTGATTTATAGGTAATGGGAATAGGGAATGGGAATGGCGAATAAGGAATGGGGAATAGGAATGGGTAATGCCGAATGGCGAATAGGGAATGGCGGATAGGGAATGGTGAATAGGGAATTCAAATAATATTAGCCATATTTCATTTTTCATATTTGCCACTTTTCATTTTTCATTTTTCATTTGGAAAACAGGGCAGTGCTTGCTTGCGAATAAATTAAAGCACTGCCCACCGAGTCATGGGAGGTGCCATTTTTTACGGCATTTCAGTGTATAACTCAACGACTTGATCCCACTGATCTTCTGACAGGACTTTACGCAGGTTATCGCGACAGTCCGTCTTGAGTTCTGCCAATTCTCTGCGCGCCTTGAGCGACTCATCAAATTGAGCCATTATTTTTTCTTTAGAGGCACCGTCAATAGCGGCTTGATGAAGTTGTTTTTCACCTTTCATAATCGCCTTAACCAGTTTTTGAGCGATGGGCTGGTGTTTTTTTCCCCACTTCTTCAAAGCCTGCTCCTGCTTTGTGGACATATCCAGCATATCACCATACTTGACAAAAACGACCATGAAATTTGGCAGCGGATTAGTGTGTTTCACAGCTTGCATATCCACCGCTTTTGCGGGCATGTTGGCGAGCATGAAGAGTAAAACAACACCAGACAACAAAGTCTTTTTCATAATGTTTTCCTTTGACTGTGGATTAAAAAAAAAGTGCTGACGTTACGTCGGACAATATGGGCATGGCACTGCGGTTTTTCAATGATTTTTAAAAAATAAATTGGTAGGCGTGACGTTGTTAATGCGAATAGGGCGCATTCCCGTTTTTACGGTTAAGTAAGTACAACGACACAAGCGCGGATAAACGAATTGAGTACAGCGAATTACGCGGATAAACGAATTGAGTACAACGAATTACGCGGATAAACGAATTGAGTACAGCGAAACGCAGTGAAGGAACGCCAAACGCCGTGGCGAAACGATTGCTACTAAACGAATGGCCGTACAACACTTAGGCGCTAAAGTGCTTGTTATAAACTTGGGCGCTAAAGCGCCTACTACAAGCTATAACTGTCGTACCCGGAAAATGGGAATGCGCCCTGCGAATATCTCGCGATTAATAAAAAATGTAGAATGAACAAAGACATTTAGACTA
>NBMI01000050.1 GCA_002085445.1 Candidatus Parabeggiatoa sp. nov. 2
TCTAAATCTCTGACACCGCCTGAACAAATGGATTTGCTGATTCATTTAGCAGAAAGAGTCAGGCACTCTCAAAAACCAGCCCGCTCATTTCGTGATATTCGTGGAGCTGCGCCTTATCCGTTGATGGGTGAAGATGCTCAACAATGGGTATCGCGCACACGACGTGAATCGGATGAACACCGTGAACGGGCACTCAGAGGCGAGGTAGTCGTCAATGAAAATTGAAGAAGCCTTTGACGGTGTAGAGCTTGTGTTTTTGGACACCGCCCCTGTTATCTACTATGTTGAGAAAAATCCTCATTATTTTGCAGTTGCTAAAAGCGTTTTTGACTTGATAGAAAATGAAGCCCGGTTGGCAGTGGCTTCGCCTGTGACGCTGGCCGAATGTTTAGTGGCTCCTATACGAAATGACTTTACCCAACGACAGCAGGAATTTGTTGATTTCTTGACAGAAGGTAATAATGTTTCACTTGAAATAATAGACGAGGACACTGGAATAGAAGCCGCAAAATTCCGCGCCCAATATAATTTAACGCTATCCGACGCGTTACAAGTTGCGGTGGCGTTGCAAGCCAATTGTGATGCGCTTTTAACTAACGATGTTGTTTTTAAGCGCTCCAGGGGCGCAGCCCCTGGCTTTAATAATACGCCCCTTTGGGGCTGCTATACTGGGCTAAAGTTAGAAAAAATCAAAAATTTGTTCCAAAAAATGATAAAATAACGCTCCTCAAAAATAGGGAAAAAGGCCATGGCTGAAACCACCTACGATTCAAATAACATCAAAGTTTTAAAAGGCTTAGAAGCGGTCAAAAAACACCCTGGCATGTATATTGGCGATACCGACGATGGCACCGGTTTACATCACATGGTGTTTGAAGTCGTCGATAATGCCATTGATGAAGCGTTAGCGGGCTACTGCTCAGAAGTCACCGTGCGAATTCACCGCAACGACTCTATCACCGTCATCGACGATGGACGCGGTATCCCGGTTGATATTCACAAAGAAGAAGGCCGTTCCGCCGCTGAAGTGATTATGACCATTCTCCATGCCGGCGGTAAATTTGACGATAACTCCTACAAAGTATCCGGTGGATTGCATGGCGTGGGTGTTTCAGTAGTAAACGCCCTGTCAGAAGAACTGCAACTCACTATCCGTCGGGATGGTAAAACTCATCAACAATCTTACCAAGAAGGTGTGCCACTCGCGCCATTAGCGGTAACGGGCAAAACAAAAAAAACCGGCACCGAAATCCGCTTTAAACCCAGTAGCAATACTTTTACCAATACCGAATTTCATTACGATATTCTCGCTAACCGATTGCGAGAACTGTCTTTTTTTAATGCCGGTGTGCTGATTCGTCTCATTGACGATAGAACCAACAAAGAAACGATTTTTGATGACGATGGCGGGATTCGCTCCTTTATTGAACTGCTTAATCGTAACAAAACGCCATTGCACAACACCATCTTCTACTTCAACAGCCAAAAAGACAACATAGCGGTAGAAGTCGCTATGCAATGGAATGACTCCTACCATGAAAACATCTTTTGTTTTACCAACAATATTCCCCAACGCGACGGTGGTGCCCATTTGGCCGGATTTCGCGGCGCACTGACGCGCACCTTTAACAATTATTTAGAACGAGAAGGCTTTTTGAAAAAAGCCAAAGTCTCTACCGCTGGCGATGATGTCCGCGAAGGCTTGACGGCCGTGTTATCGGTCAAAATGCACGATCCTAAATTTTCTTCACAAACAAAACACAAATTGGTGTCAAGTGAAGTCAAAGCTGCGGTAGAAGGGATAGCCGCCGAGAAACTCGAAGAATTTTTGCTAGAAAATCCCCAAGAAGCCAAAGACATCGCAGCCAAAATCATTGAAGCCGCTCATGCCAGAGAAGCAGCCCGTAAAGCTCGTGAAATGACACGGCGCAAAACGGCCCTAGACATCGCTGGTTTACCGGGCAAATTGGCCGATTGTCAGGAAAAAGATCCGGCGTTGTCGGAATTGTTTTTGGTAGAAGGGGATTCGGCCGGCGGTTCGGCCAAACAAGGCCGCGATAGAAAATATCAGGCCATTCTGCCCTTAAAAGGCAAAATCCTAAACGTTGAACGGGCCCGTTTTGACAAAATGTTGTCTTCGGCTGAAGTGGGCACTTTGATTACCGCTTTAGGCTGCGGTATCGGCAACGAAGAATATGATCCCGATAAATTGCGTTATCACCGCGTTATCATTATGAGCGTGGATGGACAAGAACCCACATTGATTAAAGATCCGCAAGGACAAATTCGTTCTGTGCAAGTGGGCCCGTTTATTGATAACGTGTTGGCAGCGAATGAGAATCCGCTTTCTTATCAAGTCTTATGTTTTGAGCCAAACTCTGGGGAAGTGCGCTTCAAACCTATCAAGGCCGTTATAAGTCATGATCATGAGGGGCCATTGTATGAAATTAAAACGGCTTACGGGCGCAGTGTGCGCGTCACGGGTGAGCACAGTATTTTTGTTTCTGATGAACAAGGCTGTCCCGTCTTAAAGCGAGGTGATGAAATACGCGAAGGAGACATAATCGCTGTTCCCGCCCAATTGCCTTTTTTTGGCAATGCACCTGAACGGCTTGATTTGCTCTCTGAATTAGTCAAATTGGATGATGCGTTGGACAGTCACATCGTGGTGCGTGGTAGCGGGGTGGAAGCGTGGTATAAAACCAAACGGCCTCAAGAACAGGCCGATAGCCCGCAAAGGGTAGGGCCGCGTGTGACGATTCCTAAGAAAATGGGCATTGTGTTGAGACAACAGCGCAAAACCTCTGGTTTAAACAAACAACAGATTTGTGCGGCGATTGGAATCAAACAGCCTTGCACCTCGTTCGCTTGGGAAAGTGGTCAAAGTCGTCCGGCGCTCAGTCATTTTAGCATGCAGTTGGATGCACTCAATTTAGATCAGCAAGCCATTTTTATGCAGGTGGAAATCGGAGATAGGCCTCTTGACAAAATTTTTAAAAAACAGTATAGGGCCGCCGCGCAAAAAAACAGAGTGCCTGATTGCATCAATTTGAAAGCGTTGACAGCGGATGATGTCAATTATTTCAATGATGCCGTGACATTGACGCCAGTCCATGATGTTGATCAAGCCGTACCGCGTTACATACCGATTAATGAATCCCTCATGTTGGTGATTGGTTTTTTTGTAGCGGAAGGCTCGCTGAGTCAGCACACTGGTGTGCGTTTTGCGATAGCTCAGCGGAACGATCCATTGATACCAACCATTCGTGCTGCCATTCGGGACGTGTTTGGCTTAGAACCCACCTTGTGCAAGGAAAGGGAAAGATGTGATAGTCTCAAAATAAACAACCCTGTCGTGGCAACTGTTTTTCGTCAGCTATTCGGCTTTGATGGCACTGATGCGACTTGCAAACTGATGCCCGATTTAGTGTTCAATGTTGAGCCGGCGCTGCAATTGGCTTTCCTGCGGGGCTATTTGATGGGAGATGGTACAGTCGCTTGTCAGACACAGTCTCACGCGATTGCATTTTCTACGGTTTCAAAAAAACTGGCAAATCAACTGAAGTATCTGTTACTGGCTCACAGTGTCAATGCCTCGCTGTCACGAACAGAACCGAGTGCTAAACCCTTGCCTTGCGGTGATAAAAAAGAGAGCTCTCAACGCCACACCGTTTACACAATTTCTGTCGGCGGGCCTGATAACCTATTGAAACTGCAAACGATATGGCAAGATCATGCAGGTGCTGCGGCGCTGAAAAAAAGCTTAGAAACCGCACAATGTCAGAAAAAAACCGAGGATGCGAGGCCGATGATAGGCCATTTAATGGGTTTACCGGTTCGCACAGTGCGTCAAGTTGACGCTTCTAACCGTAAAGTTTACGATTTTTCCGTAGAAGGCGATGAAACCTTTATCTGCGGACAAGGCGGCATCGCCGTCCATAATACGGATGCTGACGTAGACGGCCAGCATATCCTGACTTTATTATTAACGTTTTTTTATCGGCAAATGCCAGAATTGCTTGAACGAGGGCATATTTATATCGGCCAACCGCCTTTATATAAACTGACTAAGGGCAAACAAGAGCAATATGTCAAAGACGATGCTATGCTCAATGAGCATCTAACGACGTTGGCATTGCAAAATGCCCAACTGTTTGTCAATCCAGAAGCACCGCCCCTGTTGGGAGAATCGCTAGAAAATCTGTTTCAAGACTATCTGCAAGTCATGGAGATTATCAAACGCATCTCGCGCCAACTGCCGGCGGATGTGTCGAAAGCCATGATTGATTTAGCACC
The DNA here is from genome assembly GCA_002085445.1 of Candidatus Parabeggiatoa sp. nov. 2. Taxonomy (GTDB): domain Bacteria; phylum Pseudomonadota; class Gammaproteobacteria; order Beggiatoales; family Beggiatoaceae; genus Parabeggiatoa. The sequence goes on from NBMI01000050.1 coordinate 4,297, forward strand.
GCTCAACACGGCCGATTTGCAAAAACTAATCAAAGTCAAAAAATGGTTTGCGGCCTTGGAAAATGCACTAGAAAATGCACAGCACCATTATCAAATTACGGTGCAACCGGTTCCCGAGGAGAAGAGTTTTTTTGCCCACATCACTATGATGGCGCACGGCGTTGAAAGCACCTATACTTTGAGTAAAGGCTTTTTCAATACGCCCGAATATCAAGCCATTGTGGAATTGGGCCAAAAACTCAGCGGCCTGCTAGAAACAGATGCTTACGTGCAACGTGGAGAAAAAACGCAGCCAGTGAATCATTTTAAAACCGTTGCCGATTGGCTAATGGCGGAAGCACGGCGCGGTTTGCATATCCAACGCTATAAAGGACTTGGCGAAATGAATCCAAGGCAACTATGGGATACAACGATGAATGTCGAAACGCGCAATTTGTTGCAAGTCCGCATTGAAGATGTCGTCGCCAGCGATGAAATCTTTACCACTTTGATGGGCGATCAAGTTGAACCGCGCCGCGCGTTTATTGAGAAAAATGCGCTGTCGGTGGTGAATTTGGATGCTTGATGGTTAGAAAACCTCCGACTTTTACATCAGGTTCCACCAATGCGAATATCTCGCGATCAAATGAAGAATGAAAAATGAACAAAGACTTATAAAATCACTTTCAATCTAGGCGTTTTATAAGAAATCATGAGAAATCCGATTTTTCCAAAAAATCGGATTTCTTGGGTTCTTTATGTCGCTATTCCCCATTTGAATTCAGCAACTCTGTCAACAATCCTTCAAGTTTGGGCGCTTGGGCAAGTTGCCTCAAACGCTGACTGTGAACAATGACTTGTAAGTCTTTTAAGGCTTTTGAAAAATCATCATTCACTACTAAGTAGTCAAATTCAACATAGTGGCTGATTTCGTCAACCGCGCCGCGCAGTCGTTTGGCAATGACTTCTTCGCTGTCTTTGCCGCGCTTACGCAGACGTTTTTCTAAGGCTGCCCGTGAGGGCGGCAGAATAAAAATGCCCACCGTGTCAGGCTTTAAGCGGTGGACTTGTTGTGCCCCTTGCCAGTCTATTTCTAAAATCACATCAATGCCCGCATTGAGTTGTTCTATCAGCAATTTTTGTGAGGTGCCATAGTAGTGATCATAGATTTGGGCATGTTCCAAAAATAAATTGCACGTCAACTTATGCATAAATTCTTCTTCAGTAACAAAGTGATAATTCACGTTGTTTTTTTCCCCGGGGCGAGGTTTGCGTGTTGTGTGCGAAACGGAGACTTTAATCTTGTCGGTACTTTCCACTAGTGCTTTAACTAAAGTGGTTTTACCGGCACCCGATGGCGCAGAAATCGTAAATAATGTGCCCTTACTCACAGAACTTCTCCTTGTGTCTATACCAATGAAAAATTAAAATATACTGTTTATGGAGTTTATGGCGTTTATGAGTTATAGAGTTTATGGCGTTTATGGCGTTTATGAGTTATGGCGTTTTACTATCAAACTCAATAAACTCTACAAACTCAATAAACTCTACAAACTCTACAAACTCTATTCAATATTTTGCGTCTGCTCACGCATTTGATCGATTAACACTTTCAATTCAACGGCGCGATGGCTAGTGTTAATATGATTGGATTTTGCCCCCAACGTATTAGCTTCGCGGTGTAATTCTTGGACTATAAAATCCAAGCGTCTGCCAACGGCTTGATTTTGCGTTAGCGTTTGGCGAATTTCTACCAAATGGGCTTCCAAGCGTTCCAATTCTTCAGCAATATCCATTTTTTGCGCGAATATCACCATTTCTTGCTCTAGCCGCTCGCTATTGAGTTCGACTAATTCAGCTAAACGTGTTTGCAACCGTTCCCGTTGCGCTTGCAAAATCGTCGGCAACTCATTGCGGATTGGTTCAATTTCAGCAACAATGGCATCGCAGCGTTGTTCAATCAACGTTGCCAATTGCGCCCCCTCACGCTCCCGGTGTGCCACCAGTTGTGCTAAGGCGGTATCAAAATGTTGTAACACGGTTTCCCCAATTTCTTCTACATCCACCGTGTTTGTCTCTAGCACACCTTGCCAACGTAAAATTTCATAAGCACTGGGCGGTGTGGTATTGCCTGTCATGGCATTGATTTGTTGCATCGCCTCAAACAATTGTTGGGCGAGTTCTTGATTGATATGCAACTGTGCGTTGCCGTCTTTGTTGGCTTGAAAGTACAAAGTGCCATCGACTTTACCGCGCTTGAGGCGCTGCTGAATGCGCTCACGCACTGTCACTTCCAAACGGCGGAATTCTTCTGGCAGACGGATAGAGATATCTAAATAGCGATGATTAACTGAGCGCAATTCCCAACAAATTTGCCCCCAAGTTTCTTGTTGCTCCTGCCGTGCAAATGCCGTCATACTGCGAATCATTGATTTTTCCTTGGTGATTTAAAAGTTTGGTAATTGGTAATTGGTAATCGGTAATGGTTTGGTAATGGGCGATTGATGTCATGTCCAACTTTACTTATACTAGAGTTGTTGCGTTATAGAGTTTATAGAGTTTATAGAGTTTGAGAGTCAATGCCATATCGTACGGAAAAAACGTTCTTTTGTAGGGCGGATAGAACGCAGAAACCCACCATTTATCTCAAATGTGGTGGGTTTCGCGTAGCGGAACCCACCCTGCCTGCTCTTAACTTAATGGCATTGAGTTTGAGAGTAAATTCCCATTAAACTCATCGATTAGACATTATTGGAAATAATATGAGATTAATTTAATTTAATTTAAAATTAATCAGTTATCAACATAATACTTTTTATTTAGAATAAGATTGATTTGTTAAAATTTGTTTAAATGTTATTATTTTGACAGTTTAAGTAAAAATACTTAAAAATACCGCTAAAAATAAACTCATATTGGGGTTAAAATGGGAAAAATAGCTTATGCAAAATTTTTGCCAGTTTTTAAAGCTATTTATTAAATACCTTATTTTTAACTGATTTTTATTTCCAATAATGTCTATTCATAAACTCCATAAACTCTATAAACTCTATAAAAGACTTGCCCGTAAATAAATAAGAAAGCCAGGTAGTTACACTGGTTTTAATAACACATACCGAAGGGGCTAATGAAAAGCCCCTTTGGTACGACATTAATATAGCCAGTGTATCTACCTAGAGGGAAGGAGGGAAGTTACAAAACCCTTATTTTCGGACAACTCTAAACTCTATAAACTTTATAAGTACCGAAGCACATATTATCAGGTATTTTGCAGGAACCAAAAGGGCTTTGCACGTGGGCTTGCCCCTACGAACCGTCGTGTCATGTAGGGGCAATCCTTTATGGTTGCCCCTTCGATTCAAAAACGATAAAAAACCTCGCGTTAATTACCCATTACCAATGACACCAAACAACAACTTTTTTGGATATCTATCACCACAAACGGCAATTGCTGACGTTTCTTCAACCGTGAGCGGCGTTTGATTTGGCAGCCAAGGCAACGAGACGGTAAAGCGACTGCCTTTGCCTTCTTCGCTTTCAACGGAAATGTTGCCACCATGCATCATCGTTAGGTGGTGAACCAATGACAAACCCAGTCCCATGCCCTCATATTCCCGCGTAAGACGACTATCCCGTTGGGAAAATGGTTGAAATAACTCATCAATCTTGTCCTTCGCAATACCGATGCCGGTGTCCCAAACCGTGAAGTGAACCATGTTTTGGGTTTCGTCGCCGAGAACTTCCAGTCCAATCGTGCCGCCCTCTGGCGTAAACTTAACGGCGTTGCTTAACAGATGGGTGAGAATTTGTGTTAAGCGATACTCATCAGCCGGTAATGTTTCCACGCTATAATCATAACTGGAAGAAATCTTGAGCCGTTTGTTTTTGATATTCTGTTGAATAAGGCCTAAGCTCGCTTGACAAACAGCGTGAACCGAAACCGTACTCATTTTAAATCCCAATCGACCTGCACCCATTTGAGTGAGGTCAAGGAGATTGCTGATCAAATTCAGCAAGTGAGTACCACTGTCCCTAATGGTGCGTATGCACTTCAATTGTTTTTGGTTCAGTGGGCCGTAGATTTTATCTTCCAGCACTTCGGACATGCCAAGTATGGCGCTGAGAGGGGTACGAAGTTCGTGGTTTACCATTGCCAAAAACTCATCTTTGCTGCGAAGCGCACGCTCTCGCTCTCGCTTGGCTTTGCTGAGTTGGGCCGTCTTTTCTGACAATTGGCGTTGTGCATCAACTTTATTTATGGCATTATGAACAGCACGGATGATATTATAAGGTGTGAGGTTTTCTCTTATTAAATAATCCGGTGCACCGCTTTTCATCGCTAGCACTGCGAGGGATTCGTTGCCTTGTTCGATAATGAGTATCACAGGAGCGGTTGTCTGATCGCTTTGTTCTCTTAAATGATTTAGGAATTCAATAAGATTTATGTATAAAAAAGCAAGGTTCAACAACATGCAATCCGCTTCTTGACACAATGCTAGTGCCTCTTGGGCGGTTTCTGCTTGCAAAAAAGTATAGGTATATTCAAAATCTTGGCTGAGAGAATGTTGGTAGTTTTTTCTATCCTCAAGGCAGTCACCAACAATGAGGATTTTTTTGGGTTGTGCATTGTTCATTTCATAAGTTAGTAATGTTATTTCTAGTTTAATATAAAAAAGTTATAAACTATAAACTTATTAATTATTGACGCTAAAAATTGTAATTATCAGTGAGTTATACTTAGTACAAGAACAATTTGAAACGTCGTTTGTGAGCGTGTGCAGTATATAAAACAAGACACTCTCTGCCATTTTAATCACTATGGCCTTTAAACCCGGAAAGGTCAGTTGAAAGCACTATTATAACAATAATACTTGTATTACTTACTTTAAATTTAAAAATCGTTTAATCTTCAAAAAGTTATTCAGAATATCTTGATTTAAGTTAATATTTATAACTATTTAAAAATAACTAGAACTCACGTTATACTAAGCTAAATTGAGCTTTTGTCTGTTGCCACCCAATAAGATTTCTCAAGATTTCTCCGATCAAAGAAACCGAAATGACAAAGCGCAAATGTAAAGTATAGCAATACTTCGGACAGTTTTACCTAATTATTTTATTTATTTAATATTTATAACAATACTTTGTCATTTCGACTGATTTGTCATTTCGACTCCCGGCGATCCATTTGAGCGGAGGGAACTTGGACTTGATAAATCTTAATCCATTGATAATTCAATATTTCTCCCGTTGGTAAGATTTCTCCCGTTGGTCGAAATGACAAAATGGAGTCGAGTTATTTAAAAACCGTCCGAACCATTGGTTAGTAGTGATTAATGTAATTGGTATTTGGTATTTGGTATTTGCTAATGGCCCATAAGCGCTTACTACCCATTAGCCATTTTGAGGTGGACAAAACTTTTCATGATGACTATATTTTTAAAAAAGGTCTTACTCGTTTTGGGAAGTCGCAAATAATTTACGCCTATTTTGGTTGGAGTCCAAGATTTATCTTGGACGTGTCATGCTAAGAGCGTGTTTTAAAAGCCCTTAACACACCCCTTTCCAGAGGCAATGCCATTAAGTCTAAAAACGTTCTTTTGTATGGATTTATTTTTAACTTAATGGCAGTGAGGTAATTATGAATAATAACAGTTGCTTATTGATTGTCGATGATGAAGAGCATGTCCGCGATACGCTTGAATTACTACTCGCGGCGGAAAATTATCAACTGGCCTTCGCCACTAATGGTCAAGAAGCCCTAAAAACAGCAGAAGATTTACTGCCAGATCTCATCCTGTTAGATGTGATGATGCCCGTTATGGACGGATATGAAGTGTGTGAACGCTTGCGGGCTAATCCCAAATTGGCCGAAGTGCCTATCATCATGCTTACCGCCCTTGATGACCGCGAATCGCGTTTGCGTGGCATAAAAGCCGGTGCAGATGATTTTCTCACGAAACCGGTTGATAGGGTGGAATTGCGTGCCCGTATCCACACGATTATCCGTCTCAATCGCTACCGTCGTTTGCTAACAGAACGTTCACGTTTTGAATGGGCCATCGAGCAGTTTGATGATGGCTTTTTATTGCTTGGTGATGGCGATGTGATGCGTAACATCAATTCTGCTGCACGTCTTTATTTGGGAATCGTCAAAGACGGTGATCTTGCAGACGGATTTTTGCAGCAAGTAGATAAACGCTATAAACGCGAACCAACCGCAGCTTGGGAAAGCTGGCCGTCACCCGATGAGAAGTCGCAGCGTTATTTAGTGCGTCCTGAAACCCGCAGTGAACCGCCATTATGGTTACAGGTCGATGTTCGGGAATTTAGCAATGGTGGCGCAACAGAGCAATTGGTGCATTTGCGCGATGTGAGTGAACATATGCTCTTGCAGTGGCAAATGTGGAGTTTCCAGATGCAGGTATCGCATAAGTTACGTACCCCACTCAATGCGCTTACAATATTACCGATGCTGACTGGCAAGAAGATGGAGTTGTCCAGTGAAGAGACACAATCTATGCTGGAAGTGGTGCAAGAAGCTACCGAGCGTTTGCAAAAACAAATTCTAGAAATTTTGCAGTATGTAGATGCGAGTCAATTACTCAAACTCAATACCAGCTTCAGTTTATCTGAATTTCCAAGCTTGCTGTCCGCCCTTCAAGGGGAGCTAGAACTAGAGACGGTAACGCTGTCTATAGACAATAGTTTACCTGAAAAAACGCTGGTATTTTCCAAGCAAGGCTTGGAATTAGTGCTGCGCGAATTATTGGGCAATGCCCAAAAATTTCATCCTCAGCAATCTCCGCAGATAGAACTGGAAATCAAACCGGCCGATGCCCAAACGATTATCTTGAGTGTCAGCGATAATGGACGGCACTTACCCAGCGAAGTACTTACCAAAGTGTGGATGCCCTATTTTCAAGCTGAAAAGTGTTTCTCAGGTGAAGTTAAAGGAATGGGCTTAGGATTAGCGATGGTTGCGAGATTGGTGTGGGGGAGTGGTGGCAATTGTCGGTTGTACAATCGTGACGATCAACCGGGAATTAGAGTTGAAGTGACTTTGCCGTTGGTTGGTAATGGGTAATATCAATATTACCCCAAAGGGGTTTTCAGGCAAAAGTTTCGCGGAGCGAAACTTTTGCCTGAAACACAATTCACAATTCACATATGCTCTTCAATCACACGCCTCAATTCACGCATACTCACTGGCTTACTTAAATAATCATTAACTCCAGCCTCTAAACAACGCTCCTTGTCTCCGGGCATCGTCAAAGCCGTCAATGCAATGATAGGCAAGGTTTTATACTCTGTTTTGGCACGAATGCAGCGCGTGGCTTCTAAACCATCCATGCTCGGCATCTGGATATCCATGAGAATCAAATCATGACGTTCTTCGGCAAGGCGTTCTAAAACTTCTACGCCGGTGCCAGCAACATTGATGCGGTAGCCAAGATGACGAAGGTAATCTACAAGCGTTTCAACATTGGCTTGATTGTCTTCCGCCAACAAAATCAGGGGTGAAGTGCCAATATGGAGAGGCGCTGACGGTGGGGGCGCGGGTAATTCATTGCACGCCACCGTTTTTACGCCATCGTGACTACGATTGGGTAATGTTACTGTGAAGCGACTACCTTTACCCACTTGACTCTCTAAAGTAATGCAGCCACCGTGCAACTCAACGAGATTTCGTACCAGCGCCAATCCGAGTCCTGTCCCTTCGTATTGGCGAGCCAAACCACTATCGATTTGTTCAAATGGCTTAAATAAACGCGGCATATCTTCTTGAGCGATACCAATGCCCGTGTCTGTCACGCTAAAATGTACCGCTTTTTTATCAATATCTGACGTGACTTCTAACGCGATCTCACCTTCTTCTGGCGTGAATTTCACCGCATTGCTTAACAAGTTGACTAAGATTTGCTTCACGCGAAGCTGATCCGCATACAAACTGTCTAACTCGCCGTCGAGTTGCGACCTCACCTTGAGCCGTTTCTTACACGCCAACTCTTTAATAAAAAGCAGACTGGCTTGGCAAAGAGTGGAAATACTGAATATCCCATATTGCAATTCAACTTTACCAGCTTCAATCTTAGATAAATACAAAATGTCATTGATGAGCGATAGCAGATGTTTGCCACTACTGTGGAGAGTCTGTAAGGAGTTCAATTGCTTTTCGTTCAGGATGCCATACGCCTGTTCTACCAATATCTCTGATATCCCTAAAATAGAACTCAGCGGTGTGCGTAATTCGTGACTCATGTTGGCTAAAAACTCATTTTTGAGTTTATTGGCTTTAGCCAATTTCACATTAGCCTTACTCAATTCAGCCGTGCGTTTCTCTACCCGCCATGCCAGTGATGCTCTTTCCGTTTCTAATTCCGCTACCATACACTTGCGTTCTGTCACATCTTGAATAATGATGATGTAATTACCCATGTAAGGCCCTGTCTCTAAGGGACAGGCCGTGAATTCAAACACATAATTATTGATCGGCAATGGTTCGGCAAACAAAGCGACTACTTGCCCCTCAAATAACGGCGCTAACACGGAAGCGGCCGGCCCGGTAAAAACCAGGTTAACCTTGGTACCAGTGAGGATTGGCAAATATTCCCGTGCGACGGGATTGGCTAAGATAATGTGTTGCTCTGCATCCAGCAAAACGACTCCCGTCGGCAGGTACTGGACTAGATTTTCTAAGCGTTGTTGTTCCTGAGCCAGCAGAGCGCGAATACGTTTCAAAGCACCAACTAAGTGATTTATTAAGGTATAGCACAGGCGTAACTGGTTCTCTGTGAATGCTTCTGCTCCTAGCCAAAGTACGCCAATGACCTCTGTTGTGAGATGGTCTTTTGAGGGATTGTCGAGAAGCGGTATTTGTCGCTTTGTTTCTAAACTTTGTATCTCTTTCTTTGGGGTTTCCGTTTCAGACTGTTTGAAGAGGCTTAGAGGAATATCGTCAGCTAAACTCGCTGGCTTACCCAAATCCGTTAAAATCGCGGCTATTTCATCACGAATCTCATCAATGAGCGGCTTGCTCAACATGTGCCGTGAAACAACGCATAACTCACCCCGGTATTCATCAGCTAATATCAAGCTACTGCACGATAAACTTGGCACAAGCCTATACAAATACTCGTACAGCACGTTGACGACTTCCTTGAGCTTCAAGCTATAACCAATTTCTCTTGAAAATTCATACAATTGATACAGTTCAACATGGCGCTGCTGGAGTTGTTCTTTACTTTCGCGTAATGCCGCCTCTTGCTGTTTGCGTTGGGTAATGTCTCGTGATGAAGTCACCAGTTTAATCGTTTGATTATTTTTATCGGTGATGGGATTGACGTATGTTTCAAACCATACATATTGACCATCTTGGCGGCGAATGCGGTACTCAACCAAGTTATCCAAATGGCCCACTTTGGACTTTTCATGTACTGCGCGGATGATTTCGCAATCTTCTGGATGAAACAGCGAATACGGTGACTCCCCAATTAATTCATCGGGTTGGTAGCCCAACAGGTGCTTCACCGCATTGGATAAGTAAAGATAAGTACCCTCCACCTCATGCAAGCAAATGAGATCATGAGCGTTTTCCGAGAGCAAACGATGAAGCGCTTCACTCTGACGCAATGCATCACGCATTCGCTCACGATTCGTCACATCTTGCACAAAAGACAGAAACGAGAGTGGCTTCTCTCCCACCAAACATACAGAATTATGCCATTCACAATACAAAACCTTGCCATCTTTGGTGTAATTGCGAGTGAAACTGATATTATGAGAAACTGTCGCATTGGCTAACTGTGAGACAATTTCTGCTACTTGATGCCTATCTTCTTCATATACAAACGACCAATCAAAAAAGTGTTTACCCATTACCTCGCTTGCTGACCAACCAAAAATCTGTTTAGCGTTAGGCCCCCAACGTTGCACACGAAATTTTGCATCCCAGTCAATGACTGCAAGGGGTGTATTGTTGATGTGAAATGCCAAATTTTCATGGGCTTCGCGCAAGGCTGCCTCAGCCAACTTGCGTTGAGTAATATCTTGTATCATGCCAACCACAAAACGTTGCTTCCTATTATCGTCTCGTATCAATGAAAAACGAGTATTCGCCCAGATTGTCGATCCCTTTTTGTGGATGTACCGATTTTCCAATTGATAAACCGGAACCTTTCCCTTTTTTGCCCGGCGGAAAGCGCGTAAAGTCTCTTTAATATCATCAGGATGCGTCCAGTTTAAAAAAGACTGGCCCTGCAACTTAAGTGGGAGATAGCCCAACATTCTTTTACATTCGATATTGCTCTTGATGACATAACCTTCTGCGCTAAAGACGCAAATTCCAATCGGTGCATGATCAAAAATGGTACGCCAACGTATTTCACTCCTTTGCAATGTCTTACGTGCTTGTTCAGTGGCATTCACATTTTTGGCACAAGTCAGCACTGATACCAGTTGATCATCACAAAAACGTACAGAAGTGTACCACTCGCAATGGATGATCAAGCCTTCTTTGGTGTAATTGCGATGGCTGCTAGACTGCCGAGTCTGAGTTTGTTGAGAACTTCTTAATAATTTCTCACCAAGCGCAATAACATCAGGTTCATCCTTTTCATAAACAAACCGCCACTGAGAATAATGTTTGCCCACCATCTCACTGGCTGTCCAACCAAACAGACGTTCAGCTTGAGGTGACCAATGTTTTACTCGGCCTTCGGCATCCCACTCTATGACGGCAAGCAGCGTATTGTTGAGGTGAAATTCTAAATTTTCATGCGCTTTTTGTAATTCAAGAGGAAGCTGCCTAAATTGTTGTTGGTTAGAGTCCTCCAGAAAAGTTTTGTCCTTGGTAAAAACCTTATCGGTTTGGCAAACTTCTTCGGTAAGCCACTTTTTCTGGACAACTTGTTCAGTCGTTTTTGATGTCGATTCTTCGGCAATATCTCTGGCAATGCTAGACATTTCCCCCGCCTTTTGGCAAGATTTCTTATCAAAGCCTTGCCCAGATACTTGAGTTTCACTCAATTGGATATCTTGCCGCTGTAATTGTTGCAGTCGCGGCGGTATCAATTCAACGACTAGCGGCATCCAATTTAACAAACCTAAAAACACCAGTACGTTACCAATGACTGAAAAGAGGGCAATCCCAACCTCATTGATAAAGAGTAAATAAGGACTGATTGCCGGTACTTGTTGAAGAAAAGAGAACACGTCTGCTAGGCTAAACGTAATGAAACCGATTAATTAAATTCCCAATTTTAAAAAAGTTTAGATCATTTTATAGGTGAAATAGTTTATGCTTTTTGCAAGCATAATTAAAGTGCTGATTTTCAAAACGCTCTGATTTAACTACAGGGATTCGTTAACTACAAGGATTCGTTATAAAAAAGGATAAAGCAACTACAGGGATTCGTTATAAAAAAGGATAAAGCAACTACAGGGATTCGTTATAAAAAAGGATAAAGCAA
>NBMI01000277.1 GCA_002085445.1 Candidatus Parabeggiatoa sp. nov. 2
AACCGATGAACCGGGTTACAAAGTTGCTCTATAGCCGAACTATGAGAGCTTCCTACTAATACACCATGTACTCGCAATTTATCCTGTTCTTTGGCTTTATTAATCAGTTCAACAGTATTGGAAGGTACCGAAAATTCTCCATCGGTGACTATCATGATATCAGCGCGTTTCCATTCTTCCGTATCCCGTTTTGCCACCGCCTTTTCGAGAGGTGCTTGAATATCGGTGCCTCCATGAAAAGACTGAATCAGAAAGGCCATAAACTCGGTTAATCCTTGCTCGGTTAATTCTAATTGATGTTCTATAACTTGTTGAGGGCCACTAAACGCATACAGATAACAGGCGCGTTTTTCCTTATGGGCAACACGCATGGCTTCCAGCGTCAGTGCCTTAGCGACCATTTCTGGGGTACCGTGCATTGAACCTGAAGTATCCAGACAAACAATAATAGGGCCTCTTTCCAAACGTTCTTTTTGCCCCGGCTGTTGCTTGCTCTCTAAGATGTCCTTTTCAGTCAGTACATGTTCTGATAATACGCCTTCTACACGATAAGTCAGTAAAGCCTTTTCGGCACGGCGGGCATGCCACAACATTTTTAACTGCGGATGTCCCAAAAAAACTAATTCACTGGGCAGCATTCGGGAAATATCATCGGATCGGGTAATACCTCGCGTTTCCATCGGGGCTAAGGGACTCTGAATGTCCTTTATTTCCTCAAATAGGCGTTTCACCGGTTCAAACAGTTGTTCCATCACATGCCTGGCCTCTTCCTCAGTCGAAATCTGCATTTTCCCAAGCGTGCGTATCAATTCTTTTAGCTGAGGAATCTGTTCAAGCAATTTGCGTAACCGAACCATTTCTAACCAGCCTTGGCTCGCTAACAGTCCTTGGGATAAGTCCCAGCCTCGCCCCAGTAAACCAGCTAATTCATCGAACACTTCGGCCAGCTCATGCCATACCCGCGCTCTTTCTTGCCAGTCTTGTAGAAATTGTTCAGTTGTCAGATCAGCAGCATTTTCTCCTGCAAGGCGCAACGCTTCTTTGTGAAGTTGTTCAAGTGTTTCAGCATCTAAAACAATGGGACTACTGATTGGTGTATCGGACTCTTGTTCGTTTAGCGGATTATCATCTGATAATGCTTTGATTTCCTTAAAGTCTTTGACAAATTTTTGTTTGCTTTTGCGGGCTGATTGTTTTCGTAAGTTATTTTGTCGAATTTGTTCTCTTTTGCGCTGCATTTCTAGTTGCTTTAACGCTTCAAAATGTTTGTTAAACTGTTCACCTTGTATTTTTTCAAATTCGCTAACCGCCTCACAAACATCTAGCAACAAGTGATCGGTTAACTCCACTTCTTGCTGACAGAAACGCGCAATATCCAATTGGCCCAAAACACTCAGTATTTTGCCAAGGGCTGGTTGATTGGGCCAGTCTATCGACTTGTCATTGGGCAAATGACCCTCAAGCAGTGCTTTTCGCCATGTCACGATGCCTTGCACACGTTGCGGCAACTGGCCCTGTGTATGTGTCACCACTACCGGATAAAGCGATTCTGGTAGTTCATCAAGAAACAGGTAGTTTCTTTCCAGTGAATGAGCCTCAAAAATAGTGTTCATACTTTCTCTACTGGCAAAGTCAATGCCATTAAGTTAAAATAATATATTAATAACTGACTTATTTTATTAATTAAAGGGCAACCATAAAGGATTAAAGGGCAACCATAAAGGATTAAAGGGCAACCATAAAGGATTAAAGGGCAACCATAAAGGATTAAAGGGCAACCATAAAGGATTGCCCCTACATTACACGACGGTTTGTAGGGGCAATCCCTTGTGGTTGCCCGACACGATATGGCATTGATCCGTTGTACGGGCATAGCAGTACTCAAGACGACCCATTTACCAAACAATAGATTCCCAATCACCCCTTTGTAACAAGTAGTACAACGGATAGACGAAATAAACGGATAAAAAACCTCTTTGGTTCCGTCAATTAGGAATGACATACCCCGAAAAAAAATCCGTTTATTTCGCGTATCCGTTGTACGGGCATAGCGGTACTCAAGATGACCCTTTTTTTGGGAATGCGCCCGTTTCGGGAATAATGAACGACTTCCCGAAACAGGTAATTATCCAGAAAGAAAAAATCATCTTTCTATGGCAAACTATAATTTACCAAACAATAGATTCCCAATCACCCTTTTGTAACGCATCGAAAGAACGGTTAGCCGCTTGCTCTATTTTCCAGCGTTTTTGATTCGGTATTTCGATAGAGTTGTTGGAATTAGCGGGATCAATCAAACGGAGTTGATTACTGATGCTGCTCTTGATATAAACTAAAACCTTTTCCATACACTGTCCCAAATTGGTGGTATTCTGGTTTTTCAAAGCACGGACTACCGTCTGCTCCATGGCAAATGTTTGCCAGTCTAATGACTGTCTCAGTTTCCACAGTTTCATCAACTTAATAACGTCTCTAACTTCATGGACATTATCAATGTGCATTTTCAGACTGGTTCGTCTAGGGCTGTCGCGGGGAATATCGTAGATATTCGCATAGTAGAACTCGTCATCCTGTGCCTTGCCGGTTACAACGTCAACATGGAAATCCTTATTTGGAAAAGGATTGTTGGGAGGTTGCAAGGTTAATGCTACCCGACGGGGAGTCATTTTGTAACCTGCACTCTCCAAAGACTCATATACAGAACTGTACATGTCTTTGAGCGATCTGCTATCGGTGCGCGGAAAGTAGATAACCAGATCGAGATCAAAAGCTTCTCTAATCATGGTTTTTTTACCGTAAGAACCACCATTATAAAAGCGGGGATTGTATTGATTGATCGGTTCCAAATCGCTTCGTATTTGATGACGAAGACTTTTTAAGCGATCTAAATTCCAGTCCTTCATCCTTTGTTTTTCTAACACACTGACTAAATAAGGATGTGGTGTCATGGTTAATCTCCAATTGGGTTGTTGGTTGTGGTTAAAAAATGCTCAATCCCTTCCAGCATCAGTCTCACTTGTTCATGATCATATTCGTTAAATTTCCCATGAGCGGCTGAATTTCCAACTTTAATCCAAGCTTGAATTTGGCTCCATTGAGGTTCGCCATACTGCCCTTCATCTTTGAGGCAGTAGTTGAGTTTGGCGGCTGATTTCCGCCACCCAGGTTTCTGAGAATCAGATAAATCTATACCGGCTTGTTTTGCCATTCCCTTCAGCCTTTCTTCGACAACAATTCGTGCATAAATAGCAGCAGCATCTTTGTGTCCCTTGTCAAAGAAGTATTTGCCCTGTTCTAAAACAGATTTAAAAATCTCGCCCGCAATCAAGAATTCTTGACGAACAAGAAAACCATTCTTGAGATCGTCTAAGGCACCGGTTAATAAACCCACTATGAAGCGAACTTGAGAGGCATAATAAGTCTTGCCTTTGAACAGCTCCTCCTTGCGCTTGAAATGGGGACTATTTTGACCAAAAGTGGTCTCAATAATGTTTTCTACTTTAATCAACCAAGCGTGAAGCTTGGTATGATCCTGAATCGTTTTGATACCGGGTTTTTTGCTCGGCTGCTCAGATTGGGCGAGTGCCTCGCCTTCTGCTATGAGCTGTTCGAGCCGTTCCACATAGCGTTGATGCTTCGTTTCCATAATGATACTCCTTTGTATGTCATGTTGATAACCGGATTATAGGCTAATAGTTAGTCTGATAGTACAACGGATACACGAAATAAACGGATTTTTTATCGGCTTTTCTATAGTATTCCAGATAAATAGATTGCCCGGCGTTCAAACTTTGGCTTGCCAAGATAAATCTTGGACTCCGAGCCAAAACATTTTTCTGGAAAGCTATAATTTTAACTCTTTTCAAGTAGATTCCGTATAATATGCATCAAAAACAGTGTTCATACTTTCTCTGCCGGCAATTGACTAAATCCATCGCGGACGGTTGTCATTCTCACTCTCAAAGCCGCCACCGTTTGTCGTGTTTGTTCAAGCGTGCTTTTGGCGGGTTCAGAAAAGCCGGGTGTGATCCAAAGATGATCATTAATCGTTTGTGTCAATGAACTGATTTGTGCATCTATTTGAGCCAGATACTCAGTCATGTCCTTTACGAACTTGTCGGTTTCTTCAACGCGCCCTTTGATGTGATATTTAGAATAGCAAGTGGGTTCCATTTTTGGTGGAATTTTTTTTGAAACCATTAAACGGTTTGCATTGTCTACAAAGTAATCTTCAACCTCTACCCATTGTTGATCATCATGAAATCTGTCATAGTAATCGCGACAAAAGTTCTGTTTGAACTCTTCAACTGTATAGCCTTTGCCTTGACTAGTACGATCTTGAATGCGAGTTTGTGTGTGTGGAGGGGCAAGATAAAGTGGTTCGCCATTCCTGTCCTCAGGTACTTCTCTCTCACTTTGATTAGTCAATTCGCCTTTCCAATCAATATAAAGCAGATGACCTTCTTCATCCTGAGCTTGAGTCTGGTTGTTTTTCGCCCCTTCCAGATTCTTTTCCCAAGCAGCAATCAGCTTGCTAAACTTCTCCGGATTAAACGCAGCTTTTGTACCCACCCGCGATTGATACCAATCAAAGATAACTTGTCTTTGTTCAGGTGTCGCCCAAAGACAATGTTGTAACAACCAGCAATCCCAAATCGAAACTTCATTGTTGCCATTAGTATAAGCAGCAACTTGTAGCAATTTAACGACTTTTCGCCAACGGCGATCAGACACATAAATTTGTTGTTCACTCAAAAAGTGTCGCAGTTCCTGCAACAACACCATAACATCATCAGGAAGCTTCACCAATTCGGCCGATTCCTGAATTTCCTGCAATTCCTCCACAGTTAAACGCAATTCCAAATCCGGTTTAGGCTTAGGATTGCCTTTTAAACCTAACAGTTGAGCAAAGCTTTCTGGCGACACCGGCATCACTTGATAGCGCAATAAAAAGCGATCATACAGCGCGTCTAATTCTTCGCCTTCCGGTAATTCATTACTGGCACCCACGACACAACTTAAGGGTGTTTTATCTCTCTTAACACCATTATCAAACTCACGCTCATTCAACAGAGTCAGTAGCGAATTTAAAATAGCACTGTTCGCCTTAAAGACTTCATCAATAAAGGCAACCGTGGCCGTTGGTAAATAACGACTCGTCAACCTTTCATAACGATCCTCCTCCAAAGCTTTAATGGACAACGGGCCAAATAATTCCTCTGGCACCGAAAAGCGCGTCAACAGGCGTTCAAAATAATTGCCACCATTGAAGGCCTGTTTTATCCGACGCGCTAATTCACTTTTAGCAGTGCCCGGTGGGCCGAGCAATAACAAGTGTTCACCTGACAACGCCGCTAACAACGTCAAGCGTATTGGCGTATCCCGTTCAATCAAGCCTTGTGACAAGACATCCCGTAAATCCTTCAATTTCGTTTTTAACTTCATTTAAAAAAAAAAGCCTCCCTATAAAAACTTTTTTAAGTTGACCAAATTATCAATCAAAATGTTTATGGTATTTAGAGCCT
>NBMI01000051.1 GCA_002085445.1 Candidatus Parabeggiatoa sp. nov. 2
ATACGCGGATAAACGAATTTAGTACAACGAATTACGCGGATAAACGAATTTAGTACAACGAATTACGCGGATAAACGAATTAAAAACGCGGATAAACGTACTCAATAGAAAAATTGACTTTTATCAATCCTTATATTAAGCATAATCGCCATCGTTATTAACTTTCGTACCCGGAAAATGGGAATGCGCCCAGTGCAACGAGAAAAACGAAATCAAGTCATTACACGGAACGTACTTCAAAAGGGTGAAAATGAATTGTTGCTTGGGTTATACTTTGAGCAACAAAAATAATTAATTAAATAACGGGTTTAAATAATTAAAAACGCCGTCTTTTCTCTGTGTTCCTCTGTGTCAACTCTGTGCCCTCTGTGTTGTATACAAACCACCCACGGCACAATCCGTTAAATTCGATAATCTGTTATACTTCAAAGCTAACCTGACGATATTTGTAACCCAGTCCACACTATTTTTAGTTGAAATTAGATCACTGAAAGCGAATTAATGGTTAAAATGAATCTTATAAAATCAATAACTTATAAAAACATCTTCAGTGAAAGTCATTTTATAAGTCTACATTTTTCATTTTTACATCGATATTCGCATAATGAATAGGCCCATAATGAACAAAAACACCCTAATTCTAGTAGACGGTTCTAACTATTTCTATCGCGGCTATCACGCCATGTCGTCCCTAAACAATTCCCAAGGAATGCCAACTGGCGCGATCTATGGCATGACTAACATGCTTAAAACTCTGTTGCACGACTACCAGCCCGCCTATGCCGCCGTGACGTTTGATACCAAAGATAAAAACTTCCGTCACGAACTCTATCCCGACTACAAAGCCAACCGCCCACCCATGCCAGCTGACTTAGCGGCCCAAATTTCGTCCATCCACGAAATGGTGCAAGCACTTGGTTTTCCATTACTCATAAAAAGCGGTGTCGAAGCTGACGATGTGATAATAGACTATCTCGCCCTGATAGGCGACAAAGTCGACAACATACCCGGTGTCAAAACCGTCGGCCCCAAAACGGCCGTCAAATGGCTCAACACCTACGGCAACTTAGACACCGTGATAAAAAACGCCGAACTCATCAAAGGCAAAGTCGGTGAAAATCTACGCGAAGCGTTATCACATTTGCCGCTAACACAACAATTATTAACGATTAAATGCGATGTGCCACTCTCACACACACCGCAACAACTCAAACTCAATCCGCCCGATATCGACAAGCTACGTCAACTCTATACCCAACTCGAGTTTAAAAAATGGTTGGCCGATCTTCCAGCCAGCCACCCTACACCTCGGCCCCACACAGCCCTCTCAACGGAAGATATCCACACAGCCGAGCGAGAAGTTGCCCATAATTCCCGTCCCCTATCCTTACAAAAACCCGAAAACCGCCCCGCTGACGAAAATGGGGCCATGCCAAAAATCTCACCCACTCATGACACAACATGGCCCCCTAGAAACGAAAAAAAAAGTCTGAGTACTAAAAAACCCGAAAACCGCCCCGCTGACGACAATGGGGCCATGCCAAAAATCTCACCCACTCATGACGCAACATGGCCCCCTAAAAAAGAGAAAGAAAGTCTGAGTACTGAAAAAGAGGAGCAAGGAATATTTTACACCATTCTCAGCCAAACCGAATTTGACGACTGGCTCAACCGCCTTGTTGGAGCGGAACTTTTTGCCTTTGACACCGAAACCACTAGCCTAGACTACCTAGAAGCCCAAATCGTTGGCGTATCGTTTGCTGTGCAACCTGGAGAAGCGGCCTACGTGCCTCTTGCCCATGACTATTTAGGGGCCCCTGCACAACTTTCGCGTGACAACGTATTGGCGGCGCTCAAACCATTACTAGAAAATCCCGACAAACCGAAAATAGGACACAATATCAAATACGATGCCCACGTCCTCGCCAATCATGGCATTCAACTACAAGGCATCGCCTTTGACAGCATGCTAGAATCTTACGTGCTCAACAGCATTGCCACCCAGCACAATCTTGACGCGCTCGCCAAAAAATACCTCGGATTACAAACAACCAAGTTTGAAGACATTGCTGGCAAAGGTAAAAAACAACTCACCTTTAACCAAATTTATTTAGAACAAGCAACGCCTTATGCTTGCGAAGATGCCGACATGACTTTGCAACTGCATCAAACATTATGGCACCAATTACAAACCGCTTCCAGCCAAAAAGCGGCCGCCAAACTCGGCCCCATTTCCGAGCCAGAGCCGGTTTGCAACTCTGAGCCTGAATCGGTTTGCAACCTGCGCCATGTTTTCACCAACATAGAAATGCCACTTATTCCGGTATTAATTAGAATGGAACGCCACGGCGTCAAAATAGATGCCACGCAACTGTACCAACACAGTGCCGAATTAGCGCAAAGTTTACAAACGCTTGAAAAACAAGCTTATGACATGGCTGGCAGCGAATTTAATCTCAATTCACCCAAACAACTACAAACCATTCTGTTTGACAAACTCGGCTTGCCTGTTTTAAAAAAAACGCCCAAAAAAGAACCTTCCACGGCTGTCGAAGTCTTAGAAGAACTCGCCATCGACTATCCGCTACCCCAACTGATTTTGGAATACCGCAGCCTAAGCAAACTCAAATCCACCTACACCGACACACTGCCCCAGCAAATCAACCCAAAAACAGGCCGAGTACATACCTCCTATCAACAAGCGGTGGCAACGACAGGGCGATTATCATCAACCAATCCGAACCTGCAAAACATACCCATCCGCACCGCCGAAGGGCGACGGATTCGTCAAGCCTTTGTCGCGCCAAAAGGCTACCATCTCCTCGCTGCTGATTATTCCCAAATAGAACTCCGTATCATGGCGCACTTCTCTGGAGACAAAAAACTACTCGCCGCTTTCGCGGCTGGCGAAGACATTCACAAGTTCACCGCGGCAGAAGTTTTTGATGTGCCGCTTGAAGATGTCAGCACAGAACAACGCCGCAGCGCCAAAGCCGTCAACTTTGGATTGATTTATGGCATGCAAGCCTTTGGATTAGCCAAACAACTTGGCATTGAACGCAGTGAGGCGCAAACCTATATTGAAGCTTACTTTAGCCGCTATCCAGGTGTCAAAAGCTATATAGAAGAAACGCGAGAACTCGCTAAACAACAAGGCTATGTAGAAACCCTGTTTGGGCGACGTTTATACCTTCCAGACATCAAAACGCGCAACCACCAACGCCGCCAATATGCCGAACGCACTGCCGTTAACGCGCCAATTCAAGGAAGCTCGGCTGATCTGATTAAACTGACAATGATTGAAATCGACAAATGGATTTCTCACACTGGCATAGAAGTCAAAATGCTGATGCAAGTACACGACGAACTGGTTTTTGAAATTGCCGAAGACGCGCTAGAAGACGCGAAAGCGGCTATTATTGACGCGATGACTCAGGTTGCTGAATTACGAGTACCTTTGTTGGTTGATATTGGGGTAGGAGATAATTGGAACGAAGCACATTAGGAATTGGTTTGTAGTCGTCGCTTTAACTGAAACAACAAGGATTGAATATAAGCAAGGATAAGTCAGTTTGTTTGTAGTAGTCGCTTTAGCGACTGAATCCGTTAACTCTGATGGTGTAGCAAAGCTTACCCATCCGACGCGTTGTTTTACAAGGATTGTATATAATAAAGGATTAGTTCAAAACAATGCCCATTAACCAATCCTTTATTATTGCTTCTTTGTAGTAGTCGCTTTAGCGACTGAATCTATCAATTTATAGAAATGTTTGTAGAAATGTTTGTAGTAGTCGCTTTAGCGACTGAATCTATAAGTTTGTAGTAATGTTTGTAATAGTCGCTTTAGCGATTTCTGATTTTTTCATTCTGTAAATCTTAATTCAGACAAATAGGAAATTAAATCAGTTTGTTGCGTGGTTAAGACTGATCAAATTTCTTACACCATTTAAAATAATGGCTGATATAGAAACTTCTTAACTCCTCTAATAAGTTGACGGAAACGTTTATTCCATAGATAACGTCTCGATAACTTCAAAGCCCTTGACACCTCTTTCTTATCAGCACAAGATGAATTTAAACGTCGCCTCATCCGCAGCGGTTTGCCAATTCGCCGCTGACTCCGAGGCTTGATAAGTCCGTTGTAACACACTGGCGACTCGTTCTGCTTTCCAGCGCACACTGTCTAATAAACCCGGCAGCGGATTGGCTAGATTGCTCTCATGATGATGGTAACGAAACCGATCGGCATTAAATAGACAAAATCCGTATAAGCCCGCAGCGGGTGATACAATAACAGCGATTCCTGTCATTCCCAAGTCGCAATAGGCGGAGTGGGCGCTCTGCCAACTTATGCCAAATCTTGCCCATTGCTTTACGGTGATTACGGTGAGTCACACATAAAAAAGCGCTATCGTGCCAATAACAATGCACCCCAACTTGACGTTGTTGGCTATCATCCAACGTGATTTCATCAATCAGGACTAATTGTAAACCGCGATAGGGTTGAAAAATGGTTTTGAGCGTCTCTAACAAAATATCAACGGATTCCCAAATCTCATCGTCATCAATGGTATTCAGATCAAGCGGTTCATAGAATTTAATGGCGTGGCGTAACCGCGCCAGTGATTTTAAAAAACGCCAGCATTCCCCGCCTTGTTCAATCAACCAAAGCTGCGTGTCTTGCGTTGCGGGATTGGTATTGGGTTGCTTGGTTAACGTTAACGTGGATGGCTCTAAAATAGCCGCTAGTTTCGATAAAGGCAATGGCACTTTTAATTGCTCACAAGCCAACGACAATATCGCACAGCGCCGCAACCAAGTCACCCCACCGCCACAATTGGGATCCAGCAAAGACTCATACACCACCGCTAAGCCGGCTTGTAATTCATCCGTCGCGGCGGTTAAATGCTGCTGCGTAAACGCCCAATAAAATTGACTGGCAAGCGTGACAAAATGTAAATGGATAAAAGCCTCAAACACATTCAGATAATCTTGCAGCGTACAAGGCGATTGATCTAAACGTTTTAACGCCTGATACACCGGAAAGGGCCAATCGGAGTTGTCGAGTTCGGCTAGTTCTGCTTTAATTTCATAAACTTGGGTTAACACGCGTTGCAATTTTAGCTTTGCTTGGAGGATAATCGAATTAGTCTAGTACAGCGAATTACGTGGATAAACGAATTAGTACAGCGAATTACGCGGATAATCGAATTAGTCTAGTACAGCGAATTACGTGGATAAACGAATTAGTACAACAATTAAGTCTATAGTACAACGGATTAGGGGATATCACTTCTTGGCGTAATTCGTTGTACTTACTATACTAGACTAATTCGTTTATCCGCGTAATTCGTTGTACTTACTATACTAGACTAATTCGTTTATCCGCGTAATTCGTTGTACTAAGCGTCATTGGCGTTCCAGAACGAAGTTTCGTTGTACTAATGACTAATTAGAAATAATATAATTTAAATCAATCAGTTGAAAAAACATTGACTGGCTCATTTCACTGTATGGCCCACAATTTTCGGTTATTGACGTATTAATGTTAAGGGTTTTATAGTCAAAAAAGTTTGTTTTATCTTATTATTTTATAACAAAGAAATCCGAGTTTTTGAAAAAATCGGATTTCTTTGACGATTATGCGAGGACTAGCAGAACCCATCGCTAAAATTAGCACCCCATCTTGTTTAGGAAAATTGCTGACACGCGCTGCGGCGAATAGTGAGTGTAAAAGCCCTACGCACCAAAACCAGGCACAAGCCCATTTAGGAGATTTAGTTGATCGCGCTGCTGCCAAGAAACAACGCATCACTTTGACATACCAAAACCAAGTCTTTGTTGCAATTGTTCCAATAGAAGACGACGAATTGTTTGAAGAGATTGAAGACGGCATTGATAATGCCAACGCTGACGATGCGCTTAAAGAAGGTGGACAACCAATACCTTGGGAGCAAATCAAGACAGAATTGGGGTTATAATTTCTGGATTACTTGGTTGATTTTGAACCCGCCGCTTTGCATCAATTTAACAAGCTTAATAAGAATCTTCAGGCGCGATTAAAACCAAAAATAGACGCTTTAGCTAAAAACCCACGCCCCCACGGTGTTAAAAAACTACAAGGCTATGAAAATCGTTACCGTATTTGGGTTGGGGATTATCGTGTTCTTTATGAGATACATGACAACATTTTACTGGTTTTAGTCGTTGACGTTGGAAAGAGAGGAGGGATTTATCGTAAAAATAAATAAGCCTTGAAATTAATTTCAAGGCTGAGATACTTGACACTGTCACAATTTGCGCTTGTCATTTCGAGCAAAGCTCAAAATCTGCTAATCCAATAAGATTTCTCCTCTCGTCGAAATGACAGAAAGAGCTAGGTTTATGACGGTGCTAAGTATACTCAACGTGGGCATAACTTGGATTTCCAGGGGCGTTGCCCCTGGGTATATTAATTTCGCTAGTTACACTTGGTTATTTTGGTTTCTCAAAAAGTCCTTTTCAGGTTTGTTCCCTTCTTGAGTATCTAATCATTTTTCATTACTATAATGAGGTATTACTATGAACACAACTCAACCAGAAACACTAACCCCAGAAACTGATACTCAACCCAGTTTAGAAGAACTACTCGAACAATCCGCCGCCGAAAAGGAACGCATGACATTCAGCTTCCAAGACAAAGCCCTTATTGCGCTTGTTCCAATAGAAGACACGGAACTGATAGCCAAAATTTCTGGCTGCATTGATAGAGCCAATATCAATGATGCCTTAAAAGAACAAGGCGCTATTGCTCTAAACGATTTAACAAAGGAACTTGAATTATGAGCTATACCGTATAAATTAAGCCAACCGCCCAAGAAATCATCAAGTGTCTGCCCCAATCTTGGCAAACTCGCATGATCGAGCAACTCAAAGCTTTACAAACTAATCCGCGCCCAGAAGAAGCCATTAAACAACCAGACTTTGAAAACATTTACCGTATCGAAGAAAATTATCGGCTGTTTTATCAAATACTAGACGAGGCGTTGCGGATTATCGTGGTTAAAATTGATTTCAAATGGGTAACCGATACGGTGTAATCCTATAGATTTTTACGTGACTGATACTAAGTACCTTCGGCAATAATTTTCTTCAGGTGTATTTTCCAATCAAAAGTCAAAGTCAGCTAACAAAATGCGCCCTTGGAAAATACCTGTTTACTGTGAAAATAGCCATAACATCTAGTACAACGGATTGGCGAAATAAACTGATTTTCAGGTTCGGGGGTGGCTAAATCGCCTAGCCATGACGATTTATTCCTAATTAGCTGACAAATGCGCCCTTGGAAAATACAGGTTTATTCCGGCTTCAGTACTTATCCTTTTAAAGGACAGTATTAGTTGATGCACTCCAAAACAAAAACATGCTTATTATTAATATAAATGAAAAACCTCTGCTCAGCATTCCGAGCGTCAGTGTCGCCGCTGGGGGAGCTGGTATTGAGGAAAAACACATTCCTGTTTTGTGGGGTATCGTTGATCAACTCCCTGATGAATTGGACGCGTTGCTCATAACCGCTGATTTGCAAGCTTATGATTCACTAGACAAACCCGTGTATGCAAGGCGTTTGCTCGGCCACATTGTGGCACAAGAGATGAGTATGATGGCTGAATTTGGGCTTATCCCGGCCGCTCAACGTACCGGGGTTATTCTTGCTGGAGATTTCTACGCGTTGCCAGAACTTAACCGACGCGGAGGACTCGGTGATGTGGAAGAGATTTGGTGTGATTTTGCTCACGACTTCCGCTGGGTTGTCGGCGTTGCCGGCAATCATGATCAATTTAAGGGCAAATGTGAATTTGCCAATGTATTTCGCCGCTGGACAAACATCTATCCACTTGATGGCGATTTCATCAAGTTAGACAATCTGAGCATCGCTGGTATCAGCGGCATTCTAGGTAAACCTGAGAAACCGTGGCGACATAGCCCAAAAGAATGGAATCGAAAAAGTCAAAGATTACTGACTCAAGCACCAGATATTTTGGTACTACATGAAGGGCCGGATATTCCCGAAACACGTCTCGCCGGACAAAAAGAAGTGCGAAGTGTGCTAAACAAGGTTAAAACTCAAACGGTTGTCGTTTGTGGACATTGTTACTGGAAGTCGCCGGTTGTTTCATTGTCAGAGAGTGTTCAGGTGCTTAATGTTGACTCTCGTGTTGTCTTGTTGACACGAGAAAGCGGGTTGAAAGCATGGGAGTGAGAGCGTTTGTCGTTTGTAGTAGTTGCTTTAGCAACTTAAGTTTGTAGTAGTTGCTTTAGCAACTTAAGTTTGTAGTAGTTGCTTTAGCAACTTAAGTTCGCCTACTACAAACGGTGAGGCGATAAATCGCCTACTACAAACTACAAACGCTAATTTATGAGCACTTTATGAGCAGTTTATGAGCAGTTTATAAGTAATTTATGAGCAGTTTATGAGCAATTTGATGAGCGGCCGGTGCCATGATTTATCTATCTTATTGAAATATAGACTCTTAAAAAGTTGGCATATATATTGTCTATAATAATTCCAAACAGAAGTTCTGAATAACTCAGCTTTTCTAAAGCAACAAACTCAAAATTCAATTGATTGAATGGCTAAACCTCTAGCCACAATGGAGCGAAAAAAAAATGCCAAATTCTGAAATGAATCAACAAGCCGAAACCACTCAACGGGTACAACAAATCACTCATACGGCACTGGATGTTGTCGAGTCGGTGATGATGGATGTGGAGACACCGGTGAGCGTACGACTAGAAGCCGCTTTTAGGTTTTTTCAAATGTTCGATGTTAAACCAACTGACAACGCGAGCAAAATGGTTACTCAAGATTTTGAGAATAATGCACTGCAACTGGCACAGCTTTCAGCACTCTTAAAAGGCAACAATATACTATCCCCCCCCATCTCCACCGCCATTAATTAACTAGAACTTACCAATTGGAGCACCGAAAAGCCTCTAGGCGAAAGAGCCTTGGGGCTGTTGTTTGATGATTTTACTGTTATGCGGAACGTACAGACGCGGGTGAAAATGAAAGGCATAAAACGGTAACGAAAATCTTTACCAAGGGCACTCAAAAATGCCTTGGAAAAATCCGTTTATTCCTAAAAGAAGTTGTATACGGAACGTACTTCAAAACAGTGAAAATGAAAATGGGCCAATAATTGATTAAATTGTTTGTAAAATTAGTAGCTTATAATTAATAGTTTCATTTTTCATTTTTCAGTTTTCAGTTTTCATTAGCACTAACCTCCTGTCCTTGTTCATCCTTTTCAAAAGAACGCACGAGCGTGCAGATACTATCCCGTCGAGGGATGGTATCTATTCAGTGTGCGTTTTCCACAGATACCCTCCCTTTTAAAACACCCTCTAAGTATACTGAGCATTGCCATAAACTGAGCTTTTCTGTCATATTTTTGACGGAGAAATCGAAAGCCCATCAACTATAAGATTTTTTCTTTAGTCGAAATGACTTTCAGCGCAAATTGTGACGGTATGAAGTATATATACTGGTGGGAGCGGCACTTTAACTTACCAATTCAAGAAAGAAAACCGTGCCTTTTAAAGAAACCTTAGCTTTAAAGCGCAAGACAACTCAAATTGAAAGGGATAAGTGGGACACCGCAGATTTTTTCCCCAAGTTGCACTTGGGCAGTGCCCTTTAGGGCACTTCAGCTATTAGACGACGGCTTTACCAAAGGCGGGGGGATTATTTGTTTCTAATTCCGCAAACTGTGTGGCATTGAGGTTTCACCTATTCAAATTCAACCCCTGTCGGGGTTGGATTTCATAGACAAAATTTCTTAAAACATAAAAGTCCAATTCTAAACCGTTTGCAGTATAAGCAAAAGCCAAAAAAAACACATAAACTGTATTGGTTCATTCCAGTTGATGGCCCACAAATAAGGCTTATTCACGTATTAATGCTATGCTTATTTTTAACTGCTGAGTTGATAATAGGTTCACATCATGCGGACGGACGCGAAAATAATTCAAATGTTCAGAAAAATGGGATTGTCTGACAAAAACAAATCAACGCGTTTTCCTAGGCTATATTACCTGGTAGATACACAGGCTATATTAATGTCGCCCCTTTGGGGCTTTTTTTGAGCAAGAAAGGGGCGTGTTATTAAAGCCTGTGTATCTACCAGGTAAAAATCAATAGGTTATATATTAACTTAATGGCATTGGATCGTGCGTGGGGATGCTTGGGTATGGGTAAAAGCTTGGATGAAATTGATCAAGAAATCAATGAAATGCGTAAAGAATGGGAGAGGGAGGTAACAACTGTTACTTGATTTCTATCTAAATCGATGCAAAAATAACGACATGAGTAGAATAGATAGCATAAGTCAATTAGTCGAGTTGCAATTAATTAAACCATTCCTGTTCCAAAAATTACCTACCGTCCATCCAGAATCGTGTCTTGTTGTTTCTGGAATGACGTAAGGAATTTCCGAAACCACTGAAACTTCAACTCGTCAGTCGTTGGCGGTAGGTGGGCGAGTTCGACAGGAGAAAAAACCGCTAAAAAACAGTTTTTTTTCATTGATATTAAGGAGGCGATGAGTAGCGTAAATTAACAAAAAGTCCAATGATTTTGCAAATTTGATCTATTTTCCATTATCGTTAGAGGTGATAAAGATGAAAACCCAATTGAGCAAGAGCGTAGCATGAAGAGAACTCAAAACCTCCATACTAAAATCAGATAAATTGTCAATATTTGAGTGGGTGTTGATATGTCAATTAAAACCCCAAAGCGACGTTTTTTTTTATCGCCTTCCCCTTTCATCTGTTATAACAAGTCCATGCTGTCTATAAATGATTATCTCATTCAAAAACAAAGCAACAGAAGACATATTTAATGGGGAAAACACTAAAGACGCGAGAAAAACCTGTCCCCAGTCTCTTTGGCGTGTTGCCTCAAGAAAACTAGATCAACTTGATTCCATCCAAATATTGGAGGAACTGCAAGTGCCACCTCAATGCCACACAGTTTGCGGAATTAGAAACAAATAATCCCCCCGCCTTTGGTAAAGCCGTCGTCTAATAGCTGAAGTGCCCTAAAGGGCACTGAAGACTCAATGGGCAATATAGAATTTGCTTTATATGGACAGATGCTGGTCCAAATGAAGTGGATAAAGGTGACATAAGATGCGTATTCCTACACATAGAGAGCCAACCCATCCCGGAGAAATGTTATTGGAGGAGTTTTTAATCCCAATGGAAATGAGCCAAGACGACTTAGCAATTGCCATTCGTGTGCCGTACCCAATAATTAACGACATTATTAATAAAAAAAGAGAGATAACGCCAAGTATAGCGTTAAGGCTCGCAAAATTTTTCGGTGTGTCAGAAGACTTCTGGATAAACTTGCAATTGAGATGGGACTTATACAATGCCAAAAAATCTGAAGAAGTCGAGTTGCAATTAATTAAACCATTCCGGTTCCAAAAATGACCTACCGTCCATCCAGAATCGTGTCTTGTTGTTTCTGGAATGACGTAAGGAATTTCCGAAACCACAGAAACTTCAATTCAACTCGTCAGTCGTTGGCGGTAGGTGGGCGAGTTCGACAGGAGAAAAAACAGCTAAAAAACATTTTTTCATTGATATTAAGGAGGTGATGAGTAGCGTAAATTAACAAAAAGTCCAATGATTTTGCAAATTTTATCTATTTTCCATTATCGTTAGAGGTGATAAAGATGAAAACCCAATTGAGCAAGATTGTGTTGGTGATTAGCTTGTCAGTGAGTTTACTACCCTAGCACCTCACTGAACAACTGTTAAACGAAGAGATTGTGGAATTTTATGCTATGCTTGCTTTTAACTAGTTGAGTTGATAAGAGGTTCACACCATGCGGAAGACGAGGAAATAAATAAAATGTTCATAAAAATGGGATTGTCTGACAAAAAGCATTCGTGACACCGAAAGCAATACCTCTATTCAAAGCCCGACGGCGACGATACAGGGCAATCAGTACCATAGCTAATGTCAACAACAGGGCAATACCCAACAGCAACGCGCCAATAATACCCGTCTCGACTGCAAATTCCAGATAATCATTATGCGCGTGATTCCAAAAACCCTTCACATCCGCGCCTTGATAACGGGGGAACGTCGTGTAATAGCTACCCAGCCCAGAACCTGTCAAAAAATAATCCTGCCAGTACGGAATCGTATATATATCGACTTCATCGCGCTTTTCCGTGGAGAAACTGGTTTGTTCCAGACGTTGTGCCACCTTCTCGACACCAAACCAAGCACCAACAATAAATATATCAATCACAATCAGGCTGACTAACAAGATGACGGTGGCGCGGTTGGCTCGTCTGGATAACATTAAAGTCAGTATCCCGGCAATCAACATACTGGCAAAAAAGGCGGTATTTCCCATGCGTGAGTGCGTCATAACCAACGCAATCACCATGATCACCAGAAAAAGCCTTAACAGCATTTTGGGACTCAAGATCCAATCCAATAGCCCAACAACTCGTTTGCGCCAACTGCTGGGTGCTTTTCCGTCTCCCAATTGGGCAATCAACAAACCAATCCCCACCGATAGACACATCACCAAATAAGCGGCCAAATGATTCCGATTGATAAAAGTGCCGGTGGCGACATCTCGGTAATACACTTTTTCATGGA
Organism: Candidatus Parabeggiatoa sp. nov. 2; assembly: GCA_002085445.1. GTDB lineage: Bacteria > Pseudomonadota > Gammaproteobacteria > Beggiatoales > Beggiatoaceae > Parabeggiatoa. The sequence continues at coordinate 12,668 of NBMI01000051.1, forward strand.
AAAACCCATATTCCAATCCCGATAAAGTCATGAGACTGCCATAGAGTGCTTGAAACAGGCCACTGAATACCAGTGCATAAGCAACCCAGCGCAGACGAGAACGAGTATTGACAAGCAATAAAGTCAACGTAAACAACAACACATAACTTTGAAAAAGGCATAAGCTTCAGCGGCTTGGGGAGAGAGCAATTGAATCCAAGCATAAGGCAGGGGCGTACATTGGAACGTGATATAAAGAAGCCAGATAACCCATATAACCAATATAGGAATCGCTTTATAGAAAACTGGGGTTAGCTTATGTAGCCCTCGCACATATTGCCATAACCACAGCAATGCCATGCCAAATATCCACACTTCCATCACCGCCCACGCCCAGTCATGATTACTCCCATAAGGCAGAGGCAACCATACGATTAAAATCAATAGCCCAATAAAAGGAATAGAGGGCGCTTTTTTGAAAACGGTGAAAATCGGTTGACGGAGGACGGATACCCGACGCTTAAACCGCCTTGCCTGACTAGGACTTTTTTTTATGGTTTCGGCAACGGGAGGCGTTGTTATGGTTTCGGCAACGGTAGGCGTTGTTTCTTTTAAAGGCTGTGTTGGGGGAACTTTCAAATCAGTAGCCGAACTTCTGACTTCGTCCCGTTGGTGTTTCTTGAGGTGCGAGATTTCATTTTCCAACTGCTTGATGTGTTCTTGCAGTTGCAAAATGATTTGCAACATCTGCCAAACCGACGGCGTTTGCTCCTCGGCTGGAATCTCTGGTAAATTGAAAGTGGGTGTTTTCATACGCACAATTTGCAAAGTTTAATTTGTTCGGTGAGTGCTTAGGCACTTTCTCAAGCCGCATAATATGTAAGACGCGGCAATCTTAGTACAACGAATTACGCGGATAAACGAATTTTTTCTTTATGAAATCTTGGACTCCTGTATAAGTCATGACGCGGCAACTCTCGAAAACGTAACAGTGCCTTCGTTGGTTTCTTGCTATAGACTGGCTTAGGCACTTTCTCAAGCCGCATAATATGTAAGACGCGGCAATCTTAGTACAACGAAACGCAGTGGCGAAGCGCCAATTACGCGGATAAACGAATTTTTTCCAAGATTTCTCGATGACTCCTGTATAAGTCATGACGCGGTAACTCTCGAAAACGTAACAGTGCCTTCGTCGGTTTCTTGCTATAGACTGGCTTAGGCACTTTTTAAAGCCGCATAACATAAGCGAATTAAGGGTTAAATTGAATCTTATAAATTCAACTGAAGTGGAAAAATCAACGCGCTTTGACGCGCTTTGACGCAAGAGATATTTTCTGGTTATTTAGACTACCTGATTTAGGGGCCATAAAATGTTTCAAATTAAGTTATGGCCCCCAATTGCGCCTCATTAGCCATACTTTTTGTAGGTGTTTTCTGACAACGAGTCCTTATAGCATCTCGATTGAATGGGCTATAAAATAAACGCGCTTTGACGCGCTTTGACGCAAGAGATAGCGCGGCGCTTGCATGCGTCATTTGCGTATGCAAGCGTTATATTTTCTTTACCAAGGACACTCAAAAATACCTAGGAAAAATCCGTTTATTCCTAAAAGAAGTTGTAGTCTCACTATAAGGTTGACGATAATAGGAACCTCGCCGTTCACCTTCGCGCACTAACCTCCCGTCCTTGCTCATCCTTTTCAAAAGATAAGAGGCTCGATGGTAATTTGATTTAAGCAACTGCCGGCACTGACTATTGGTAATGCTGCCATATTCGCGCACATAAGCCAGAATGGTTTCCTCCTCAATGAATATCTCCCCTTTTGGGATGGGATTTGGGGGTATTTTCAGCAAAAGGTTTTCAGCTTGAACACCGGTTTGATGGTTTTGAACAGTCAGGCCGGTTTGAGAAGGCAACGAAACCGTCTCAATAAGTTGGCGCGTTGTTGTAACTGGAGTAGAAGCGGCCCGTGCCGACTCAATGAAATGGAAATGCTGCGGTTGAATTGGGGCACCGCCACTGCTGATCATGGCATGTTCAATGAGGTTTTTTAATTCCCTGATATTGCCGGGAAAATGGTAATTCTCCAAGGTTGCCAAGGCTTGTGATGTCAATTTCGCCTTAGGGCGGCCCATCTCCGCCGCCAACCGAGATAAAAGATGATCGACCAACAACGGAATATCTTCTTTGCGCTCACGCAGGGAAGGTACCTGAACAATGTAACTTGCCAACCGGAAGTAGAGATCATCACGAAATTCACCTGCGGCAATCTTCGACTGTAGCTCAGCATTAGTCGCGGCAATAATACGGACATCCACTTTTTTTTCATGACTGCCGCCCACCGGCATCAAGGTACCATCTTCTAGGGTGCGTAGGAGTTTGGCTTGCAATCGCTTTGGCATGTCAGCTATTTCATCCAGAAATAGAGTCCCGCCGTTTGCCAATTCAAAGTGACCCTTGCGATCAGTGACTGCCCCCGTGAAAGCACCACGTACATGACCAAAAAAGACTGATTCTGCTAATTCATCAGGAATCGCAGAACAGTTGACGGGAATAAAAGGCTCTTTAGCACGAGGACTGCCAAAGTGAATGGCGCGTGCAATCAGTTCTTTGCCGGTACCGCTTTCACCGAGAATCAAGACACTGGTTTTTTCCACACTTTGTAAACGGCGAATATTATCGAGAATCGTGATAATGGTTTGACTATTACCGATAAAACCAGATATGCCCCAGCGTTCAGCTTCCTGCTCGGTAATCACCGAAAGCTTTGCATCTGCTAGTTGCAGCGCATTTTCAGCTTCTTCTCGCTGGGCAATCTCCTGTTTGAGTTGTTCGTTCAATTTAGTTAATTTTGCGTTCAACTTGGTTAACTTGGTGTTTAGTTTTATTAGATCGGTATTTTGTTTTTCTAACTGTGTTTGTTGATTGCGAAGGGTTATATGGGTATTGATTCGTGCCAAAACCTCTTTATGTTGAAAAGGTTTGGTGATGTAATCCACGCCGCCAGCTTCAAAACCTTTAATTTTATCAACCGTTTCCGAGAGTGCCGTCATAAAAATAACCGGAATGTCTTTGGTATTTTTATCTTTCTTCAAACGGCGACAAGTTTCAAAACCATCAATGCCGGGCATGAGGATATCCAGAATAATAATATCAGGTAAAAATTCCTTGGTTAATCCAAGTGCATCCTCACCATTCAACGCGACAGAAATAGAAAAGCCCCGTGAAATCCTATTTTTTGGAAAAATCGGATTTCTTTGGTTTCGTACCTCCACCTCCATAATTAGTCATTTTTCGCAATAGCGCAAAATAAAGCAGTAATCGGCTCTAAGTTATTGATTTTTCGTTCAGCAAAGTGGCTTTTCTGCCGAATTTTGCGGTATTGCAATTTTTCATTCTTCATTCTTCATTCTTCATTCTTCATTCTTCATTCTTCATTCTTAATTCGCATTCTACCTTTTCTTTTCTTATGACAATACGTTTCTGGACAATATCCAGATAGGCTTGTTCTATAAATTGAATAAGTTGTTTAAATTGATATTTTTCCAAAAATTGCTCAACTTTTTGAATAAATGGAATAAATTTAGTATCAAATGCCTTAATTTTTTGGGCACATTCTTGGATATCAGTAATGTTATGCCTCTTCGCGCTCTTTAACAAACTCTCCAGCGCGTCAATGGGAGGAATAATGAACGGCTGCTGCTCTTCAGCGTTTTGTGCTACTTCTGTTCCTGCTGTTTTTTCATAAATCCATTGAACACCTAAGTGAACTTGCAAACACTTGAAAAGTTTATCTGTTTCCAGCGGTTTTTTGAGAAACCCATCACAACCGGCTGCTAACGTTTCTTTTTGGCTCTGTTTGGAGACGTTTGCAGAAATGCCAATAATAACCACATTTGTCATAGTTGGCAGTTGTCGGATATGGCACAGAAACTCAAAACCGTCCATTACTGGCATAACCAAATCCAATAAAATCAGATCAGGCTGAAATGTGGCCGACTTTTGCAACGCATCACGTCCATTGAAGGCTTCTGCAATTTCAAAGTTCAAGGGCAAAAGTATCGCTTTTAAAACTTCCCTATTGATGTATTGATCATCCGTAATCAAAATTTTACGTTTTTCGCCCTGAAAACCTATAATCTTTGGCGTTTTTGTTTTTTCGGTTTTTTCTACTTTTTCTGGGGTTGGTGGTAAATCCAATTCATAAGTTTCTGGGGTTGGTGGTAAATCCAATTCAAATTCAAAAACGCTACCCTGATTTGGTGTGCTTTCCACAGACAATTCACTCCCCATTAAGCGAACAATCCGCCTACTAACCGCTAAGCCTAGCCCGGCACCTTCGGTTTGAAAACGCCGATCACCCACTTTATGAAAAGGTAAGAATATTTCTTCTAATCTTTCTGGCGAAATACCGATGCCGGTATCTTTCACTTGGAAAGACATTTTTTGAGGCTGCTGCTCAATAGGCGCTTGGAAATCAGTCACTTGAGTTGGTTCCGTTTTCCGCATTTCAACTGTAAACGTTACACTGCCAGTATCCGTAAATTTAATAGCATTACCAAGTAAATTTAACAGAACTTGACGCAAGAGTTTTTCATTTGCCTCAACATAGCTCGGTAAATCTGGTGGAACTTGATATATAAAGGAAATACTTCTTGATTGCGCCCGATTCTGCATCATTTGCACCACGGTTTTCAGACAGTCGGGTAAATGAAAAATTTTTGGCTCTAATTCCAGTTTACCAGCATCAATTTTATACAGCGCCAAAATGTCATTAATCATCATCAAGAGATGTTCACCACAGCGATGAATCGTGTCAATCGGTTTTCCATATTTTTCCATTAAGCTTTGATCGCGCTTAAAGATTTGCGTATACCCCAAAATCGCATTGAGCGGTGTGCGTAATTCATGGCTCATGTGGGCCAAAAATTCACTCTTAGCGCGATTGGCAATTTCGGCATTTTCTTTGGCTTGTTGCAGCTTTTTTTCGGCCCGCTTACGTTCTGTTATATCGCGAAAATGCCAAACCCGGCCATAATTTTCACCACTTGGAAAGATCATGGGAGCAGAATGGCGTTCAATAATACGTCCGTCCTTTAATGGAATCTCATCCTGACTGATTTCATTGGATCGTTTATAAAGGTATTCTACTTTTTCTAAAAATTCATTTGGAAACTCCAATTGTGGCTGCACAAATTCGATGAGCTTGTTATCTTCTTGACTATCAACAATCGTCTGCGGAATCTGCCATAGTTTGATAAATTGTTGATTAGAATAAAGTACCTTGCGATGTTCATCGACAACCAAAATAGCTACTTCAACGGTTGCTTCCCGTTGGGCTTCAAGCATAGCATTTTGACGAAAAAGCCGGGCATTTTGCTCCTCTAACCTTTTTTGCATCAGGCGTAGTTCCAGATGGATTTTAACTCGCGCCAAGACTTCCCCAGGCTGAAAAGGTATGGTAATGTAATCTACACCACCGACTTCAAAGGCTTTTACTTTGCTGGCGACTTCATCTAAGGCACTGAGAAAGATAATTGGAATTTCTTGTGTTTGTTTATGGGCTTTTAATTGTTTACAAACTTCATAGCCATCCATTTTAGGCATTTTAACATTTAGCAAAACCAAGTCAGGTGGTGCCTTGTGGGCTGCTTTCAATGTTTTAGCACCATTTTCAACACCGCGCACTTTGTATCCTTGCTTGGTTAGCATCCGAGATAATAAGAGTCGGTTAGTTGAGGTGTTATCTACAACCAAAATACTCGCTTTCTGTGGTTTCATTTTATCCCTGCTGTTGTGTTTTATCGAACAGATTTGTCAGATTATTTATCTGAACATCTATCCTTCGGTTCGTTAATCGAGACGGATTTAAAAGCAATAGCTACAAGGATTACATATAAGAAAGGATTAAAACGCAATAGCTACAAGGATTCGTTATAAGAACGGATTTAAAAGCAATAGCTACAAGGATTCGTTATAAGAACGGATTTAAAAGCAATAACTACAAGGATTGAATATAAGAAAAAATAAAAGATATTTAAGAAACGACAGATTTTTGTCAAGCTTGCTCGGAAAAAGACTTCGCCATGAAATTTTTTCATAAGCATTTATTCCTTGTCGTTATGACTGCTAACAAAAACAAGGGTTTTTGTCAAGCTTGGTCTGAAAAAGACTTCGCCATGAAATTTTTTCATCAGCATTTATTCCTTGTCGTTATGACTGTTAACAAAAACAAGGGTTTTTGTCAAGCTTGGTCTGAAAAAGACTTCGCCATGAAATCTTTTTATAAGCATTTAATCCTTGTGGTTATGACTGCTAACAAAAACATCAGCATTTAATCCTTGTGGTTATGACTGCTAACAAAAAAAATGTTTTTTGTCAAGCTGGCTCCGAAAAATACGTCGGCATGATTTTTTTTCATAAGCATTTAATCCTTGTGGTTATGACTGTTAACAAAAAAAATGTTTTGTCAAGCTGGATCATAAAAAGACTTCGCCATGATTTTTTTCATAAGCATTTATTCCTTGTCGTTATGACTGATAACAAAAACAAGGTTTTTTGTCAAGCTGGCTCAGAAAAATACGTCGCCATGATTTTTTTTCATAAGCATTTAATTATTCCTTTTTCCTTTTTCATTAGTATATACGGAATGTACATATGCGGGTGAAAATAAAAATTGACCCGTTTGGTTATTTTTATTGACTTTCAACCCGAAAATGAAGCAGATAAAAAATCCGTTTATTTCGCGTATCCGTTGTACTATCAGTATAATCCTTGTCGTTATTTTTTAATAAGCTTGGGTCGTACAAGCTTGGGTCGTACAAACTAAAGTTTGTACTCCATAAAAAAACACAAAAAAAAGCCCAACCATTTCACAACGGTTGGGCTTTTTTAATGGGTTATAGATTTAGCTAACGCTAACTACTCGCTTATGTCTTAGCCGTCGGCTTGGCAACCAAATCAACGTGAGGCACTTTTTTCAGACTCCACTGCTTACTCTTGCGATCATAAGTGGAGTTCACAAAGCACTTCCAATTCTCTTCATCAACGTAGTTGTGATCCATGCGATAGTAGAAGCCCGGGTAACGGGATTCTTCACGGAATTGGATGTGTTTCATGTGGGCTTCCGCCGTGATGATGCGGTGGTAGTTTTCCCAGGCACGGAGCAGTTCGTGCAAGTCTTTGGCACGCATCTTCAGAGAGTCTTCCTTGAGCATCTCCAGTTTGTCTTCGCAGACTTGTAACATGTGGGCATTGGTTTGATACCAAGTCGCTACGCCCGCGCAGTATTCGTCCATGATCTTTTGCAGACGGAATTGCAACATCTTCGGCGTGATGTAGTGCGGGTTGATGTCGATAGCGGTGGTGTAATCCTTATGTTCCAAGAAGGTACGCACCGGACGGTAGATTTCTTCGACCAACTCGTCAATCGACGTATCCAACTCTGGTTTCCAATCCTTGTTATCCAGCGCGAATTTCACCATGGCTTTAGCAGCAAGACGGCCTTCTGCGTGGGAGCCAGAAGAGAATTTGTGACCAGACGCACCCACACCGTCACCGGCAGTGAACAAGCCCTTCACTGTCGTCATGGAACGATAACCCCAAGACCATTCAGGCGGCGCACCCAAATCGGTTGGGCCAGATACCCAAATACCACAGCAACCAGAGTGAGAGCCAAGCAAGTACGGTTCGGTTGGCATCAATTCAGACGGTTTCTTCTCAGGCTCAATGTTTTCACCGGCCCAGACACCCGCCTGTCCAATACACATATCCAAGAAGTCTTCCCAAGCTTCAGCCTCTAAGTGCTTGATTTCCTTCTTAGTCATGGTTTCGGCCAGTTTGCCAAGTGCCGTCGGCGTATCCATGTAAATGGGGCCACGGCCTTCTTTCATCTCGTGCAGCATGAGATGGTTACGCAAACAGGAGGCTGGAACCGCCGCCTGACCATAAGGCGGATATTGATCCAACATCGCCTTGTTCTTATCCATGTAGACTTCGCCAAAAGCGTTGGTCGCTTTGGCTTTAAAGAGCAAGAACCATGCACCGACTGGGCCATAACCGTCTTTGAAGCGAGCGGGCACAAAGCGGTTTTCCATCATGGTCAACTCTGCACCGGCCTCGGCCGCCATCGCGTAGGTAGAGCCAGAATTCCAAACCGGATACCAAGCACGGCCGCTACCTTCACCAACGGAGCGCGGACGGAAAAGATTCACACAGCCACCGGCGGCGAGCAGACAGGCCTTGAACTTGTACAGATGGAGTTTGTGTTCACGCACAGAGAAACCGATAGCACCGGCAACACGCTCAGGATCGTTTTTGTCATTGACCAATTTGACAATGAACACACGCTCTTGGATATTGTCGGTACCAAGGGCTTTCTTAGCGGCTTCAGCGACAATCCACTTATAGGATTCGCCGTTGATCATAATTTGCCATTTACCAGAGCGGACGGGTTTGCCACCCTCTTTTAGGGATGGCATATCTCTATTAGAACCGTCATGACGTTCGCCGTTTTCGTCAGTTTTCCAAATGGGAAGACCCCATTCTTCAAACAGATGAACAGAATCATCAACATGACGGCCTAAATCATAAGCCAAGTCGTCGCGGGTAATGCCCATCAAGTCATTGGCAACCATACGTGCGTAATCGGCCGGATCCTGATCGCCCAGATAAGTATTAATCGCGGACAAACCTTGAGCCACCGCACCAGAGCGATCCATTGCCGCCTTGTCAATCAGTTTGACTTTCAAATCGGTGCCTTCGATCCAGCGCATAATTTCATAAGCAGCACCGCAGCATGCCATCCCTCCTCCAATCAAGAGAATATCGACTTCTTCTTCAATGACTTGTGGATTACCAAAAGTGCCTTCTGCCATGTTTTTTTACCTAATTTGATGTTGTGTTGTTCCAAATCGACACCCGCCCAAAGGTGGCAGGTGATGCCATAAGAGTCGGCCGTTACAGACGAATTAACTGGCTTCTATCGCCCGGAAATTCCGTGTCGGTGGTAAAAAAGCCGGGCTTGTCAATATCGTCCATGTTGGACTTCGGCTTATTCGCATAAGGATCGATAGAACCTTCAGGGGTGGTACGAATGGGGAATTTGAAACGCTTCGTGTTGCCGTTGCGGAACTTAATCGTCCAGACGACAGAGTCGCTACCACGCATGGGCTGCACAGAGGCCCCTAACGGCACGATGTCAGCATAGTGACGGACTTCGATAGCTTGTTGCGGACAAATCTTCACGCAAGAATAGCACTCCCAGCATTGTTCAGGCTCTTGGTTATAGGCCTTCATGGCATGACCGGTCTCGGAGCCGTCTTTGTCCAGCATCATCAAGTCATGGGGGCAAATATACATGCAGGCAGTTTTGTCTTGACCTTTGCAACCGTCACATTTTTCAGTCCGTACAAATGTAGGCATTGTTAGAGTTTCCTCTTAAAAGGTATTTATATAAAGTGTTAAAATGCTTTTCGATTCCCGCTCCAAATGAGAAAAACGGTACAAATCGACTGACGGAAAGTCGTTTATCAGCCGATCACGTTGACCGAGCGGTTAGGCCAACGATTCTTTAAGGGAATTTAGGGGTGAGGGTGAAAACACCCAACTATTATAAAATATAAAGATATACTTATTCAATAAGCCTGTCAATAGCATACGAATTTAGAAATGCTAATAATAGGGTACAGATTTTGACAGTTTCTAGGCTCTCACTTGGCGGTGGTGCCGTGGCGGGACTTGATTCGTGCCAGACGCACAGGTGGCGCGAAGGCAATCCAAAAGACGCGCCATATACTAATAGATGATGCCTATTGAGCCAAACGGATTTATTTTTAATTAGATAAGGAAAATTTATCGAAAAATTTCATCGACAAATATATACTAAACACCGTCATTCTAGAGTTTTTCTGTCATGGAGAGCGGATATGTCATTTCGAGTCCCGACTCAGTGAGGGAACTTTGTCATTTCGAGCGGCTCTGTTTTGCTCCGCGAAAAATATTATTGAGGTGACAAAAGCGCAATTTATGGTGCAAAGTATAGACATGTCTACTAATGATGTCTACATGTTCAATATTGGGCCGACTAAAGAGTATTAATTTTATCCCTTCGCCTTAAAGATCTCAGGGTTACTTTATGGTATAGGCCTCAAAACCACCGCTTTATCAAGCACTTTCTATAACTGTTCCTATAAATCGACTCAAAACGATGAATATGTAATTCGCGGACTAAAGAAAACCCCAAGGGGGTGCAACTAGAGTCCTGGTTGGTCCGTCCCAACCGTTGGTACGCAGTCCGACAGAAGTCCTAAAAGTACAACTCATTGAAGTCACGCACGAAAAGGAGTCCCATTGGGTCAAATTGATCTTCTTTCCTAAAAGGAATGAACACCAATTTACCAACCTTCTAAATCCAAAAGTGAGTACGAGAAACAGTTGTTTGCTCCATGTCTGACTGTCATTTTGACCGTCCCAACGTTTTTAAAAGCGGGACACCAATCTTTTTGCCAGAAAACGCAATAGGCATCATACTCTAAAATTGAATTTCAGTCAAAATTGAATTTCAGTCAAGCGAAATTTCTGTCACATTTTTTATAGACATGTCTACAAATGCTTATGTTTTTCTGGACTATATTATTCTAGGTTTTGATTCAACACTTGCCGCCCGTCTAACAAGCACTTAGCCTAACACCTTTTTTTTAACCGGAGACAGTGGATTTATGAGTGCCATCCCGGATTTTAATGACAGTGAACTGTGGATGATTCGCACAACGCTCAAAGAACGTTATGGACGAGAGATTGAGATACAACTGGCTGACAGTGAAATTAGGCTCGATCCTAATTCATATGAACTGACTTGGTGTCCCACCATCTATTGGGAAGTTGAGCCGGTCAACTTTGTTATTTTTAAGACTGCCCCAGAGCGTTACCGTTGTCATTTTTTTTACGGTGAAAATGAATTTTATGGTACCGGTATTGAGGAATATGACAACATTTCCGAGTGTGTGACGACTTTACTACAAATGCAGGCCGATTGATAAGCAAAAAAAACTTACAACAATAAGGAGTGCTTAGCGAACCTTGCGACTGGTAATCGGTACGCTATGGACTGCGCTCAACTCGCACGGAAATGGATCGCTATGTACGACAAGCACCTTGAGTTGGCAAATGAAATTGGTGCCCTCTCCTATCAGTCTTCGGCCTTGAAATTTATCTTGAGCGTGCGGTAACAGTCAAAACGTAGGGTTCCTTAGCCGCCAAGCGTAATCGGCCCCATTAAGGTTTTGGTGGATTTATACTTGGTGCTGGAACAAACTTATCTCGCTTCGCTCGGAACGCGGTTTATCTGCGGAAGCGGAAGTTACTGCGTTTCGTTACCGCGCTCTTGTACGATAATTTGGACTTCCTACACACCCCTCTCCAGAGGGGACTTGCCACCCCCCCTGTAGTCCCCCTTGAGGGGGGTAGGGGGTGTTTAGAGAGGGTGTGTCAGGGGGGGGGGATAAATCATAACCGTTTGCAGTATAACGAAGCTAAAGAACCTTACAAACCACCCTAACCGCACCGGTCGAAATTTATTTGAAGCGAAGAAGGGAGCGCTGTTAAGGAGTTGGTTGGGTTAGCGCCGCGCCACCAACCACTCAGGCCTTTGCTATCCGCTCACACCGGCCGTCTGCTTGCCCGAGGAACGGGTATTGCCGCCAGTTTTCTGTCGATTTCAGCAAACTTTTCAGCAAATATCCGGTGCATCTCGGCAATCGTAACAAACTTTTCGTCTTTCCGGTCGAGCGAGGCGAATTTCTCAGCAAAGATTTGGTGCATCTCGCCAATGGTGGCAAATTTCTCCTCTCGGTGCTCGATATCGGCAAATTTCTCAGCAAAGATTCGATGCATCTCGCCAATGGTGGCAAATTTTTCGTTTACGTCTTGTTCAACCGTAGGCAACGCTTGGAATTTTTCGTGAACCATGTCAACACAAGCAACAAACAGATTTTTCAGTTCAGTTTCGGTCAAAGGGCCGTCCCCAGCCGTTGCTTTCGCGTGCATGGCTTTTCCGGCCAAATTGGCCGAAATTTCAAGTAACTTTAGGGCGTCTTGTTGATTCATAACATTAAATCCTTGTCTTTCTTCAGTGCTCAGTGAACAGTGCTCAGTGAACAGTGATCACTGTTCAGTAAACAGTGCTCAGAATTTGTGGGGTGGATTATACTTCGCTACGGTGGCTCGAGTGAGAGAAATTTATTTATTATGAGATGGCAATGGGACACTCCCTCTCCCTTGAAAAGGCCGGGGTGAAGGTGCCACCACCCCCTTTCCGACGGGGCCGGGGTGAGGGTGAAAAAAAGCTTCATTATACGCCACGCCGCCACTATTTGATAGGCTCTTACCCGCCATCTCCAAACGCGGTGCCCAAAAATAGAGTTATTTAAACATTGGGCTGGAGCGCCCTAATAAATCAAATTTGCTTTGCCGTAGTGCCTCAGCCAACGGCCGACCTTTTTTGAGATATTTGGCTTGGATCAAATATCTGGCTGATTGGGTTTCCACAGATCATAAATGTCACAGAAACGGCCGGTGTGCCTGCATACATAAAGGCCCGAGTCAACCCCATCACGCCTTCGCCTTATTCACCGCGCCCCGTATTGCAGGCCGACAGCGCAACGAGATCAGTCTAAACGTTCAGCATCCGCCATTGTCAGATAGTCGTCCGCTAACACGATGGCCGATTGGTTAATGTCGTCAATTTCCTGCGGCTTTCAATGCCTGGGCCGAAAATAGCACATATTGGTAATCGTCCAAGCGTTTTTGCTCAACGAGACGCTTTGTCGCGCAAGCTTCTTCGCCATGAAAGCAATGGCTTTGGCTTCCTTTTTAGTTTCAGGCAACTCATCCTTCTTGGTAAAACAATCATTATTGTTCTTTGCCCATTGGTGCGTAGCATCTGAGAAATCCCCCCTAACCGCCCTTTTTCAAACTTACCTTTACCCACAAAGTCTCCAAAATAAGAAAACCGGTCAAAACCCGATTTGGGGCGTTGTTGAGCCTCCGCTTGTTCTTTGAAGCAAAAATAGGCAAAAATTTCTGTTTAGGGCGGTAACGCTAGTGGGCATACCTTCATTACACGACCATTTTTCATCATTCTCAGCTGCCCATTCCACGGCCCCTATCCCTAGCGGCATTCCCAAAGTTACTAAGTACCCGTGCAAAAGTTTTCCAGTATTTTGGAGACAAGTTTTTATTAGGTTTATTTTTTTAATATACGGAACGTACTTCAAATCTGTGAAAATGACTTGTAGGAACTTTTCATAAAATTTAACCAGAAATATTTAATGGAATTTCGAGCGACTGAAAATAGAACTCACAAAACGACTATAGTTGTCAAGTGATTTTAGCGGATTATCAGTCACAATCAATAAGCGGGTTGAACGCACAAGCAAGGTTTCAGCCACATCACGTTGTTAGATTTGCTCTGTGTACGCTTTTTTGCGTCGTAGCCAGGTATCAAAAATGCCTCAAAGCGGCTAAACTCGGCGCGAGTCTCTTCAACAGCATCATAACGTGCCAGTTTGCCCGACATAAGCACAGCTGCCCTATAGATGTTCAGAAAAATAATTTCACGTTCATAGGGCAAACACACAGGTTTGCCCCTACATAAAATCTACGACATAACGTATTGTAGGGGCAGACCATCGCGAATGCCCTTTGTGAAGTTCGGAATCTGAAAGTCTATAGTAGTCTGTCAACATTGTTTTGACGGGTAAAATACTCGGTTTATGTAGTCCAAACGGAAGGCAGTCGTCCAAACTTTAGTTTGGCAGTGCCCTTAAACCCGTCCAAGAAGGCAGTCGTCCAAACTTTAGTTTGGCAGTGCCCTTAAATCCGTCCAAAAAGGCAGTCGTCCAAACTTTAGTTTGGCAGTGCCCTTAAACCCGTCCAAACAGGAAGGCAGTGCCAGAGAATTAATGGCCGTGCCAAGTTAAAACGGTTACCCGTCAATAGAACATTGACAGAGCACTAGAGCACAGGGGCCTTCTGGGGTGGTGAAAATCAGGTTATTTTGGCCCAAAAACGGATCCCGTTTTTATTCCGCATTATCTAAAAATAGTCACTTAAATAACCCTAATTTTATTAGGAACGCGCAGGAATTAACTCATTCAATTTGGCGTTGTTTCGGGAATGAGGTTGGAATTCCCGAAACATTTTCCTGACTAAATTATTTCATGCACATTCCTTAACAATTCGTTTACTTCGTTCTCGTCGTTTGCGTCACAATTTTCATCACCCCAGGGGCCTTCCCCTTTCATCCGTTACAATCAGCATCGTCAAATAAGCTTGTTTGCAACCCCCTTGATTTGACATTCTCTGGTACCATCCACCGTCGCCATAATCCCATACAAATCCTCATAAAAAAGGGCATAATTAGTACACAAAATGTGTGAATGTTTAGTTTAAACCATAAAAATAATAATTCAAAGCGAGAACCCAAACTGGCAAATGCTCCGCGAGCCTGACAGTGGATTTATGAGCTAAAATTCGCTACCCGCTATGTTTATTTAAGTGAGTCCCCCCTTTATGGGAATGCCTATCGCTTTGGCGATAACCTAAAATCGATGCCTATCGCTGGGGCGATAGGCTAAAAAACTCCTACGGTTTTTGTAAACGTTGCCCTGCTTCCAACGCTGTCTGAATCAATAAAGCCGGATAATATCCGATTATTCACGCCACTCGTTGATACGCTTCAAGCCCCCACGCCTCGTTTTCTTGCACCGCTAACCAAGCAGTCAGCAAAGTTTGTTTAGATAGCTCTGGCAAATCGCTTTGCTGGATGGCATTCGCTTCAACGTGTGACAACAGCGACGAATCGGCAACGGCGGTAAACTCACCCTTTACCAATTCACCCTTTACCTTTTTGCCGTGGCTTTAAAGTGGCAACCACGCGATAACGCCCTGCGGTTGGTTATAGCCTTTTTTTCCAAGACTACCGTTGCCGATTCGTTTATGTTAACAAAAGTTAACAATAGCACTCCATCGATAGGGTGAATCTACCACTCCGCAGTAGAAAATGGGAGATAGCCGCTTTATACAATCTGAATTCGCGGCATGCAAAAGCAAATTGATAGATTGTAAGTCGACGGTTTTGCCCGTACTCCAGGGTGAGTACTGAACCAGATACCTGCCGCTTTCTAACAAGGAACCGTCTAAAAAAAACTCTCATCAAAGTCAATCATTTTGGAAAGCACCTGCCGAAGAATTGGTACTCATCGTTACGGTTTGTTAATAAATTGGGTACTATGCATGAACCTCTTTAATATTAGCTTCATCCCACAAAACATTATCCGCCCCAATCCGATACACTCGCGCCCGATAAGGCGGCTCGCCACCGTGCCACGCCAAATACAAAACACGCTCACCGGCTATGAGCGTTTGATTATCCCCTTCGAGCAACGGCATAGTTAGCCCAGCGGTGCTTTCGCCTCTCCCCTTAGTTCCTACTCCCACCGCTGAAGCAAAATTGCTCCACAACTTGTTAAACCAAATTGAAACCGAATTCATCACATTGCCGAGTACGGATGGGGCGGAGTATGTGTCTTCGATTTGATAAGGACTCTCCTCACTGGCATTTTCATAAGTGAGAATCACCTTTTCCCCGTTATTCCAAACGAGTCTGATGGAAATTTCCCTGTCCTCTTCCTCTTCATCATCTTCCGGTTCAAGAACACTTATCTCATCGCCGACTTGCAATGGTTTAAAGGGAACAATCTCGTCAAGTTCTTGCCCATCGCGCATGATAATGAAATCGGTGGGTGAACCGGCAATGGTGTGGATATAGGCGCTTGTCCATGTTGGTAGTGCTATAGATTTTCATAAAAATAATTTCTTTGCATGAAATAAGCACAAGTCGTGATCTCGCTTAAGCGGAGTTACCGAAACGCAGTAACTTACCAATACCAAAGATAAGTTTGTCTGAAGAGCTACTGTACCCTAAAGGGGACTAAATAATTATACTCAACGTGGCCGTAAGGCGGGATTTTTATGACGGGTTAATATATAAGGCGTATTATTAAAGCTAGGGGCGTTGCCCCTGGCTAGAAAGGGGCGGTGCCCCTGGCTGTATTAATCTCGTACCAAAGGGGCTGACTTTAAAACCTCTATGAGATCGGTCGGGGCGTATTATTAAAGCTAGGGGCAACCCCCCTTACGTTATTTTTGTTTCTCAAAAAGTTTTGTTCCCATCTTGAGTCTATCTGAATATCTATAGGAAAAGCGTTAACAGGTAAAAATTTATACCTGCTTGAATTTGCTTATTATTTTCTCCACTCAAACAGACAAAGGAGTGCTTCGCGGCGCGAAGCATGTCTAACGGAGTGCTTCACTGCGCGAAGCACGTTTAACGGAGTGCTTCGCAGCGCGAAGCACCCTTATATTCCTCTTCGAAGTACGGGACTTTAGTTCGTAACCTATTGATTTATTATAGGGCCTATCATTCAGACACTAAACAAAAACAATGAATTGTCAGGTACTTAAATACTTTAGACTATAGACTTTCAGAAAAATCAAAGCTATCAGACCTGTCAGGTTTTTAAAAACCTGACAGGTCTTTAGGCCAAAAGATTAATCTGAAAAACTATAAATAAAGTCATGCTAACGGGTATCAAAATAAAGACAATAAATCCGACAATGATTATCGCGCCCCAACCATAACGAACCATAACGTGCCGGTACTAAACTCATAAGAACAACTAATATCAAATAGATTAGGAATTTTTGCCACAGGGTAAAGGTTTATACTAGACGAAGAAGTTTTTTGTCATGTCTCACGCAGCGGAACACGCTCAGCCATGAAAACCAGATTTCGTATCTGTCGAAATGACTTGAGCGCGCAATTTGTGATATCGGAATCAGTTTTTTAAGCGAAAAACTGATTCCGATATCGGTGCAAAGTCTAAAAGAGCCTTATGGCAATAGCGTATGAATGGCATTGATGATA
The DNA here is from genome assembly GCA_002085445.1 of Candidatus Parabeggiatoa sp. nov. 2. Classification (GTDB taxonomy): domain Bacteria; phylum Pseudomonadota; class Gammaproteobacteria; order Beggiatoales; family Beggiatoaceae; genus Parabeggiatoa. The sequence continues at coordinate 29,635 of NBMI01000051.1, forward strand.
ATTAAAGAGCCGGGCATATCGCGTAACGGTGTTAATTGAATATCGCGCCCGTCTTGGTTGCAGCCCCCAATGATAACGATGCCGTCTTTGAGGGCTTCCAGACTGGCAGTGGGGCGCATTTCTTTTTTCCCGCTTACAATAATCAATAACAAAAACGATTTACCCCGAAGGGGTTGGGGCGGTGGGTTCGATTTTTTCCCCAGCTCTTTCACATTTTACCCCTTCGGGGTAAGTAAAGTGAGCGGGAAAATAGAAACGCACCCCTGGCAGTGGCGATTGAAGCAAAAGGTTGGGCAGAAAAAATGGTCAGATTCGTCTTACGGTTTTGGTCTATTAAAGAATACGGCAAACGTACCTTACTCACCTAGATAGAGGGTTCGCGGCAAAAGTTTTTTCTTGAATTATTTTATTTTGCCGCGAAGGGGGTGTGTTGCAACCAAGGCATACTAAACATCACCCGTTGACTAATCCCGTATGAGCAGGTGCTGACGGTGAGTTTTCCGATGTCGATGGTTGCAGGTAGCGAGTCAATGCTTATGGCTAAAGCCATAAGCATCGATATCTAAACCCTAACGGGTTGTCGTTTTTTAATCGCAGCCTTGGCAAAAGCCAAGGCATTTTGCTTAACTTAATGGCAGTGAGGTAGCGAGTGCGTGGTTAGCGTGCCAAGACAATCTTGGGGTTGAAACGGTTTCTGCGCATTCTTAAAAGTATCGAAGGCGGCAGGAGAAGTGCCATTACGCACCAAGGCGGCAGCTAACAGTTCAACAGAGGGTTCACTTATAGTAAACCATTCATTAACAATCATACTCAAAAATCATAACGGAGGTGTTTCTCTTTAAAAGAATCCTTATGAGTTGTCATCAAGCTTTTGCGTCGGGGGTTGCTGTAATTAGGGTCAAACTTGAGACTGACAAATCGCGGCTTTTGCGAGAACCAAGCAAATAAGGATTGTACAAAGCGGCTAAAGATATGTCTCTTTGGCCTTTGGTAGATTCACTTAACGGAATCAGTGCTATTTAAAACGTTTGTTAACATAAATGAATCGGAATATTGTGCCGTACAAGCGGGTTGCCATAGCAACCAGTGTCGCACAACACGATCACTTGAGCGATAAAATAAAGGCGAGGCCCATTTTGCACATAAGGTGTAGAATATTTAACTGCCTCATCCAAAAAGCTTGGGCGTGTGATTAGGAAAGGTTGAGAAGTCGCTTGGAAAGTACGGATAAGAATGATAGGTGGGCAAGCGGCTTTTTTACATAAGCAAGCACGAGCAAGCCGCCGCCGCGTCGTTTTTTAGATCGTCATACAATGCCTGATCATAAGGATGATGTTGTCACAAAATTTGTCTAATCCATCCTAACCATTTCGACTAAATAGCCAACATCGACTCTTATCAAAGCCTCGGCTTTAATAGCGAGCGGCATCAATCAAATTGATTAACCAATTGCGCGGCGTAAACCTCGGCGCACCCCAAGCTTGATGTGTTTAGTTATCAATGTATAAAAACACAAAGGGGGGAATGTTTTTGTCATCTATATATAGGCAGGCGGGATGATTTTCTGCCGAATGAATTCGCATCAGTTTATCTATGCCTTCATCTGAGGGCGCCCATGAACAAGGGGTAGTTATGAAAAAACGGTGCATTGACAACGATGCCCAAGCCTAATAGCATGTTAAGTTTGAAACGGGGGCCAATATCTCGTTTCAGATAAATCTTTTCGATTTGGCTCGAACCCAAGTTTCATGCAGAAACTTGGGTTCTCAGAGTTGATTTTTCTGAAAGTCTATATAAGTTCCAACGGGAGAGGGTGAAGGTGAGGAAAAATCGCCAAAATTAACGGTAGCGCTCTTCACTCTCACCCTTTCCTTTCCTTCAAGAAAGAGGGTGATTCACTTTCCCCGCCCTTTCTCTCAAGTCCAAGGACAATTCCCTCTCTTATCAAGGGAAGAAAGTGAGGATGAAGGGAAATAACGAAAGTTTTTTAACATGACGGTTTGCGGTAGTGAGTCGCTTTTGCTCCTACGGAGAATAAATATAACTGCAACTATAGATATTCAGATAATTATTTAGTCCCCTTTAGGGGACAATAGCTCTTCAGACAACTGCTTTAGTTGGCTACCAAATTTTCTGAAAATCTATAGAGTCACCAAAAATGCTAAGAGATTCTCGTTATAACGGATTTTTGGGAGCTAAGAATTTCAAAGGGTTATACTTAGCATTCAACGGTGTTTAGGCCGTTTCCATCGAGTGATGCTAATGCCAAAAACCTAAATATGCCCCTTCAAATAACCCTCCCTAAAATCCGTTACAATCAGAAAATATTTACCTAATGTGCAATAATTTTTATTGATATAATGTCTTACGCTTACGCTTTTCAAGGAATCAAAGGCCGGTTTTCGTCCTTCCTTCAAGCTTTGGACTTGCCTTTTTTTAAACCAGATTAACTTTAATCCGATCATAAAATCGCACAGGGCACAACAATCGTTGTTCCCCCGGCTCAGTGCCGTCAGTAAATCCCGTGCGATTATGTAGGACATAATTACAAAGTACACCTTAATTGGGTGCGAGTTGATGTAGAAAGAGCTAAGGTGAGTCGCTTTTAAATAAATGGGTTAGACATTCCTTTCGTCGTAACAGTGGTGGAATGAAAGCTTCCAAATAATGTTGCGAATGCGAGCAGTACAGCGTATATATAACGCGCCCGTTTGTGGATTCACTGAAAAAACGGGGCCCGTTTGGGCCAGGCACCATTCGACACCCGCTTCAACATTGGCTTCAATCACCATCACATCAGGTTTCCTTGACGCTGCAATATAGTCGGCCCAAAAGTATTGATAACTCTGTTTGACTTGTTACGTGAGTCTTTTGAATCAAGACGAAACGTAGTAACGTCACTTGTGACGGTAACGGGGCAAAGTCAAAAGCCATAAAAGTTTACTTTCGGAGGCTTAAATATAGTATTATCATTATGCCGCTTTCTTTTGAAAGAGGCCGGTTCGGGCTTTGCCGAACAAAACTCAAAAAGTAACCCATTGCTCCTGCGAGGGGATAATGGGTTGATCGTTCCCGTGTTCTGATGGTGTGACATGGTGCAATAGATGTTAATCACGATCAACCCCAATTGCGATCTAGTCATGATTTTCATATCAAGATTGGAGGTAAGCCATTTCAGGACGTCCAAAAACATAAATTATCCCCCAGTTAAAACAGGCAGAGCGCAGTGCATATCGATGGCCGGTACTTGCTCAACTGGTGTGTTATAGTAACTAAACTTGGCGCGTTAACAAAGTTTGTGACCGTGTGCAGTATATCTGTGTGCTAATTAATAAACCTATTGGTATAGTCAACAAAAATATCAAAATTTTCTATAAAAAAGATTAATATATTCTCTCCTTACCACCTATCAGTTGTTTATAACTCATTGAATATCAAGTAAAGTACCACGAATGACGGGCAGATAAACGAATTGGCCTATCGGGCGTAGACTGAGAACTGGTGGCTATAGTGAAACCAAAGTTGTGTTGGGATATGGACGCTCATCAAGAGGAAATCGATATTCGTTTATCCCAAGAAGGACGCTGCTAACTTGCAGCGCCGCAAGCATTAAGCGAGGGGCAAGCCACGTTCTTCGCTAAGCGAGCTCATTGATTCTGAGGCTTGCAGTAATGAAAGCAAGAGGCTCCCAAGTGTCGTTGCACTATGAGACGTGGTGCCTTATGTGATTTTCCTGATAGGTAGGTGGTCAGATATCGTCTCAATGCCACTTGACTTTCATTTTCATATCAATGAGTATAAATAATTCGTTTTTGGCATAAGAAACTATCAAGTTTGAGTACACCTAGTTGGTACTTTTCAAAAAGTAAAGGAAATAGTGAGCGCGATTTTTGGCGGGTGGTGGCTGTAAGTCGTTGGAGAAGATGTTACCCTAAGCTCGAAAGCGAGGGGATATAGGGCCGGTCACGCCCCTGTACACATTTATTTAAGTGGGTAAGCAAAAGATAACGAGCGGCTTGTGAGTAGCTTTTGCGACTACTACTCTAGTCACCAAAAATGATTTATGCGTACCTACTTATAAAGTTGACCAAAAATATAGTCGGCCCAAAAAGATTGATAACTATTGATATTGGCTGGACATTATCTAAAAATGGGTTATTTTTAAAGTATCATTATAAACGCTTGAGGTGGTTAGCCTTTGCAAGTAAAAAAAAATGGACTCTCAAGCATTAATGTTACCCTAAGCTCTCATTAGGCGAGGGGATAAAGGGCTGATACTCCCTACTACGCTTAATTCCGTTGCGGAAACTTTTGCGTAGTATTCCTAATTGTTGAAAGACATACTCTTGATAAGTATGCATGTCAATAGTTATCAATAGAATTGCTATCTCAACATGTACATAAATAGAATTGTTCCAAAATAAGGTATAAAAACTAAACATTACTCTTCGGTAAGCCACCCAATTAGCTCAAATATATTAACTATTTGTTTAAAAAAATAACAACCTTAAAAAGGGTTCATGCTTATGACCCAATTTATTAACAAACCGTAACGATGAGTACCAATTCTTCGGCTGGTGCTTTCCAAAATGATTGACTTTGATGAGAGTTTTTTTTAGACTGCTCCTTGTTATAAAGCGGCAGATATCGGGTTCAGTACTCACCCTGGAGTACGGGTAAAACCGTCGACTTACAATCTATTTGCTAAGCTTTTCCCCAAGCGAATTCAGATTGTATAAAGCGCCTATCTCCCATTTTCTGTACGGAGTGGTAGATTCACCCTATCGATGGAGTGCTATTGTTAACTTTTGTTAACCTAAATGAATCGGACAACTCTAATGTCTATAAAATTGAAATTAAGTTGAAGATATTCTTGAGAACAGCCTTTGGTAGCAACCTGTAAAGCGGCTACGCCATCGTCGTCGGCACCTAAATTAGAGTCTAGGCAACGCAGCCGAAATTGCGCAGCCAAGGAAATAAGTGCGGGTTTATCCTGATCAGTGAGAAGTGTAAGTGATCAGTGATCAGTTATTTCGTTCTTCGCTGTGCGAGATAAACTTTATCTCGCGTAGCGAAGAACGATGTTTCAGAGAGGGCCATAACTTAAATTGAAAACTGAAGTTTTTTATGGCCCTCAAAATCGATAGTCCAAAAACCTGCCAAAAAATAGGTCAATAACAGAAGCCCACTGATGGAGGTACTGACTCATGGTGGGCAGCTAAGCGATAAGATCGGGGTACCATCCGATTACATACTGCCCGCTTACCCACTTAAAAGAAAATCCCTAATATTTGCTTGTGTCATTGATTTTTAAGACCTGCATTGCTTTGTAGGGACTACCTAGCCCTTCAATCCGGGGAATCAAACTGCGGCAAGTCACCTTGATAGAAGTGTGTGGGAAGTCCAAATTATCGATCCGCAAGCTCGGTAACGAAACCTCGGATCGAAGCGACGCGAGATAAGTTTGTTCCCGCGCCAAGTCATCCTTGGTTGGTTTTGCGACATCGTATTAGAAGTTCTGCTTATGATGGTTAAATTAATTGATATGGATTTTTAATTGGTACAATTAACTTATGTATATTAGTAGCATAATCTGCCAACTTTCTGGTACGCCATGCCAGATAAGTGGCCTTATCCTCTAATAAAAAAATATTTTTCGGACAGTGTTTTTTCGGGGGTAAACAATTTTTTTACAGAAATGTTGAACCGGGGGTTGTAATAGTTGAGTAAAATAGTCTACTATAACTCCCCTCGAAATGAAGCCTCGCTGACCTACTCCAATAACGGGGTAAGTTTGCTTATGACCTTATTAATGTAGGCCAGAAAGTAAGTTGCTGAGTACAGAAAAAAGGCCTTGACTTTAAATCATCAAATTACTATATTATGAAATAATGATTGATAGGAACATGATGTCGGTCAAATATACTGGACGGGCATAAATTGGACTTAAATGTTTCCCGAAAGCCACACCCCCGTTACTAATTATTAATAATTGAGCCTCTTCTCTACTTATTGAGGAATGGGTAATGGGTAATGGGTGAGAGCATATCAGTCTTAAAAAATTCAACGATGGGCACTTGCTGTAACACCGAGCAACACTCAGGTGCCCTAGAGACTTCTATATCTTACGTGTCTAAAGTCGGAACGAAAGTTCCGCCAAGTGCGTATACCAAGTAACAAGGCGATTCCCAATTACCAATTACCAATTACCAATTACCAATTACCAATTACCAATTACCTTTTTGGAGAAAAAATTTCAATAATAAAGGCATCTGCCTTTTAGACGTAACTAACTTTCTCTCAATCCGAGACGAGAAGACTTTCCGAAATTTATGAAAGTCAATGCGTCAGTCCTATATTAATAATTAACAATTAATTATTAATTATTTGTTACCTCAAGGGGGGACTTTAGGCAGTCCCCTCAGACAGAAGGGGAGAAGGTGAGGGTAAGGGTAAAGTTGAAATTATAAGCGTGCCAAGTATAAAATACTAGAGCGTTAAAATGCGGCCGTATATAGTGTGACGGCAACCGGCATAGAAAACTTTTCAAAACCAAAGGAGCTTGTACCCATGAGTAAAGCAATGCACAATACCCCGATGCTCGATCAGTTGGAGAGCGGCCCTTGGCCTAGCTTTGTCACGGGACTGAAGCGTCTGGCTAACGATGAAGGTAAACCGTACCAAGATATGATGGTTGACCTTTTAGGTCAATTGGAACATTCCTACAAAACCCGCAAAGGTTACTGGAAAGGTGGTACGGTAGGGGTTATAGGCTATGGCGGTGGCATTATCCCACGCTTTTCTGAGGTAGCGGCTCAATACCCAGAATCCAAAGAGTTCCATACTTTGCGTATCCAACCACCTGCTGGGATGCATTATGACAGCAAAATCATGCGTCAATTGTGTGATATTTGGGAAGAGCATGGTTCGGGGCTGATCGCCTTCCATGGTCAAAGTGGCGATATTATGTTCCAAGGTGCCACGACTAAGAAGGTTCAAGAGGCGTTTGATGCGTTTAATGATATTGGCTTTGACTTGGGCGGTGCTGGGCCGGCTGTGCGGACGGGGATGTCTTGTGTCGGTGCGGCCCGTTGTGAACAGTCTTGTGCCAATGAGCAGAAAATTCTGCGCACGTTGGTGAATAACTTCTTGGATGACATGCACCGTCCGGCATTGCCTTATAAATTCAAATTTAAGGTATCCGGTTGCCCCAACGATTGTATGAACTCAATCGAACGGGCCGACATGGCAGTGATTGGCACTTGGCGCGACGACATGAATGTCGATCAAGAAGAAGTCAAGGCCTTTGTCGCGCAAAAAGGGCGCAAGTATGTGATTGACAACGTAATTACTCGTTGCCCAACTCAAGCCTTGTCGCTCAATGATGACGATACCTTGGCCGTTGATAACCGCAATTGTGTGCGTTGTATGCACTGCATTAATGTGATGACTAAGGCCTTGTCTCCGGGCGATGACAAGGGTGTGACCCTTCTCATGGGCGGTAAGCGTACCCTGAAAATTGGTGATTTGATGGGTACGGTGGTTGTGCCGTTTATGAAATTAGAAACGGAGGATGACTACGAGCGGCTGAAGGAAATTGCCGAGAACACCATTGACTTCTTCGCCGAGAATGCGTTAGAACATGAGCGTACTGGGGAAATGATTGAGCGTATCGGTTTGGTCAATTTCCTCGAAGGGATTGGCTTGGAGGTTGATCCGAATATGGTGTCCGAACCACGTCAATCTTCTTATGTCAGAATAGATAGTTGGGATGAGGAAGCCCAAAAGTGGTTTGCCCGTAAGGCGGAAGAAAAACAATCAGTAGCCGCTGCGGCTTAACCCTAATCCCTACCCTTTTTTTCTAGCCACTCCCCTCCTTCAAGGGGGGATGAGAGGGCGTTTTGCAGGGTGCCATTAAAAATAATAAGTAGGCTTTTGTAATAGTTGCATTTGCTCCTACTACAAACCCGTTATGTTAAAAAACTTTTTTTACCGACTTACGGCGCGAGGTGTAAGTTTTACTGGAAATATTGGGTTGAGACGCGCTGCAATATCACCCTAGAGTTATAAAATAAAGTTCAACACCGCGTTGCTTGAGTTTCTTTAATGGTATAGTTTTTCAGATAAATATTTTGGTGGCTCAAAACCTCCAGGTAAGGCATACTTGGAGGTTTGTCCCCCGAATTTTTCTGAACAACCATAGTAGTCGCTTTAGCGATGAAAGAATCTGTACAAATGAGTTAAAATACGGAGCAACCGGTTTTTGGTTTGAGTCGCTTTGACTATTATACTGAGCGCGGTCTTGGACATTTGAACATCGTTATTTCGCAAGCGGAAGTTACAGCGGATCGAAGCTGTGCGAGATCACTTCTTTCACCCTCACCCCGGCCATCTCCCTAGAGGGAGATGGAGCGTCTCCTCTCCCACTCTCCGAGGGTTAGGGTGAGGGGGAAGTTGTAACCGCGCAAAGTATAACGTGAGTTCGACTTTCAGTTCAACAAGTTATAAAATATAAAACTTCTCACTCATTGACGATAAAATTCAAATTATCAGTGAGTTATAAAACCCGTTAACACTCTCTGCTGTTTTAATCGTTGTGGCCTCTAAACTCCTTTCATGGCCCGTTGAAAGTGCCATTATAACAATAATAATTGCAAGACTTTTAAAGTTAAAATCGCCTTATCTTCAATAATTTATAGATAACACATTGATTTAACTTAGTATTTGCAACTATTAGAGTTATTTAGTCAGACTCACGTTATTACTATTACACCACAAAAGTCAATCCGTCCCCCTAGTGCCCGGCTTTTTCCTTTGCACGGCGATTCTCGACGAGTTCCAACCCGTTAGGGCCACAGCTCTCAAAGCCTTTTTTTTGGCACCCGCCTCAAAAAATGGGACGAATTAACGGGTTAAAAACCAGTTCTTCAATATAGGCCGATAAAAATTGACCGTACGTACAATTTTCCTATTATTACAAGGCCGGTTTTTGATAAAGTACTATAGATATATCTGTTTAAAAAAAAAGCATACGGTGTTCTACATTCATGGATGTAATTTTTCCTGGCTCAGGTGGACTATAGAAGCGATTGTGATGAAATCGTCTGAAAAAAGTGCCTGAACCAAGCATTCAACCCTTTTACCTAAAAGTGGTTGGATGCCTTGAGTCAAAAAATACGGCGAGTTCTGCCCATAACACGCCTGTGGACAAAACGGCTCTGTTACCTAAAGCCTTATGGGTAGCAACCAGCTTGGATGAAACCAAAACCTGACCGTGAGACATTTGTCCACAAACCGGAGAACGGTAGCCAAATCCTTCTATCTATTGTAAGATAGAAAAAGCGTGTCGTTTTATATATCACAATATTATAATATTTGACTCTATTAGGAGGTTATTTATGCCACCACGGATGCCTATAGAAAGTGGAGTGCCGGATCCGTTCCAGTACATGCACCCTGTGATGACTAGAAATTATGGTGCATGGAAATACCATGAGCGTCCGCGTCCAGGGGTGTTGTGCCATACGGCGAAAAGCGGCGATAAAATTTGGACGGTGCGTGCCGGGACACAGCGGCAAATGGATTTGTACACCATTCGGAAACTGTGTGATATTGCGGATGAGTACGGGGATGGCTTTATTCGCTTTACCATTCGCAGCAACATTGAATTTATGGTTGCGGATGAAGCCAAAGTGCAGCCGCTGGTTGAGAAATTGCAGAAAGAAGGTTTTCCAGTGGGCGGTACCGGTCCGTCCGTCACTATGATTGCCCACACGCAAGGGTGGTTACATTGCGATATTCCGGGTACCGATGCCTCTGGTGTGGTGAAATCGCTGATGGATGAGTTGCACGAAGAATTCATCCGCGAAGATATGCCCAACCGCGTCCATATCACCACTTCTTGCTGTCAAATCAATTGTGGTGGGCAAGGTGACATTGCTATTAACATTCAACACACCAAGCCGCCTAAGATTAACCATGATTTGGTCGCTAATGTGTGTGAACGGCCGTCCGTTGTGGCACGGTGTCCGGTCGCCGCTATCCGCCCGGCATTGGTTAATGGTAAACCGTCGCTGGAAGTGGATGAGAAGAAATGTATTTGCTGCGGGGCCTGTTATCCGCCCTGTCCGCCCATGCAAATCAATGACCCAGAACATTCTAAGCTCGCCATTTGGGTCGGTGGTAACCATTCTAATGCTCGCAGCCGGCCGACTTTCCAAAAGTTGGTTGCCGCGGGTATCCCTAATAATCCGCCCCGTTGGACGGAACCCGCTGCCATTGTCAAGAAAATTCTGCGCGTTTACAAGGAAGATGCCAGAGATTGGGAGCGTTTGTCTGACTGGATAGCGCGAATTGGCTGGCCTCGTTTCTTTGAATTAACGGAGCTGCCATTTACCAAGTTCCATATTGATAACTGGCGCGGCGCACGTCATAGCTTGAATGCTTCCACGCATATCCGCTTTTAATGAACAGTGATCAGTTCTCAGTTCTCAGTTCTCAGTTCTCAGTGAGAAGTGATCGTTCGAAGTGTAAGTGTTCAGTGTTCAGTGATCAGTTGAGGTTTCAAAGAACGTTCTCAGTGAACAGATGAAAACTCGTTCCAAGAAATTGTACATAAAAACTTTAGCCGCGGGTAGGTAGTTGGTAATGGGTAATAGAGATTTGGCTCAAGGGATTCATGAGAAATGACATTCATCACTCATTTATCATTTTTTCTTTGCGAAACCATTGCAATCCTTGGTATCCTTTATGGTTTTTTTTATCACCACTGCCAAGGAACTTTTATCAGCTTTGGTAAATAAAGGTGAATAAAATCAATGGCAACTTTGGCCAATAAAATTACCAATTACCAATTACCAATTACCACCAAAAGGGGGAAATCTATACCATGAAGTTTGCCATTTTGGTCAACGAAGGCCCGTATCAACATCAAGCCTCTGATTCTGCTTACCAATTTACTAAGGCAGCTTTGGAAAAAGGACATGAAATTTTTCGTGTCTTTTTTTATCACGATGGTGTCAATAATGCGTCGCGCTTGACAGTGCCACCGCAAGATGATCGCAATATTGTCAATCGCTGGTCGGAATTAGCCAAAGAGCATCACCTTGATATGGTGGTGTGTATAGCAGCCGCGCAACGGCGTGGTCTGTTGGATGAGAAAGAAGCCAAGCGGCATGGCAAAGATGCCAATAACATCGCCGAAGGATTCCGCATTTCAGGTTTGGGCCAACTGATTGAAGCCGGCATACAATCAGAGCGTTTAGTGGTTTTTGGAGACTGACATAAACGGAGGTGAGATGATGGAAGAGCAGGGCGTAATCAAAAAGTTCCTGTATGTCAATCGCAAAGCTCCTTATGGCTCCATCTATGCGTTAGAGTCATTGGAAGTGGTGCTGATTGGGGCTGCATTTGAGCAGGATATCAGTTTGGCCTTTATTGATGATGGCGTTTATCAACTGAAGAAAAATCAACAAACCTCAGTCTCGTCTGGGATAGGGGTAAAGGATTTTTCCAAAACTTACCGCGCCCTTGAGGGTTATGATGTCGAGAAACTCTATGTCGATAACAAGTCTATGGAAGAACGCGGACTGACTGTGGACGATCTGATCGTGGATGTTCAATTATTGGACGACGCGCAAATGGCCCAGTTAATGGAACAACAAGATGTAGTATTAAGTTTCTAAGCGGGGAGAATAGCATAATGTTACATACTGTGAATAAATCGCCGTTTGACAGAAATTCGTTGGAGAGTTGTTTGCGTTTCGCCCATCAAGGCCACAGCATTTTGTTGTTTGAAGATGGGGTTTATGGCGCACTCAAAGGGACACGCTTTGAAACGCTTCTCACGGAGGCCTTGAAAAGCTACAATATTTATGTTTTAGTGCCAGATATCGAAGCGCGAGGCATGAGAACGGATGGTATTATTGAAGGCATCAAACCGACCGATTATGCCGGCTTTGTTGATCTGGTCGCTCAAACTAAAGCGGTACAGGCTTGGTTGTAACCAGGTTTGTGCTTTAGAATAGACAGAACCAAGACATTTTTCTTGAGCCACCCATTACACTTAATTGAGACAGACGAAAAGGGGACAATACATCATGGCAATTGAAGTCAACGGTAAAACCATTGAGACTGACGAAGAGGGCTATCTCATCAATCTGGCTGAATGGAATGAAGACATTGCCAAAATCTTGGCAGCCGAAGATGAACTTTCAATCACTGACAATCACTGGGAAGTGATTAAATTCCTGCGTGATTACTATGATGAGTATCAAATCGCACCGGCCGTGCGTGTGCTAACCAAGGCTATCGGCAAGAAATTGGGCCCTGAAAAAGGCAACAGCAAATACCTATATGAATTGTTCCCTTATGGCCCGGCCAAACAGGCTTGCCGTTATGCTGGTCTTCCAAAACCGACCGGCTGCGTCTAAAAACGAAACCATCCCTTGCCTTTCAGTGAGAAGTGATCGTTCACTGTGATCACTGTTCACTGAGAAGGAATTCCCTCTTGAGAGTATAGGTATTGGTAAGCTTTGCTGACGTGAAAGCCTTGGCTTATGATCTCAGGTTTAGTGTTTGACCGAAAATTCTTTTTTAGCACCGGCTTAGTTACTCCCCCCGTAGGCTTTTGGGGGGAGGCTAGGAGAAATTTTCCGTCAGGCACAACTTAAGTGTTTGAAATATAAAGAAGCTTCAACAGTTCAGTGATCACTGAAAACAGGCACAACTTAAGAATTTTATTTATAAAGATGATCACTGAACACTGAAAACAGGCACAACATAAGAATTTTATTTATAAAGAAGCTTCAACTGTTCACTGATCACTGTTCACTGAACACTGTTCACTGAACACTGTTCACTGAACACTGAAAAAGGATGTACTTATGGGATTTTGGACGGCGTTTTACGCCATTTTATTCTATATAGCAACCCTGATTTTCGTGGGTGGATTGGCTTATAAAATCTACCAATACGCTACCACGCCGGCGCCTTTTTCCGTACCCACCATGCCCGCTCCCTTAACGACCGGGGGTGTTATCCTGCGTGTTCTGAGCGAAGTCATCTTATTCAAAAGCTTGTTTCGTTCCAACAAATGGATTTGGTTGTTCGGGATGCTGTTTCATGGAGCGTTGTGGGTCGTACTGTTTCGCCATCTACGCTATTTCGTAGCAGAGCCAGGGGCTTTGATTGTTCTGATACAACCCTTTGGCAAATATGGCAGTTTTGTTATGTTTTTTGGACTGCTTGGTTTGCTGGTACGACGTATCGTTGTTGAACGGATTCGCTATATCAGTAGTCCTTCCGACTATTTAATGCTGATTTTGTTGCTGGTGATTGGTGGCAGTGGGACGATGATGAGCTTTGTCACGCACACTGATATTGTCCAGTTTAAAGCTTTCATGTTGGGCGTGATGTATTTTGACTGGCAACGTATTCCCACAGATGGCATATTATTGCTGCATCTCGCTTCAGTCATACTGTTGATGATTATTTTTCCGTTTAGCAAATTGCTGCATGCCCCGGGTGTGTTTTTTAGTCCTAGTCGCAACCAAGTCGATAATGCGCGGGAAAAACGCCACGTTGCTCCGTGGGCCATTGAAAAATTTGAAACTCCACCCCCGGTAGTGGATTAAGGAGGGTCTATGGCTGCTAAAGCAAAATTTGAAACCCCCGCATTCAGACCCTATCCGGTCATACCGATTCTTAAAGCCGATGTGATGAAGGGGGATGGCCCCTTTGTCGCAAAGCCCCAGATGCAAGAGGCATTAGGTTATCCGGGGGAGTTGATAGACAATTGGCATGAAGTCGCCATTTCCAAAATGGGCGAATTGCTGAAAAAATATCGCTCACTAAGAGTCTATCTGGATGCTTGTGTGAAGTGCGGAGCCTGTACGGATAAGTGCCATTATATGATAGGCACTCACGATCCAAAAAATATGCCAGTGGCTCGGCAAGATTTGTTACGGCAAGTGTATCGCCGTTATTTTACGTTGGCCGGTAAATGGTTTCCCAAATTAGTGGGGGCCAAAGACCTGACTAAAGAGGTGCTTGATGATTGGTATAACTACTATCATCAGTGTTCGCAATGCCGCCGCTGTTCAGTGTTTTGTCCTTATGGGATAGACACGGCCGATATTTCTATGGCAGCCCGCGAAATTTTGGGCACGGTGGGTAAAGGCCAGAAATACTGTAATGAAATCATCGCCAAAGTCTACAAAATTGGTAACAATTTAGGGTTACCGGAACCGGCGTTGCGTGATACTTTAGATGGTTTGGAAGAAGATATTAAGGATGAGACGGGCGTGGATGTGCGCTTACCCTTGGATGAGGAAGGCGCGGAGGTATTGGTAGTCACGCCCTCGGCTGACTTTTTTGCCGAACCTCATATTGATGGTTTAATCGGGTATGCGAAAGTCTTTCACCAAGCTGGTGTCTCTTGGACGCTCAGTTCTCACGCTTCCGAAGCCGCTAATTTTAGCATGTTTATCGGTAGTTATGAAAACATGCACCGCGTCGCTTTGCGTATCCGCGAGGCCGCGATCAATCTCAAAGTCAAGCGAATCATCTTTGGCGAATGTGGACATGCGTGGCGCGTGGCTTATAGCTTTTTAAATACCTTAGTGGGGCCCTTTGATTTTCTTGATCAGCGCTATCCCATACCACAACATATCTGTGAATTCACTTATGATTTGATTCAAAAAGGCGCGTTAAAACTGGATAAATCGGCCAATGATCATCACCGTGTGACTTTCCATGATTCCTGTAATGTGGCACGGGCTTCCCGGATGGGCAATATCCCGGGCGGACAATTTATCATTCCTCGTGAGATTATCAAGGCAAGCTGTAATTATTATTACGATATGCCGGCCGACACTATTCACGATCAAACTTACTGTTGTGGTGGCGGCGGCGGATTATTAACAGATGATCTCATCGAATTGCGAGTGAAAGGCGCGTTACCGCGCATGGAAGCTTTAAAACATGTGGTTGATAATTATGGTGTGACTCACATGGCAGCTATTTGTGCCATTTGCAAAACCCAGTTTAGCAAAGTGCTGCCCTATTATGGCTTTGAAATGGATCAAATTGTCAGCGTTCATCAATTGGTCAGCAATGCGATTGTATTAAGTCGTGATGAATTTTAAAAGTCATTTTCTCTACAGGGTCTTATTCCCTAAAATAGTCTCTGTAAAGGTAGTGATGCCTGATTCCAAATCCTTAGTTTTTATTATAAAATAACGTTTTGGGAGCCAAAATCACGACTTGATTCACCTTCGTTACCGCTTTGGACTCCAAGATCACTACCTCATTTACTAACGACTCATTTTTTTTTTTAGCTTTTTTAGCACGTTGTAAAGGTAGTGATGCCGGAGTCCTTCCTTACCTGTTTGGACTTCAAATAAAGTTTTGAAGTCCAAAATAACGACTTTATTCACCAAAGCGTCAGCGTAGGACAGAAAGATCACCACTTGTTTAGGACAGCTAAATGTGAGGGAATATCTGAACTTTTAAAACAATGAATAAACAGATCACTGATATCTGATAACTGAAAAAACGGAGGCAATATGCGGGCCCAAAACGTCACAGCAGAAACGAAAGCACTCACTTTCCGCAAATTTAAAGACGGCGATGAAAAACACGTCGCGTGGAAAAATCAGATTTTCCAAGCCAGTTGGACCCACAAATGTCCCACTTATGTCCACCGCACCCCGCCCTGTCAAGGGAGTTGTCCATCCGGTGAAGAGATACGTGGGTGGTTAGGCATTGTACGCGGTATGGAAAAGCCACCCAAAGGTATGGATTGGCAAGAATATGCGTTTCAGCGCTCTACCAATGCGAACCCATTTCCCTCAGTGATGGGGCGCGTTTGTCCGGCCCCGTGTCAAACCGGGTGCAATCGCAATATGGTTGAGGATTTTGTGGGGATTAATGCCGTTGAACAATTCATTGGCGATACGGCCCTAGAGAAAGGCTATAAGTTAGTGCCTCCGGGTGAAGATACCGGTAAAAAAGTCGCCATTATTGGCGGTGGGCCAGCGGGTTTATCCGCAGCCTATCAACTTCGCCGTCGTGGACATGGCTGTACCGTGTTTGATGATCATGCTGAATTAGGTGGCATGATGATGTATGGCATCCCCGGCTATCGTACTCCCCGTGACATGCTCGCTGGTGAAATCAAGCGTATTATTGACATGGGCGTTTCGTTGCGTCTAAACACTTATGTAGGCAAAGATGTCAGCATTGAGGAATTAGAGAAAGAATTTGATGCCATCTTGTGGGCTATTGGTTGTAAATATGGACGTGCATTGCCGGTGCCCGGTGCATATGCCCCCAATTGTGTGTCTGGCGTGGATTTTCTGAGTGAATTTAACCAAAAACAAAAGCATTTTGTACCCAAGCGCGTGGTTGTCGTCGGTGGTGGTGACACCTCTATCGACGTGGCTTCAGTCGCACGACGCTTAGGTTATAATTCTGTGCCCGAAGACCAAGTCAAGGATATGGGACATGATAATGCGGCTGATGGTTCGCAAATCGGCTATGTGGCACATGATGTCGCCGAACTGGGTGTACGCGAAGGCGCCGAAGTCACGCTGACTTCATTGTTCCCGATTGAAAACATGACCGCGGCGGAACATGAAGTCCAAGATGCTTTGCGCGAAGGTGTGGATATTCAAGGCGGTGTCATGCCAGTCGAAGTGATTTTGAATGATGAAGGGCTTGCCACCGGTCTCAAAATGGCTAAATGCAGCCTAGACAAAAAAGGCATTCCTTCGCTCATCGACGGCACGGAATATGTGATTTCTGCCGACATCATCGTCTCCGCCATTGGGCAATATGGTAATTTAGAAGGTTTAGATGAACTGAACAACGGGCGCGGCTTTATTGATGCCGATCCTTATTACCAAGTCAAAGGTCGTCAGGGTCATTTTGTGGCGGGAGATATTGTTAGACCACATCTGTTGACGACGGCGATTGGTCAAGGTGCGATTGCTGCTGATACGATTGACCGCTATATGCAAGCAACGGAATTAAAAAAACGGCCTAAAGTGGACGTGCATCATTTTAATTTATTAGCTAAACTGAATGAAGCCGATCTCGCGCCAGAAGAATTCCTCATTGAAGAAGGCAGCGATATGCGCGGCACTTCTTCATCCGATTATGCTGTGCATAATTATGAAGATCGGTCGGCCTTTGAAGTCATTCCATACGATGTGTTGTTCCTTGGTCATTTTCCGTATACGGCCCGCAACCTCCGCAAAGACATACCCGTCACGGCGGATGAGGTGTTAGGACACTTTGGGGAACGCATGAAAGGCTTGAGTACGGAAAATGCCCAAACCGAAGCCAAGCGTTGCATGAGTTGCGGTATGTGTTTCGAGTGCGATAACTGCGTGTTATACTGCCCACAAGATGCGGTGAAGCGCACCCCGAAAAAAGAGACAACCACGGGGCGGTATGTATATACTGACTACAATCGTTGTATCGGTTGCCACATTTGTGCGGAGGTTTGTCCGACGGGCTATATCAATATGGGACTTGGTGAGTAAAACTCAGTGACGAGTGATCAGTTTTCTGTGATCAGTTCTTCGAGAGATTTGTGTACAAGGGTTCACTTATAGTAAACCATTCATTAACACATACTCAAAAATAATTCATTTGCCCCAGGTTTTTCTTATTTCGAATCCTTATGATTTTTCATTAAGCGGCAAGTAGGGGAGTACAAAAAGACGGGTCAAACTTGAGACTGACAACTCTTAAAATTTGCGTTTCCCCAAGCAAATAAGGATTGTACAAAGCGGCTAAAGAAACATTCAAAATGTCTCTTTGGCCTTTGGTAGATTCACCCTATCGATGGAGTGCTATTGTTAACTTTTGTAAATCGTCTAAATGAATCGGTTTAATAATCATACCGTCAATAAAAATATCAATATTTGTAGACATGTCGGTTTGTTATATACTTAGCACCGTTACAAACTTCGTATCAAGCGAAGCGAGCTTCGCTCTCTTTAAGTTTGACACCACCCCCTGAAAGTTTTTTTTGAATTATGATCACTGATTGTAAGCCTGATCTTGTAAGCCGTCCAAACCAAAAGGAATGGACTTTTTGAAAAAAGAGTTGTACATTAAGTGTTATACTTTATATTAGCTATAATATTTGCCATAAATTAAACTGCCCCTCACCACTCCCTTTACCCGAACCTTGAATCACCCTTTTCGGGAGAGAGTCCCCTTTGATGGGGCTCACTATGACCCATAAGTCAGTATCTTATTGAAAATTATTAATTTTTCATTTTTTTGTAGACGGGTTAATGATTCACTCACTTGGCACTTAAGTGATTGTTCTCATTAATAATTAATTATTAATTTCTCCAACTTGTGGGTAACAGCAAGTGTTCATTTTTCATTTTTCATTTTTCATTTCGATGGGGGGAGGTGTGAATTAGGGATGTCAAATTTAATATGAAAGTACGTTTAAAACTAAGCACGTTAGGAAAGCTTGGCATCGGACTACTGTTAAGCCTAGCCGTCAGTGCCGCTGAACCGACAAGCAGTGGGCGTGTGCCTATACCAAAACCGCCCAAAGCCAAAGAACCGTTTTCTGCCGAGCAGCCATGTGTCGAGCCAATTGATGATATACGCCGCAATCATGGTCACTATCTCAAACATCATCGTGATGACACCGTGCATAGCGGCGTGCGTACCACCAAACATAGTCTGGAGGCGTGCATTAACTGTCATGTCACTAAAGACGCGGCGGGTAATTACCCAAGTATCAAAACGGGGGAGCATTTCTGTCGTAGTTGTCATATCTACGCGGCTGTTACCATTGATTGTTTCCAATGTCATGCCAGTCGTTCTAACGAACCGTCTCAGTAGGTGTCATTAGTTAAAGTTGGACACCGCCAGACAATTTTTTTTCTCATTCCCACTCGTCAAATCAGTGCCATTAAGTTAATATATTCAGTTCAATGTTATTTCATGAACGTGGACAGTCAGGGAGAACCTGGAGTACAAGGCTTGCCTTGTACTTTGACACGGATTTTACTTGCACTTCTCTTGATTTACTTTTAACATAATAAGGGCACTCACTTTTGGCGAGGGAATGGAAATCAAATCAATCCCCGCACACTTAAAAGGTAAACCTTGCACTCCTTATTAATGGCAACAAGGTAAACCTTGCATAATGAGTCGTAAAATCCGCGTAAGTAAGTACTGTTTGGAGAACATAATGTCAATTGAACAAAAAGTTGAACAATTTGCTCGACAAATTATTGAACTTCATGGTTTTCGTTTTAACGAAGGCTTTTCTTGCCTCATCCCGGACAAGGAGCCGTTTCCCTCCAATGAAGGACTGTTTTTGTGGGGTTTTTCCCAAAAGCGTATGCGCTTTGAAACGAAGGTTGAAAAGTTCCATACCTCTACCAGAATGAAGAGAATGGAACAAATGCTCAAATTGACGGAAAAGGAATACAAAAAACTTTTCTCGTCGGTTGAGGCTTATTTGAAATCTCTCAAAAAACTCGGTTTCGAGGAGATTGGTAAAGGTGTCAACCTGTTCGGTAGAACGAAGGTGTATAATGTTCAAGCCGACGCGAAGTTTTTTGAGAACAAATTGGTTCTTTTGAAGGAATTTGAGGAACTCAGCCTCGATAATCCGATTCTCGACTTTGCTGCAAAACACAGCTATTTTGAGGTTAAAGATCGGGATAAGCTGGCATGGGATAGTATTTTTGGAGGTGGAACGACCAAACCTTCAACCAAACCCTCAACCAAACCTTCAACCAAACCCTCAACCAAACCTTCGACCAAGCCTTCAACAAAACCTTCAACCAAACCTTCAACCAAGCCTTCAACCAAACCTTCAACCAAAAAGTCAACTGGGAAGTCAACAGGGCCGTCTCGCACCAAAGCCGCGGCAGCCACCACGGCAGCAGCCACCACGGCGGCTGCCCCCACGGCAGCAGCCCCCACGGCGGCAGCCCCCACGGCGGCAGCCCCCACGGCGGCCGCGGCAGCCCCGAAGCATCTTGCTGACAAGCTCAAAAAATTGGCCGCGAGCCAACCGGCCTTGGCTCTTGACTTGAAAGCTTGGAGCAGGCAAGTCAATGGCTTATACAAGAATGTTCGGACTTGGTTGTCTGAACATTCTAAAACGGGTTACCTCACTTTTAGCACCCGGAAAATAAAATTGTCTGATGTCAATTTAGGCGACTATGAAATTGACTCATTAGAGTTGGGCGTAGTGGGTGGACATCAATTGGTATTCCAACCGGTTGAAATAAATATGCCGGGTGCTTCAGGTCGTGTTGATTTATCTCGTCGTGGTAACAATACTCACAAAGTCATGCTGTTACTCGTCGAACAAGGTGACAACAATCTGCAATGGGAATTGTGGAAAAGTCTGGGGGATAAGCGGCTGCCTTTTGATAAAGAAGCACTTGAGGCTTTGTTGGCTCAATGGATTGAATCCTGATCTGAACACCCTCAATGCCTTCAACTTCCCCTCACCCTAATCCTCTCGAACCCTTGAGGGGTAAGGGGTGATGAAAATTGTTAATATTTAATGCCAGAAAACCACTTGATTTTCCTTGGAGGTATGAGGTCACTAAGTATGCCAGTCAACAACCGTTTATCTTTTTACAAACCGCGTTTAATCGTTTTTTTCAAGGACTAGGAGGTTATCCACAATTCAAACAGAAAGGTCATCATGACAGCATTGGTAATGAAAAGAAAAAGTTGGATGGCAAACATATTAAGTTACCTAAACTGGGTTGGATATTAATGTTTGAGCGTGCGTTTTTTTTGGAAGGTGATAAGTGCCACCATTTCCTGTGTAGCAAATAAATAGTTTGTAAGTCTTAATGTCAAATTGGAGAAAGCACCTTCATCATGCGATAGCCAAGCTGGTGTAGGTGTTGATCTAGGTATTAAGGCACTTAGAACGAACTCAAACGGAGAAGTATTTGAAGCACCAAAACCACTTAAAAAGTTCCTAAAAAAGTTGAAACGCTTGGCTTAGTGACCTCTCACGGAGGAAAAGAGGTTCTCATAACGGCACGAAACTCAAGCTGAGAAGGGTACACGCTAAAATAACGAATATCAGGCAAAATGATCTCGCTTCGCTCTCAACGATGTTTCGCTTCACCAAATCACCTGTTACTTGATAAATAATTTTGGTGGAATTGTGATTGAGGATTTGAATGTTTCTGGCAGGTTGTCAAACCGTAAGCTTTCCCGTGCGATTGCCGATTTGGTTTTTACGAGTTTCGACGGCAACTTGAGTACAAATATTCGTTAAAAGGTAACTACCTATTAATTGTTGATAGGTGGTTCCCTTCATCTAAAACGTGTTCCAACTGTGGTCATAACGTGTTTTCAAAGTGAAGCCTGTGGTCACGAACAAGACCGCGATTTAAATGCGGCGATTAACTTAAAAAACGTCTTATATACAGGGAGTTCCTCGGAAATTTTCTTGTGTGGACAAGACCGTTTTTTTGGCAGCTAGAAGCACTTTTAGCAGTAACCTGCTTGGATTTGTCCATAAATCGGAGAACGGAGATAGTATCAGTCGATTGTCGTTCAAGACTTTTTTTTAGAATGAGTCATGGGACTATTTGTTCGGCTACCCTCAGGGAGTTAATTGATAGGGGTTTATTTTGTACTCATAAAGCCTATTATGTGTTTATGGTGAGTAATTAATTATGAACCACAAATAGATCAATAGGTTGTTCAGTAAAAACCCTGAGACTTTAGTTTTGATGGCCAATCGTACTGCAACCGGGCGAAGAGATTACTCTCATGACCAATCTCTTGAACCGGCAAGGTCTAAAAACTTTTTTATTGGAATAATTGACCGTGATTTGAATGCGGCAATAAACATTGAACGAAAAGAAAATACCGGGGGCTAACCGGGAATTGACGTGCGGGGACGTTTCTGGAAGTACTTCCAAAAGCAACCAGCTTTCCCGATACGCAAATTGAACCGTGAGCGATTTTTAGGCTCACAAATCAAGTAGCAGGAACTGGGGACATTACAAAAAAAAACGGCATTGATACCATGCCAAGGAACGATAAGATAATTGAACACTGATCACAGATCACATATGCCCCTTCCTTTGAAAAACCTGTCAAAACCCTTATGTCGGTAAGTCCTTGATGATTATGAATGATGACTTATGAATTCCTCCCCTTTAAACTAATGAAGTGATCACTGAGCACTGAACACTGATATCCCTTGGCTAACGGGCATTTTGTACATAACTCGCTGAATATTAGAATAATTAAATTTGTCAAGGCGTCAATTATAATTGAGTGGGGGGTAAATATTAGTTTTAAAAAGGGTTTTTTTGGACCAGGGCAGGGGGGAGGTGTCGCTTTGCGCTCAGATTAATAATTATTTTCAAATATAACTATGAACGAAAAAACTTCACCTACCCAACGAGAACGCCGTGACTTTCTCAAAACCACGGCAGTCGTCGCTGGGATGACGGTGGCACCCGGCGTACTGCTGTACAGTGTGTCTCAGGCGAAACAGGCTGAAGATGCAGTCACCTCAAAGGTACGTTGGGGAATGTTGATTGATACCAACAAATGTGCCAAAGGATGCAATGAGTGTGTGAGTGCTTGTGCAACCGAGCATGGTTTTATTGATGATCCCCACCGAGATAGCCATCCAGAAATGGCGGCGCAGTGGATACGCAAAGTAGGTTTGCGTGATAAGCAAACAAAAAAAGAATACTCTCTACCGGTGATGTGTCAGCATTGTGAACATCCACCTTGTGTGGATGTTTGTCCTACGGGTGCATCGTTTAAACGTGCTGATGGCATTGTCTTGGTAGACAGGCATATTTGTATTGGCTGCCGTTATTGCATGATGGCCTGTCCTTACAAAGCACGGTCGTTTATCCATGAAACACTAGAAAATCAGAAGCCCTATTCTCCGCGTGGTAAAGGCACCGTGGAAAGTTGCACTTTCTGTGTGCATCGGATCGATAAAGGCAAACAACCGGCCTGTGTAGAGGCTTGTAATAAGGCTGGTCACAAAGTTATGCTATTTGGAGATATGAATGATCCAAGTAGTGAGATTTACAAAAAGTTGAAGGAGGTCAGTAGCACGGCATTGCGGCCTGATATGCGACTGAATCCGGGAATTCGTTATCAAGGACTTTAGTTATGAAGAATGTGACTTACAGTATCATTGAAGGCAAAAGTGTCGGTTTTTACGGTGGGATAGTGATATCGGTTTTATTTATTTTACTGGGCTTATTCGCAGCCTATAACATGGAGCATCACGGACATGTTATCACCGGCATGAGTAATCAGATTGTGTGGGGAATGCCCCATATTTTTGCCATTTTTCTTATTTTGGCGGCATCAGGGGTACTGAATGTGGCATCAATCAGTTCCGTCTTTCGTAAGACTTTTTATCATCCCCTCGCCCGTTTATCCGCTTTGCTTGCCATTACTTTACTTATTGGTGGGCTAAGTGTTTTAGTGCTGGATTTAGGTCGTCCAGATCGCCTCGTGGTTGCCATGACCAGTTACAACTTGAGCTCCATTTTTGCTTGGAATATGTTCTTATATAATGGATTTTTACTGGTATGCGTTGTGTATCTGTGGTTTATGATGGAGCGGCGTATGCAACGTTATTACCCCACCGTCGGCCTCGTTGCGTTTATCTGGCGTTTAATACTCACCACCGGTACTGGCTCAATTTTTGGTTTTTTGGTGGCGCGGGAAGCTTATAACACAGCGATTATGGCTCCTCTATTTATTGCCCTCTCATTAGTCTTAGGGCTTGCGGTTTTTTTGATTGTCTTAATTATTGATTGTTGGGAGACGCGCTGCCACTTGGGAGAAGCTATCTTACATCGACCAAAAACCCTGTTAGGTGTATTTATTGCTGCGGTGTTTTATTTTGTGCTGGTTTATCATATCAGTCACCTGTATATGACCGGCCGTCACGGGGTTGAATACTTTATACTGGCAAACGGTGGTATTTATACGGTACTTTTTTGGGGCGGCTATATGTTTTTAGGGACTGTACTGCCGTTGCTACTGCTTTACCACCAAAGATTTACTAAAAGCCGAGCCAGTGTTGCGGCGGCCTCTATACTGTCAATTCTAGGCGGATTTGCCTTATTGTATGTGATTATCATCGGTGGACAGGCCTACCCGTTGGAAATTTTCCCGGGTATGGAAGTCACGTCTTCAGACTTTTTTGACAAAGGCATACATGCTTATACGCCGAGTGGTTGGGAAATCATGTTAGGCCTCAGCGGTGTCGCTATATCGGCGTTGTTGACCGTGATCGCCTTGAGAATCTTGCCATTTATGCCCCGTAGTTTGGCCGATGCCGATATCGATGACACATTTAAACATTGATTTATGGTAATTGGTATACTTTGCCGGGCTGAAAATTGGGTTTTTAACACCTCATTACTTTCATTAATAATTAATTATTAATTATTAATGACTCGTCGGGGGCCGATTAGCCGCGAAGCCTAATCGGCCCCATTCAATTACGGTGGATTTCGCAAAGCTAAGGAACCCTACTAACCGCACTGGTGGAAAAATGTTACCTAAGAAGTTAGGAAGTGACTAAAAGTGCGGAACAATGCCGGGAGGGAAATACCAAAAAAACCTTCCTAGAAAGGGATGGTATCTGTATGCTTCACCCAAGGACTTGCCACATTTTTAATCGCTCCTATTGAGTTATACTTAACTAGGCCACAAACTAAACTAAACTGTCATTTCTTGCAACGGCCAAAGATTTCTCCCGTTGGTCGAAATGACAAAAGCGCAAGTTGTGCTGAGTATCTCCTAACTTGAACCTTGCCATGAAAAATGTTACTTACCGCGTTATTGGGGGCACACGCCGCACTGATTACGTTATATTAACGGTCTCGATTTTCTTTATTCTACTGGGCTTATTCGCCGCCTATCAAATGGAACATCATGGACATGTTATCACCGGCATGAGTAATCAGATTGTGTGGGGAATGCCCCATATTTTTGCCATTTTTATGATTTTGGCGGCCTCCGGGGTGCTGAATGTGGCATCAATCAGTTCCGTCTTTCGTAGGACTTTTTATCACCCCCACGCACGTTTATCAGTCTTGCTTGCCATTACTTTACTTATTGGTGGGCTGAGTGTTTTAGTGCTAGATTTAGGTCGTCCTGATCGCCTCGTGGTTGCCATGACCAGTTACAACTTAAAATCCATTTTTGCTTGGAATATGTTCTTATATAATGGGTTTATACTGGTATGCGTCATATATCTATGGTTTATGATGGAACGGCGTATGCAGCGTTATTATCCTGCTGTTGGCTTTGTTGCGTTTATCTGGCGTTTAGTACTGACGACCGGTACTGGCTCAATTTTTGGTTTTTTGGTGGCGCGGGAAGCCTATAACACCGCCATTATGGCTCCCCTGTTTATTGCCCTCTCTTTGTCTTTGGGACTGGCAGTATTTCTGCTGGTGTTAATTATGCAATTTCGGTCACTGGGAGAAGGTGTATTGCACCGGCCCAAAATCCTGTTAGGGATGTTTGTTGGTACCGTGTTTTGTTTTGTACTGGTTTATCATCTCACGCATCTGTATTTTACCGGCCGTCACGGGGTTGAATACTTTATATTAGGCGGCGGTGGCGGTATCTATACGGTACTGTTTTGGGGCGGCTATATTTTCTTAGGGACGATACTCCCGTTGCTACTCCTTTACCATGAAAGATTTTCTCGTAACCGTGCCAGTGTTGTAGTGGCATCGATGCTAACGATTGTAGGGGGATTTGCCTTATTATATGTGATTATTATCGGTGGACAGGCTTATCCATTAGACATCTTTCCGGGGATGGAAGTAACCTCTTCAGGCTTTTTTGATGAAGTCGCCAGGCATACTTACACCCCGAGTCGTTGGGAAATGATGTTAGGTATGAGCGGCATTGCGATTTCAGCACTGCTCACTTTGTTGGCTTTGAAAATATTGCCATTTGTACCTCACAGTTCAGCTGATTTTGAAGTCGATCCTGAATTTCTGGAGTGAGGTATTGGTAATTGGTAATAGCAAATCTGAGTACCGGACATTTTTTCTACTGTCATTTCGACCTGCAATCTTTTAAAACAGCAAGATTTCTCAAGTTCAAGTTCAAGTTCAAGTTCAAGTTCCCTCCGTTCAAAGGGATCGTCGGGACTCGAAATGACAATCAATGACTTAAAGAAATTGTCCGGTACAAAGATAGCAAATAGCGAATAGCAAATGGGCGTATCCGCTAGTTGGGGAGGCCAAATTCTAGTTATTTCGGTAATGAAGAATGAATTCCCTAAAACATTGAGAGGAAAACTGTTTTTCGGAATCATTTTTTGACGCAAAAACTGATTGAGAGAATTCATCCGTTTTTGCTCATAAAAACGCATTGATAGAAAAGAGGTTGTGGTTCTTCACTTATCAAAGCTTTTCTATTGACTTTCAAGCCTTTTAAGGCCTATATATTTTCATAAAAATAATTATCGAAGGCAGCCAACAGCTTGCATATGTTGTCTGAAAGCTCAAGTCCCCTAAAGGGGACTAAATAATTATCTGAATATCTATAGAACTTACGCATTGACAAACTTAAATTTTTGTATTCACTCTTAATATCAATGAGTTATGAATATTTTACCAATGGCTAAATTGATGAAAATTGCCCAAAAAAACTCTCTTAGTTTTATATAAAAACGCCGTTATTCCTAACTAAAACGTCTATTTTACTCTAAAAACGCCGTTTATTCCTAAAACTCTCTTTTACTATAAAAAATCCGTTTATTCCAAAATCCGTTGTACTTACTCTCACTACACATGATCACTGTTCACTGATTACTGTTAACTGATTATGACGACAAGATTTTACGAAGAACACCCTTTTGCACAATATGTCCGTATTTTGGGCAAAGGCAAAAACGGCGCTCGCCCCTTAACACAAGAAGAAGCGTACTCCGCTATGCGTCTGATTATGGCGGAGGAAGTTGAGCCGGTACAGTTGGGGGCCTTTATGATGCTGATGCGCGTCAAAGAAGAAACCCACGAAGAATTGGCGGGATTTATTCGAGCGGCGCGTGATTCTTTTAAATTGCCGACGGGCATGGTGGAAGTCGATTTAGATTGGTCGTCTTATGCCGGTAAGCGTCGGCATTTGCCTTGGTTTATTTTGTCTACTTTGCTGTTGGCAGAAAATGGCATCAAGGTATTTATGCACGGTACGAAAGGACATACTAATGGGCGTATTTATACCCAAGATGTGTTGTCCTATTTAGGCATTGAATACGCCAAGTCATTTGAAGAGGCGGCTGAACAAATTAAGCAAAATAATTTTAGCTATTTGCCGCTGCAATATCTGTGTCCAAAATTACATGAAATCATTGAACTCCGCCCTCTCATGGGTTTGCGCTCTCCCGTCCACACGTTAGCCCGTATGCTCAATCCCTTTGATGCTCCCTACGTGATGCAAGGTATTTTTCACCCCGGTTATCGCCCAGTTCATCAAGAAGCCGCGTTGTTGCTCAATCAACCCCATTTGGCCGTGATAAAAGGCGAAGGCGGTGAAATTGAACGTAATCCTGATATGGAGTGTCTGGTGCAAAGTGTCCATAATGGCGAACTTTCCGACGAAACCTGGCCGCCCTTATTCAAGAAACGGCATGTCAAAGAGGAAGTCTTGGAGCCGCAACGTTTACCGGCAGTATGGCGCGGTGATATTGAAGAGAAATTTGCCGAGAGTGCTGTGGTAGGTACCGCGGCGATTGCTTTGAAATTGATGGGAAAAGCGGTGAGTATTGAAGAAGCGCAGGAAATGGCGCGGCAAATGTGGGCCAGTCGTCCTAAAGAAAAGTATGGGGCAGTGACGGCGTTGGATTTTTAGCACTGAAGAAAAGTTCAAATTCTAGCCATTTGCAGTATATAATCGCCTGATATCCATTAGGAACCTTTGTTTAATCACTTTCAAATAAGATAGGAAAGGAGGAGTATGACAAACCACTCTGACAAAAGCATTTGTGAATTGAATGAATCAGTTCGCAAATCGGATGAAACCATCCAGAAACACACTGAGGCACTCGCGAGAAGTGAAAGCCGTTATCACTCCATTGAAAGACTCTTTCGGCAACTGGGTATCTCTGTCATCGGCTTGGTGATAGTGGCTTTTTATACGGGTTTCGATCTTGTCGCCAAAGCTCAAGCGGAAACGACGAATACCCAAACCCAAGAAATGATGGTTCAGTTGCCCGCCCAGGTAATAAAGGCGTTGAGTATTCTCAAGGAAAACGAGTATGAGGATGCTCAACATACACTTGACTTAGATAAGTGTAAACAGGAGCCGACTCCCCCAGAGTGTGTGATGGCTGCTCAACTGGTTAAGAAAGTCGAAAAAGCGGAAAAGGCATGGAAAGAAGCGGGAAAGGCATCGGAACCAGAACAAGCCGATGATAAATCTCCACAAAAGGGCACCAGTAAGCCCCCACAAGATAACCGCACGGTCAACGAGGGCGTTTTCTTAACTTATGTGTTATGGGATGTGACTAAGGGAGTGGAAGAAATAACCACACTCACCCAAACCATAAACATGACAGTCAGTCAAATGGCGACACTTGCCGGCCAAGCTGAGACTTCTGTGGTGTGGAAGGCATTGTTGTCTCTGGCAGAGAATGCGTATTTAGAAGCAAGACAAGCTTGCTCAAAAGACTCTCAATCGTGTAACCAGTCTCTGGTTAAAGAGGTAAATAAAGTGATAGCGGCCGTGGTATGTCAAGAGCACCCAAAAATACAAGGGTGTCCACAACCCGATATCGAAAAACTCATACAAGAGTGTAAAAGTAATCGTAATCAACCCCCATGTAAGATCAATGAACCCGGCGTTTTATCAACCTATTTACTATGGGAAACGGTTAATGGTCTCCATCTTGCGGTGAGTGCTCTGACGGCTCTTGAGGATATGAATAACATTCACAAGGTTCTGCTGGGAGTTCGCACGGCTCTTGATGAGCTGAAGAAGATGGTGGATGTCATGTTCCTGATGAACAGAAACATAGAAATGATGAGACATGATATGGGAATCATGAGACACGATATGGACTCCACCATGGGCCGCATGGGCCGAGGAATGTCTTGGATGCCTTGGGGGTGGTAACAAACTTGAGTTTGACAGGAGTTTAGTTCGGCAATGACTCCTGTTACCCGTCAATAGAACATTGACAGAATACTAGGCTGGGGTGGTGAAAATAATTAATAATTAATTATTAATGAAAGTAATGATATTTAACTGATTGTTTTTACGAGTAATTTGTACTTTACAATTTGCGCTTTTGTCATTTAACTTCGTTGAGCTTCGGTTCGAGCTTTGCTAGAATATTTCGGCTGTGTCCCACTTATCCGACAGACTTTGAGTTGTCTTGCCGCTTTAAAGGTAAGGTTTCTTTTGAGGGCCCTGTTTTAAAATTGATTTGGTAAGCTTTTGTTAATGGCTTACCATACCAAGGTGTCTACATTAAACGCTTTTTTGAGGGCCAGGTTAGCAAATTGATTTGATTGAAGGCCCTATTGATAAAAACTTCTAAAAGGACAAGTGGGACACACCCAATATTTCTCCTACCTGATAAGATTTCTCTCAAGCGAAATGACAGAAAGAGCTATGTTTATGACGGTGCTCAGTATAATAAGAGGATTTTATAGTTCCTTTTTCATTTTTATGGAACAAAAACGGGACAAACAATGGAACTACAATTAACCTAAAGACACCTTATTTTCATCACCCCAGGGTAGGGCTCAATGCCATTAAGTTAAGGGCAACCATAAAGGATTGCCCCTACATAACATGACGGTTCGTAGGGGCAATCCCACGTGCAAAGCCCTCACGAAAAAGCTTAACTCATTAAACTCATTAATCATTAATCATTAATTGTTAATTATTTTCACCACCCCAAGGGCCGTCCATCAATAAACCAATCATTTAAATATCATTAAACTCATTAATCATTAATTGTTAATTATTTTCACCACCCCAGGGTAGGGCCGTCCATCAATAAACCGCGTTTTTACTCGTCGTGGTGGACACCAGACATTACACACGAAAAAACAACTTAAATATTTGAGATAAAACTAAAAACTGTTTTAGTCTATGTGTTAAGTATGCTGTCCCTCACTATCAATCAACCCCATTTAGCCGTGATAAAAGGCGAAGGCGGTGAGATTGAACGTAATCCTGATATGGAGTGTTTGGTGCAAAGTGTCCATAATGGCGAACTTTCCAATGAAACGTGGCCGCCCTTATTCAAGAAACGGCATGTCAAAGAGGAAGTGTTGGAGCCGCAAGGTTTACTGACAGTGTTTTGCTTTGAGATTGAGGATGAATTTGCCGAGGCTGCTGTGGTAGGTACCGCGGCAATTGCTTTGAAATTGATGGGAAAAGCGGTGAGTATTGATGAAGCGCAGGAAATGGCGCGGCAAATGTGGGAAAATCGGCTATCATAAACATAAGGGGTGGCGAAGGCGTTGGCTTAAATTAAATAAACATAAGGGGTAGCGACGGCGTTGGCTTATTAAAAATATAAGGAACGCCTGAGCTGGAATTCAACAACCTCTATTTAAATAAAAAGTTATAGCGCCTGAGTTTTTGAAGCCGAAAATAAACCGCCTTTATTGACTTCTACTTTGTCACATTGAGCGATATCGATTGGGCATTGATAGCCCATTAATTTTCAATAACATACCGACTTTTTTTAAATCAATGAGTTACTTTGAAACTGACCAAGTAGAAGCTTTCATTGCTTTCATTAATTCACATCAGCAGTAAGGACTCTTCAATGACAGAACACAATCCTTATAGCCCACCAACAGTGGAAATGTCCAGCACCTCGGAACAATCAGACGTTGAATATGTTGGATTTTGGTTACGAGTCTTGGCTACAATCATTGATTCGCTTATTATTCTGCTTGTTACTTTGCCGCTATTGATATCTATTTACGGCATGCAATATCTCGAATCTGATGCGACTGTGCAAGGCCTAGCGGATTTCTTGATTTCGTATGTATTCCCCGCCATAGCCGTCATTTTGTTTTGGAATTATAAACAAGCTACGCCCGGCAAAATGGCAATATCCGCAGTAATTGTTGATGCCAATACCGGTGATAAACCCTCAAACGGACAACTGGTTGGTCGATATTTTTCCTATATCATCTCTTCGCTTCCCTTGGGCTTAGGTTTAATTTGGGTAGCCTTTGACGCTAGAAAACAAGGCTGGCACGATAAACTGGCAAACACTGTTGTAATAAAACGTCGGTAGTGTTCCAAAAAGTGGTGATGGTTTCTCTCCTCAAACCGCAATTAATTTTGGCAGGAGTCCAAACTTTAGTTTGGCAGGAGTCCAAACTTTAGTTTGGCAGGAGTCCAACTATAGTTTGTAGTAGTCAGTTTGTAGTAGTCGCTTTAGCGACTTAATCTTGCTTGTTTGTAATAGTCGCTTTAGCACCTTAAGGTTTCGTTAGAGGGCCAGGTTTTCAAATTGATTGGGCCAGTTTTTGTTAACGTACTTTCACAGTATCTAAAACCTACTGGTTTCTTTAGAGGGCCAGGTTTTCAAATTAATTGGGCCAATTTTTGTTAACGTACTTTCACAGTATCTAAAACCTACTGGTTTCTTTAGAGGGCCAAGTTTTCAAATTGATTGGGCCAGTTTTTGTTAATTAATGTACTTTCACAATTTCTAAAACCAAGTGATTTATTTTTGAGGGCCAAGTTTTCAAATTAATTGGGCCAGTTTTTGTTAATTAATGTACTTTCACAATTTCTAAAACCGAGTGATTTCTTTTGAGGGCCAGGTTTTCAAATTGATTGGGCCAGTTTTTGTTAATGTACTTTCACAATTTCTAAAACCGAGTGATTTCTTTTTGAGGGCCAGGTTGTCAAATTGATTCAGTTAATTTTATTGCCAAACTAAAGTTTGGACTCCTGCCAAACTAGGACTCCTGCCAAACTAAAGTTTGGACTCCTGCCAAACTAAAGTTTGGACTCCTATTGTACTCTCACGATAAAAGGAAAACAAAAAATGCCCTATAACACAATACTGGCAGATGTCCAAAACAAAGTTCGTCCTTTGCTCGTTGAGCTATATGCCGATAGCGACAAGATCACTGATGAACTGTGTAATCGTTTTGTTCACTTGATTGACGATCATCTGGAGCAACGATCTGAAGAATTAAAAACATTTGACAAAAACAATCAAGCAGATTGGTTTAAATCCTCTGAAACGATTGGCTACGTTTTATACGCAGATTTATTCAGCCCAGAAGCGCCCCAAGGGCAAAAACTTGACGCGCTCAAAAAACAACTCAACTATTTTAGTAAGTTAGGTATTAATTTAATTCATATTCTTCCCATCTTAAAAAGTTCGGGCGATGCGGGTTTTGCTGTCGATGATTATGAAAAAGTCGATGAAAGATTCGGTACGAATGAGGCGCTCCAAGAATTAATCAGCGAATTTCATCAGCAGGGTATTCATATCGCCTTAGACTTCGTGCTAAATCACGTTTCCGATAAACATGCCTGGGCAGTAGCGGCAACGAGTAACGATTCACACTATCATAAATTCTTTATTTGGAGTGAATCGGGAGAGCCTTGGGAACAAGTGCCGGACATTTTTCCTGATTTTGCGCCTGGACATTGGGATTACGTTAAAAAACTTGATCAATGGATTTGGTCAACATTTTACAAACGTCGCCCGCTAGGATATGCAAAAGACCAGTTTGACTTTGCACAATGGGATTTAAATTACAAAAACCCAGACGTGCTTTTTGGTATGCTCAATTATCTGTTGAGTCTTGCCAATTGGGGCGTAGATGTTTTTCGTCTTGACGCGGTGCCTTTTCTCTGGAAAGAACGAGGGACATCTTGTACCAGTCGGCCGCAAGTGCATACCATTCTAAAGATTTTCCGTCTTGGCTTACAGTCCGTTGCGCCGCGGGCCGTTTTTTTAGCGGAGGCCAACCAACATTTTGAACAACTCGTCGAATACTTTGGACAAGGCGATGAAGTTCAGATAGCCTATCACTTTAGTTTGATGCCATACCTTTGGCAAGCCGTTACTACCGGACAGGTAAAAAACATCCAAAATGTGCTAACCACGCGGCTGCCAGCCATTGACAAAACTCACTGGTGGTGGGTATTTAGCGAATGTCACGACGACTTAAGCCTTGAGATGTTGGACGCTGAGACAGCCAAAAAAATGGCAGACTATTTTCTTGATAACGGTAATCTTCCCTTTCGACAACGCCAGAATGAAGATTTTCCGCGAGCGATTTCAGGAACAACCTTCAGTTTGTTGCAAGGTGATTTAGAAAAAATTCGGCTACTGTGGCAGTTGAAATTGAGTTTGGGTTGGACACCCTTATTTTATATGGGAGAGGAATTGGGTGTCGAAAATGATTTGAATTATCAAAAAGACCCCATTCGCTGCAAGGATAGTCGCTTTGTTAAGCGCGTGGCGTTGACTGAGGAAAGGAAAAACCGGCGACTTCAAGTTGAGAGTAGGGAATCTACGTGGTATAACACTCTGAAAGAATTAATCGCTTGGCGAAAACAACACCCGTGTTTGGTAAAAGCGCCGGATTTTTTTGACACTGGAAATCCTTCGGTGTTAGGCTTTGCTAAACAAGACGAACAACAGAAAATGGTCATTTTCGCTAATTGTTCTGACTTATCGCAAACGGTGAAGGTTCCATCGCTTGGGACTATGAGTTTGAAACCGTTTGAATTTTTATGGAAAAACGTTGAAATATAGTGATAGTACAACGGATTTTTGGAATAAACGGATTTTTCATTGAGCAATTGCATAAGGGCCCTTGGTAAATATTTATTTAGGCGGATTTTCGAGGCGAAACATTTTATTTAAAACTGTTAAGGAGGTTTTAATGCGTCAATTATTGATTGTTTCACTTTTACTCTTTGTGCCAGTCGGTTGCTCTTATAACGACAATGGCCTTGTCAACGTCGAAGCCACTCGCAGTGTCAAAGAAACGACCGATCATCTTGAATCGCTGTTAAAAGAAAAAGGCATGACAATTTTTGCTAGAATCAATCATGCCGAAGGCGCAAAGCGGATTGGAAAGGAATTAAGGCCAACAGAATTACTGATTTTTGGTAATCCGAAGGCCGGCGCGCCCTTGATGCAGTGCAAGCAGGCAATGGGTATTGACTTGCCCTTAAAAATGCTTATTTGGGAAGATGAAAACGGTCAAGTGTGGCTGACTTATAACAATCCCGAACACTTGGCAAATCGTCACAAGCTGGCCGGTTGCGCGGAAAAAGTCATCAAAACCGTGGCGGGAAATTTGACTAAACTCACGCACAAGGTGGCTAAATAAAGTACAACTAATTACGCGGATAAACGAATTAGTACAACTAATTACGCAAAGTACAACGAATTACGCGGATAAACGAATTAGTACAACTAATTACGCAAAGTACAACGAATTACAGTACAACTAATTACGCAAAGTACAACGAATTACGCGGATAAACGAATTAGTACAACTAATTACGCAAAGTACAACGAATACAACTAATTACGCGGATAAACGAATTAGGATAATCTTAAAATTTTAGGGTTATTGAGCCAGATCGGGTTTGAGGGCCATAAAATACTTTGGATGCTTTCAAATTAAACTATGGCCCTCTGTCACGCCTAATTATACCTACTTTTTGTAGGTATTTTTTGGGCACGAGACGTTTAAAGCTGGACAGAATGAGTACTGGCTGTTCTACCTTGATGTTCGTAGGGAGGGTAGAGCGAACCGAAGGAAAGCTTTGCTAAACCCACCATTAATCCAATTTGCTGAGAAAAAGGTGGGTTGTAACGAAGTTCCTAAAGGTGGGCTCACCTTGATGTTAATTGATGGATTAATGAATCGTGGAATTTTGCTGGAAATTCCAAAACACTAGGGATTCTATTGGGCGAAAGTAAATTTATATTGATGGCTAACTAAATCAACGTAAAAAAGGAGAAAGAAATGGCAAAGCTGGATTTAGCAAAAGAATACAAGTCTTATTACAAAGCCGGAACAAAACCGGAAATAGTCGAATTTGGAGCTGCCAAATATTTGACCATTGAGGGCAAAGGGGAGCCAGCCGGCGAAGTATTTACAAGCAAAGTCGAAGCCTTATATCCTCTTGCGTATGGAATAAAAAAAGTCTGTAAAGACAAAGGCGAGGATTTTTGAGTTCCAAAACTAGAAGGTCTATGGTGGGTGGCAGATAATAAACAGGCCCTTGAAGTTCCAAGAAATGAATGGTGCTGGAAGCTCCTGATAAGAATGCCTGATTTTGTGTCAAAAGAAATGATGTTGTCAATTCAACCAGAAGTGTCAAATAAAAAGAAGAATGCTCTAATTCAAGAAATTTCGTTTGAATCGATAACAGAAGGTAAGTGTGTTCAAATCATGCACGTTGGGCCTTATGCGACTGAGCCTGAAACCATAAACCCGTTGCTGAATTTTGTTAAAGATAACGGTTTAACTGTTAATGGGTTACACCATGAAATCTATATTTCTGATCCAAGAAAAACAGTGCCTGAGAAGATGAAAACGCTAATTAGGTATCCCGTGAAATAGTACAACTAATTACGCGAATAAACGAATTAGTACAACTAAGGGAGTTGCGGCTAAATAAAATACCCACACCAATCGATCCCAAGTTTGTAGTAGTCGCTTTAGCGACTTAATGTATAAGTTTGTAGTAGTCGCTTTAGCGACTTAAAGTACACTACAAACACTACAAACACTACAAACACTACTAAGGGAGTGGCTAAATAAAATACCCACACATGAAAAAAACAACGTTAAAAAAACTTTGTTTCTCTATGGGTATATTATTTTCACGCTCCTCCCTAATTGCGCGGATAAGCGAATTAGTACAACTAATTGCGCGGATAAACGAATTAGTACAACGACACAAGCGCGGATAAGCGAATTAGTACAACTAATTACGCGGATAAACGAATTAGTACAACGACACCGCGGATAAACGAATTAGGATCAACTTATCATAATTCGTTTATCCCAAGAAACAGGCCCTCTCAAAGGGCCGCCCGAAAGCGGCCGACGTGTCGTCCTTTGAGATCGGGCGTTTTAAAAAGAGGCGAACCGGCCTTATCAAAGGCTAGCGCGAACGCGGTGTCGTCCAATGAAGTCGGGCGTTTTAAGAAGAGGCGAACCGGCCTTATCAAAGGACAGCGCGAAAGCTTTGATGTGTTGTATAATGAAGTTGGGCGTTTGAAGAAGAGCCGAACCGGCCTTCTCTAAGGGCAGCGCGAAAAGCTTTGATGTGTTGTATAATGAAATTGGGCGTTTTAAGAAAAGCCGAACCAGCCTTATCAAAGGGCCGTGCGAACGCTTCTTCGGTGTCGTCCAATAAAGTCGGGCGTTTGCATGAGAAAGGGCGTTTTATGCTTTATCCGTTTATCCACGTCATCCGTTGTACTACTTAGCCGAACCGTGAAAATGGGAATGCGCCCAGCGTTTTAATAAGAGGCGAAACAGGCCTTATCAAAGGATAGCGCGAACGCGGCCAACGTGTCGTCCAATGAGGTTGAGCGTTTGCTCGAAGAGGCCCTTCTCAAAGGGCAGCGCAAACGCGGCCGACATGTCTCCAATGAAGTTGAGCGTTTTAAGAAGAGGCGAACCGGCCTTATCAAAGGACAGCGCGAAAGCTTTGAGGTGTTGTATAATAAAGTCAGGCGTTTGGCTGAAGCGCTTTTATTGCGTTTTCAGCGCCAAAGCAAGTCCTCTATTATTTGTGTTAACTAAGGAATTGATTATGCGTAAATTCAAATTAACGAGTCTGTTATCAATCGGTATTTTCTTGTTAGCCGGCAATAACGCTTTCGCCGCTTGCCCAAACGGTAAAACGGCCGTTGGCAAAAAATGCGTGGACAGTCACAAAGTCCACTACGTCAAGCCAGGGAAAGAAAGCGTACTGCAATCCATCATCAACAATGCCAAAGAAGGCGACTATGTCGTCCTCAAATCAGGCAATCACCACGTCACCTCAACCGGCATCAATACCGGCCTTGCCATCAAAGGCAAAAAATCCTTGACGCTCTTTGGTGAAGACGGTGCTTGGATTAGAACCAAGGAAGGATGGGTAGTCATTCTTGACGTTGCCAATTCCGAAAAGATTACCATCCAGAATATCGGCATGGTACACGACGTTGAACGGGGCTATTGTTTTGGTTCCGTCGTCAAATTGTCGGATGTCAAAAACATCAAAATCCTTGACTCGGTGATGGATGGCTCAGGAACGACTGCTGTGGAAATGGTTAATGCCCAAGGCGTTCAGATTAGTGGCGGCAAGGCCTTCAGAAATACTGAAGGCGTTTTCGATATCAGGGCTTCCAAGAACATCACCATCAAAAACATGGTCATCGCCAAAAATGACAATTCTGGTAACTACAAGAAGGGAATCTTGGACATTGAGAATTCCGACAACATCTCTTTTTTTAACAACGTTGTCAAAGACAACAAAAACGGTTACTTCAAGAAAGTCACTAACACCAGCCGCCTATATATTAAGGGGAACCAATTCTCCAACAACGCCTTTGAATCCAAGACACGCGCTCTGGTTCAGTCGGATACCGGCCTCGTTAGCATCAAAAGCGCTCACAGTGTCAAAAACACCGCTAACCGCCTTGAATCTCTTCTGTTAAAACAAAAAGGCATCAAGATTTTGGCAAAGCTTAATCATGTCAACGTCGCAAAGCGGCTAAGAAAAACATTAAGACCGACTGGATTACTCGTTTTTACTCATCCAAAGGCCGCCATTTCCCTGATACAATGCCAACAAACACTGGCTATTGACTTGCCCCAAAAAGTCCTCATTTGGGAAGATGAAACCGGCCAAGTGTGGCTGACTTACAACAATCCCGAATACTTGGCAAATCGTCACAAACTGGC
>NBMI01000278.1 GCA_002085445.1 Candidatus Parabeggiatoa sp. nov. 2
TCAAAGCGATCTGGAATAACCGATTTTAATCGATAGAGGGATGCAAGAGAACTTTTAAAAAATCCGATGTCTTTGAGACATCGGATTTTTAGCACGCAGTATAAGTGCCGGAGCATGAATCATCAGGTATTTTATACCGGCGTTTTTCAAAAAAACTTGGTTTTTACTTATCAAATCCTTTCATAAGCAAATAATCCTTGTTGTTATTGCTTTACTTTTATCAGACGAATGGACTACTTCAACTCAACTGAGCGCGAACAACAAATAAAATTCGCGGCATTTCGAGACAGAATAGCCGCGCCATTGGTTCAGTTTTTCATCAAAATTCAGGCGACGCCTAACCAGATTACTTATTTGGGTATTCTTTTCCTAATAATCGCTTGCGTTTTTAATTCACCTGTTATAGTCGCTATCTTTCTAATGCTATATGTGGGTGCTGACGCAATGGATGGGCCATTAGCCAGAGCTTATGGAAAAAGCCATAAAGGTGGCTCAATAATGGATATTTACGCTGACCAATTAGGTGTGGTGTTTTTGCCCGCCGCCGCGATCTATCACCTTGGAACGAATGGAACATCCGTTGTTTTATTTTCTTGTGGATATCTCATTTTCATCGTCCTAGTCGTTTATTCTAACGAATTAAAAATTGCCGTCGGAAAGTTTATCCGCGTGAAATATCCAATGTATTTCCTTTATGGATTCTGTTTAATTATTAACGAAGAATGGATGAACGATTTGATGAGCTATTTTTTCTTAGTTTTTGGGGCTTATTATTGGGTGAAAATTACGTTTCAGTTGAAAATTATATACGATTTTCACGATTCGGCCTCTGGTTCTGAAGGTTGATAGACGGCACACAAGTGATATCGCGTAGCGAAGAACTCGTAACGCGTTTTTTTAGAGGCGTAACACACCCCGTTCATCCCCAGACGTAAGGACAATGCCATTAAATTAAGAATAACTGACTAATTTTATTAAAGTAATACAGTAGTACAACGGATACTCGAAATAAACGGATAAAAAACTTCAAAAAATATAAGGTTACGAAAATTATAAATGACCCCTATCCGTTTCGGAACGCGTATCCGTTGTACTTCGCATATCCGTTGTACTTCGCGTATCCATTGTACTTGGATAGCTTAACTTAATGGCATTGAGACGTAAGGAACGGCCCTCATCTTATGACTCTCCTTGTTAAAATAAACGACTGATTTTAAAAAATAACCGGTTAGGAATTGACGACTCATAATAAACGCAAAAGAATCAATTATTTAGTTTTAGGAGAGTGAACTGGATAGGCCGTTTTTCAAATAAAAAAACCAAGTTTCTTAAAGAAACTTGGTTTCTCAATATTCATCCTAACCCAAGTACATTCGCTACGGGAATGCGCCTTCGACCTTTCCCAAGAGGGAAGGGGCGAGTGTGTGCAAAACCGAAAGTCTTACTAATCGTAGTCTTTAGGATTGTCGGGATTGTCGGCTTGAACTTTTTCCTGTTGAATCCGATGATAAATTTCCTCCCGGTGGATGGCAATCTCTCGAGGCGCATTGACTCCAATTCGCACCTGATTACCTTTGACACCCAACACCGTCACCGTTATC
Organism: Candidatus Parabeggiatoa sp. nov. 2; assembly: GCA_002085445.1. Taxonomy (GTDB): domain Bacteria; phylum Pseudomonadota; class Gammaproteobacteria; order Beggiatoales; family Beggiatoaceae; genus Parabeggiatoa. Next base: position 1,602 of record NBMI01000278.1, read on the forward strand.
TCATCCCCGATCATCAGTGATTCACCAACACGCCTTGTCAAAATCAACATAGATTTTCTCCTTTCCAATTTCAAGCTCCAGATAACAATTTTATTGACATCTATTGACATTGTTGCGGTTTATGCAAACAAATCAAGTTGATGTGAATAAGGGAGTATCAGCCCTTTATCCCTTCGCTAAAGCTTAGGGTTACTTCCTTAATGAAAAATGAAAAATGAAAAATGAAAAATGAAAAATGAAAAATGAAAAATGACTTTGGTTAGTCAAACGAAGTCTTCGGCTCATTCCAGTTCCCATCTCTCTTACGGAAGAGTGGCCAAGTTTGCCCTTCCTAACTTACACGCTTTTTTTACCTAACCAACGATTTGAAGCTAGAACACACCCACCGCAACTCATTAAATGGGGGTGTTCTATCGAACTTCAAGTGGGAAATTTTGGTCGGAATAGACACAAATAATATTCCATGTTAACAATTATCAATATTTTTGGGCCGACTATAGCTATATCAGGTATACGGAACGTACTTCAAATCTGTGAAAATGACTTGTAGGAACTTTTAAGAAAATTCATAGCAAAATTATATACTTATCAATGAATTAATCATTTTTCATTTTTCATTTTTCATTAGTATACACCTTGATATCACCTGACTTTAAGCGGCTTGCTCCAAGCCAAAAGCCGCATGCAAAGTTCTGACTCCGAGCTCTAGGTATTTCTCATGCACCACCACCGAAATTTTAATTTCTGAGGTCGAAATCATCTGGATATTAATGCCTTCATCAGCCAACGCCTTGAACATCGTGCTGGCAATTCCCGCATGTGAGCGCATCCCGACACCGACTAAGGAAATTTTCACGATGTGTTCATCGCCTCGCACTTCACCGCTTCCTAACGCTTTGACATGGTTTTCCAGAATAGAAAAGGCGTTCTGGTAGTCGTTACGATGCACCGTGAAGGTAAAATCGGTCGTGCCATCGGCCCCTACATTTTGGACAATCATATCCACTTCAATGTTGGCATCCGCGATATGGCCTAAAATGTGAGCGGCAATGCCCGGCTTATCTTCTACACCGACTCGAGTTAATTTGGCCTCATCGCGATTAAATGCAATACCTGAAATCAGGGCTTGTTCCATCGTTTCATCCTCTGGCGCAATCAAAGTGCCCGGCCCCTCTATAAAAGAGGATAGCACACGTAACGGTACATTGTATTTACTCGCGAATTCTACCGAGCGAATTTGCAAGACTTTTGACCCCAAACTCGCCATTTCCAGCATTTCCTCGAAGCACATTTTATCAAGGCGACGGGCATCAGGAACGACACGAGGATCAGTGGTGTACACGCCATCCACATCCGTATAAATTTGACACTCAGAACCGTTGAGGGCCGCTGCCAAGGCGACGGCGGTGGTATCTGAACCGCCCCGGCCTAAAGTGGTAATATTCCCTTCAGCATCAATACCTTGGAAACCGGCCACGACGACAACTCGGCCTTGTGCCAAATCCGCACGAATACGTTGGTCGTCAATTTCAAGAATACGCGCTTTGGTATGTACATTGTCGGTGAGGATATGCACTTGTGCGCCAGTGTAAGAACGTGCCCGACAGCCACGCGCTTCAAGGGCCATACTTAATAGGCTTATTGTGACTTGTTCACCAGTGGCTAACAGAACATCAAATTCACGGGCGTTGGGTGGATCCGCGATGCTGTTGGCGAGCGCCACTAAGCGATTGGTTTCTCCACTCATGGCGGAAACGACCACGATTACATCATGTCCTTGGGATCGGGTTGCCATGACTTTTTCGGCAACAGCGGCAATTCGCTCGGTTGAACCTACCGAAGTGCCGCCATATTTTTGCACAACTAATGCCATCTCGGTGTAATCCTTTATTCAGTAGTCGGAATGCGAATTAAGGGTTAAAACGTGAATGATTTCAAATAAAATCATGGCCCACAAAATGAAAAAAATTAATTGTTAGCATTATAACTCTGTGACACTCTGTGGCACTCTGTGAAAAAAATGGGTTATTTAGACGACCTAATTTGGGGGCCATAAAATATTTTGAATGTTTTCAAATCAAATCATGGCCCACAAAATGAAATAAACGCACGCACGCAAGAGACAAGCAGTGCCTTTAGCGTCACTAGCGCATGCAAGCGTTAAAATCCTTGATTTCATAATAATTAATTCAACCCTTAATCCGCATATTCAGTAGTCGGCTATAAAGTTATCATTAAACACTATTTTTCTTATTTGATAAAGTCCCTTCAAAGCTAAAGCTTTGTACTCCAATTTGGACGACGCTTGCCGCTTTGTACAGCAGTGTCGGTTACAAACATGGCATCGCCATAGCTGAAAAAACGATATTGTTGCGCGACGGCGTGTCGATAGGCCGCTAACACTTGGGATTGTCCCGCGAAGGCACAGACGAGCATCAGCAACGTTGATTCGGGGAGATGAAAATTGGTCAACAAGGCATCAACGCTACGAAAGCGATAACCGGGTGTGATGAATAAGCGAGTTTCGCCGTCATAAGGTTTTATGACTCCCTCAGCCCAGGCCGTTTCTAGGGCGCGCACAGTAGTGGTGCCGATAGCAATGACACGTCCACCGCGAGCGCGGGTAGCCGCAACTTGCTCACACACTTGGGCACAGACGTGCAACCGTTCAGTGTGCATAGTGTGCTGGCGAATATCATCAACACGCACCGACGCAAATGTCCCAGCACCAACATGCAAAGTAATAAAGGCCCTTTCTACTCCCATAGCGTCAATCTGTTCAAGCATCGCCTCATCAAAATGTAGCCCGGCTGTCGGCGCGGCAACGGCCCCGGGTTGTCGGGCATATACTGTTTGATAGTGGGCGCTGTCAAGTTGTGTGTCCGTCCGCTGAATATACGGTGGCAAGGGGATGTGTCCAATGGCTTGCAAGATATCATACACCGGCCGAGAATCGTCAAATTGTAGTTCAAAAAAATTCTCTACACGTTGCACAACGGTAACATTGACATCACCTTCAAAGTATAATCGCGTATTAGGCTTAGGCGCTTTACTGGTACGCAGTTGCGCCAACACCCGATTGTCATCAAGTACCCGCTCAACGAGGACTTCGACTTTGCCCCCAGACGCTTTATGCCCAAATAACCGTGCTGGAATAACGCGGGTATCGTTGAACACTAATAAATCACCGGGGGCTAACAGACTGGGAAAATCGACAAAGTGACGGTCTTGAAATTGACCAGTGTGGGGATCGATATAGAGTAAACGGCTGCCCGTCCGCGAATCTAAAGGATGCTGAGCAATCAAATGTTTAGGCAAATCATAGAAAAAATCAGTACGTTGCATGGGTTGAAAACCGTTCATAATTAGAGTGACAATTTTACCCTTTTAACCAACCTATCTTTCGTATCGATTTTCACTTGACAAACGATGGGAGTATTTTGAGATCATTAATTTTTAATGTGTACGGCGATAGTAAAGGAAACGGAGTATACACACGGACAGAGGGGCACTGAGGTACACAGATAATGCGAATGAAAAATTAAAAATGAAGAATGAACAAAGACTTAGGTGATAGGCATAAAAAAACCTCCCACCTAAATAAAGTCAAAATGAATTATTTTATCTATCAACGAAAAAAAAAATATCCCAAGTCAAAATGATTTTTTATGTTCAAATTTTAAATCGTCGAAAATAATAACGGGAGCAAATTCGGTTTACTTGGCGCGGGAACAAGTCATGCCCGTGTGCAGTTCGCATTAAACACCAAAACGACAAAATTAAAGCCAGTCAAAAAATTAAATCTTGACAGACAATAATTATTTGTCGTATTCTCTTTTCTCTTTAAACTGATATATAATTAATATAAGATTAGCCTCAAAATCTGTTTAAGTTTAATTATAT
>NBMI01000279.1 GCA_002085445.1 Candidatus Parabeggiatoa sp. nov. 2
TTATATATAATTAAAGGTGATAGATGGTTTATCACCCAAGGGAGCTTGCCCCTTAGACATAACCAGAGCCGCTTTTTGTGGTTTTGGCGTTTTAAAGTAAGAGTATATGTATGTTAAGGAACTTTATCACAATATTGGCTAACGATTCAAGGTTAGCGTATAGTAATCAATTTGTTAATAACGTGAGTTCGACTTTAATTCTCAGTGAGTTATAGATTTATTAATTATATCAAAGAGTTATTTATAATGACTTTTAGATCAATCCGTTAAAAAAACATTGACTGGCTCATTTCACTCTATGGCCCACAATTTTCGGTTATTGACGTATTAATATTAAGGGTTTAATAGTCAAAAAAGTGTTTTTTATCAATTAATTATTGTCAAACAATTGATTAATATCAAATTTCGATAACTTATCGAAAATTAACGTCGAGCTCACGTTAATAAATTCTAACCTTGGCTAACAAATTTATGTGTATCTACTTATTGGGGAGTAGCAAATAAATAACATACCCTAAAAATTTGACGGAAAAATTCCGTTCTAGAATCGTCAATGCAACATGCAACATGCAACATGCAATATATGGGTATATTATTTTTTTGAAGGCCTTGTCCTGAGTGTTTTGCCGTGTGCAGCTACGCTTGGCACAGTCAGCTATTGACAGCTAAAAAAAAATTTAGCATACTATTCACCGTTATTTGCGCTCAACCTGACTCACCTGAAATGTAAAAGGAGATCACTATTTATGCCTATTACTCGTTCAGTTTTACGTTGTCAACTCACCCGGTTGACTTCTGTGCTTTTAGTGTCTTTGATGGCACTTGCTATGCCCCTTCCTGCCCAGTCTGCGGAGGTTTCTGAGGATGAATTTGGTGAGATGGAGGGTACTGCAGAAGAAATGGAGGGCTCCGAGCTGCTTTATGACCAAAATTTGTCGTTTTCGTACAATCAGCGCTCGGGGAATAATAGTGACAGCTCAATGATGTTAGGTTATAGTTACAAGGATCACGTTGGGAAAAACCGACATATTGTTAATGCCAACTTTATGGATCATAAAATCGGTGATGAAACGCAGAAGAAATACGCATTCGTAGGCATGCTTGGCCGCGAGATTAACAAGGACCTACATGGGTATTTGTTAGGGACTTACCATAAGGATAACGATAACGGCGGGTACAAAGATCGTAGTTTGGTCGGTGCGGGGCTTGGTTATACTCTGTTAAATACCAAAAAGACTCATCTCGTGGCAAATGCGGGGCTTAATTACCATTACGACCGTTACACAGAGGCGGATCCAGATACCGACAAGTACATCGGTGCTGGGCTTGGTGCTCATTTCTCTTGGCAGATATTGGATAATTTATCGTTTACGCAAGGGGCGAAATTTTTGCAATCACTTGAGAATAGCGATACCTTCTTTATTCACAGTGACACCGCAATCAACGTAAACATAACGGATCATTATACACTCGCTCTGGGTTATAATATTGACCACAAAAATTTCGTTCCAGATGCGGACCAGGAGAAAACGGATTCTCATTTTATGGTCAGTCTCCAAGTTCACTTTGGCGAATAGTATCAGCGCCTGATCCTTGCCGGGGTTAAAAAAAGTTCACCATTTTAAGGACAAATATTGACAAATTTGTCTGTTTATGTTGTTCGTTGAAATTAGAGTTGACTACTGATTTTTTATTTAGTAATATCGGGTTACGTTTTAAGGTGTACGGCGATACCAAAGGAACTAACGCCTGCGGACAAGACGGCTCTGTTTATGGAATTCTGGAAACAACCAGCTTGGTTGAAGCAGGAACCGAACCGTGGAATGAGATATGTTGTCGGCCCAAATCGGAGAACGGTGAGGGGAAATTTGATGGCAATGAACCCCTATAGTCGTTCAGAAAACTTGATGGGTGCCCAAAACATCATACGAATGCCTTAGTCGGAGGTTTTCAAGCCCCAAACTAATTATCTGAAAAACTATAGGGGGATTTTTTTTTGGAACTCTATATATATTTTGCTTCCCTTCGCCGTCAATATTTATTATAATACGCATCTCTTTTTGCCGGGGTGGCGGAACTGGTAGACGCGCTAGACTCAAAATCTAGTGGTGGCAACACCGTGTCGGTTCGAGTCCGACCTTCGGTACCATATTTCTTCACTTGACTTGATAAACAAATTTTCACCTCTGACGCACGAAATCCTTTGTGCGTCACCTATCCCCGCTTTGGATGAGACTGTAAGTTCAGAGTTGAACATGCCGACAAAACGCTCATTCTCGCCTACCCATAGAGTTTTGGTATAAACGCTATCGCTTTAATTAAGCCAATAAGTCATCTTGAATACAACATCAAAAATACCAAACAGGTCAAAAACCTCGTACTGATGGATGTCTCATTATGTTTATCGAATATACTTTTACCATGGACGATGGGAAGGTTTTAGACTATAGAGTAGAGTTCGAGAGAGTTCGTAAACGTCTTTTAGACAAGAGTCTGTATCCGGCTTGGACTCAATTAGAGTTTCATCAATGTCCCAATTGCCCATTAAAAACCGAAGAATGTTCACATTGCCCCGCCGCCATTGATGCCCATGAAATTCTGATGGAATTTACGGAAATTCTTTCCTGTAAAGAAGTGGATATCCATGTTAGAACCCCGGAACGTGAATATTTCAAACGTACCGATGCACAAACCGGTTTAAGGGCCTTGATTGGTTTTGTGATGGCGAGCAGTGCGTGTCCCATTTTGTCGCAGATGCGCGGTATGGCGTACTATCATTTACCGTTTGCTTCCCTTGATGAAACGGTTTTTCGCGTGGCATCTTCCTACTTATTGCACCAATATTATGTACACAGAAAAGGCGGCAAGTTCGATTTAGACTTTGAAGGCTTGAAACAACGCTTTAAGGAAATGCAAACTTTGAATTATCATTTTTTAGAGCGCATTCGTGCGGCCTGTGATGCAGATTCCAATTTGAACGTATTGGCGACTTTGTTCACGATATCTTCAATGTTATCGCTGTCTTTGGAAAGACATTTAAAGGAAATTGAAGCTTTATTCGACTAGCGTAACGGGGGTCGTTGTCTATTGACAACTCGATAGAGGGGGTGTGTTATTAATAAATGAAAAATGAAAAATGAAAAATGGGTAATGCGAATTAAGGGTTGAATTGAATCATAAAAAATCAATGACTTATAAAAACGTCTTGATTGGAAGTTATTTTATAAGTCTAGGACTTACACCTTGACAGATTAAAATATTTATGAGTCATTTTAAATACAATAACTTACAACTTTTTTTTGAGCAATTTTCATCAATTTAGCCATGGGTAAAATATTCATAACTCATTGATATTAATAGTGAATACAAAATGTTTAGTTTGTCAATGCGTAAGTCCTAAAGTCTTTGTTCCTTTTTCCTTTTTCCTTTTTCCTTTTTCATTAATATATACAACTGTACAAGGCGACGTTCCAAAAACCGTAACGTCATAAAAAACAACTCTTGTACGGGGCGTTTAGACAAGCGTATATAAGGGCGAGTAATATAAGTGACGGGCACGTTGGTGATACAAGCCGCTAAGCACCCTGTCAACAGTCGATCATCCACCAACATCAAAGCTTCTTTTGGTTGCCCACTCAATGCGATGATTTTTTGCAAACCATCAGGATAGGGTTTCTTTTTCACATCGGTAATGCACCGCACCCCTTTCAAATGACGGTCCATATAATCAAGGCGGCTGGGCAAAGGTTTATTAGATAAAACAAAGACTTGTTTTGAACCAAACGTATTGACACATTCGAGCAACCAGTGATGTAACTCTTCGGCGGGATAGGCTTCGCCATGCGCTGCCAACACCCCGTCAAAGTCGAGCACTAAAACCGCAACACCCTTTTGTTTAAGCGTGGCTGGCGAGATTTGGCGCAACTGGCAATGGCGGGGGCTGGTTTTATAAATTTCCGCTAAGGCATGGCGATAGCGGTGCAACATCCGCCCACTGAAAAGGATGCGTTTAAATAATTCCATTGTTCAAGTGATAGAAACTAGGTAAAGGGGCTAGGTAAAAGGGTAACATTACGGAAAATGGAAAAGGTTCATGCATAGTACCCAATTTATTAACAAATCTTCACAAACAATACCGCTAAAAATCCGATGTCTTTGAGACATCGGATTTTTTAAAAGTCAAACTTTTGCCTGAAAAACACAATTCACACAATTCACCATTAGTTTATCGCCGAATACCACTTTGAGCCAAATAACCCACCCTCTTTGGCTTTCCAGCCATTATCCTCCATCATCTTCTTGAGCCGTCTTTTCATCTCCGGCTCCGGTATTCGGCCTTTGCTGTGTTTCGCAAGAATCGCCAAGGCCCTTTCAAACTCCTTTTTGTCAACCTTGCCATCATTGGTAGCAAAGGCATCCAGCATTTCCTTGGCGCGTTCTTCGGCATCCCTTTCGAGAGCCAAACCCTTTTCTTGAGCCACTTGCCGCATGAGGGCAAGCCCTTCTTCCACGCCTAACCCCTTTCTAATTCCCTCTTCGAGGATTTTCTTCTCCTCTTGACGATCAATGTATTGATCATCATAGACTTGAAGCATAATGTAATCAACGAACTGTTTTTTGATTTGGTCTGAAACTGCCATAGCTGATGTTCCTTAATAAAAAATTTAACACGTTAGGACTTACGCACCCAAGATATAACGGTTTTATTTTACAGCTTTTAAAAATTGACCCGGCCGATTAATAAACAACTGAATACAAAGACAATTTAATTTGTCAATGCGTAAGTCCTACACGTTTTCAACACGCCTCGTTTTTTAAATCCCTAACCCCCTTTTTCAACGGAAATACCCGTTTATTTATGGGCCGGCACTTCAAACTGACGTATGGAAAACAAGATAACAAACTAGATAGCCGAATACCAGTTCGAGCCAAATAACCCGCCCTCTTTGGCTTTCCAAGCGTTCTCTTCCATCATCGCCTTTAACCGTTTTTTGATCTCCGGTTCAGGGACTTTGCCCTTGCTGGCGTTTTTGAACAGCGCGACGGCATTTTCAAATTCCTTTTTATCAACTTTCCCATCTTGTGCCGCTTTTTCCAGAAAGTCTTTGGCGCGATCCTCGGCATCTCTCTCAACAACCAAGCCCTTTTCTGAGGCCACTTGGCGAATGAGGGACAAACCTTCCTCTACGCTTATACCATTTTTTACCCCCACTTCAAGGATTTTTTTTTCCTCTTGACGGTCAATGTATTGGTCATCAAACGCCTGAAGCGTGATATATTCCATAAACTGTTTTCGGATTTGTTCTGGAACTGCCATATTTATACTCCTTAAATAACACGTTTTTCACACCATTATGGAAAATGCTAAATGGGAAAAGGGAGAAAGGGGGGTTCCTAGCCCCTTTTTCCTAGCCCCTTTCCCCTAGATACTTTCTATCATTGAGCGCGAATTGTTTGTAAAAAAA
>NBMI01000280.1 GCA_002085445.1 Candidatus Parabeggiatoa sp. nov. 2
AGGCAAGAATATCCCCACTTTTTCAAGTTCTCGCCTCATGGTTCTATAACGATCTCGCCTTTCCGGCAGGTTGATGATGTAAGATTTGTCAAACAAGTCAATTAATGAGGGCATTTTGCATTATCCTATATTTTAGAGCCTAACCTAACATGGCGACTGGTTCTTTTAAGGAATGTGCATAAAATCGACAACATTCGAGGTTTGAGTTTTTTGAAGAAAAACTCAAACCTCAAATACCTGACAGGTTTTTAAAACCTATCAGGTTTGAAGCAACTTTGTAGAAATTATTTTGTGCACGTTCCTTCCTAAGCCAAGTTTCATTCTCAACTAATCGGAAACTTTTAAAGGAGGAATCTCTTCGGAAACACTTTTTACACAGCCATGAAAGTCGTAGCCCCAACAGACTGGCGTGTTGTCCGTTTGAATAGCACAGGTATGGAACAATCCGGCACTGACATAAGAGAAACTACCGCTGGGTGGTTCTGCTTGACCATCACTGTTATTACCCCAACAAATGATGCTGTTATCTTCAACTCGAATCCCACAAGTGTACCACTTACCTGCACTCACTTGGGAAAAGAGGTCATTTGGAGATTTCGTTTGACCATTATCGTCTAAACCCCAACAAACCACAGTCTGATCGGGTCTGATTCCACAAGTATGCCACCCCATCTTAGCCGCACTGATTTGAGAAAAAGTACCACTTGGAGGCATTGTTTGACCATGCCGGTTATTACCCCAACAAGTTACCGTCTGATCGGTTTTGAGGGCACAATTATGCCAGCGACCAACACTCACTTGAGAAAAAGTGCCACTTGGAGGGATAGTTTGACCATAATCAGGTACATTTTTTCCACCCCAGCATTCTATAGTGCCGTCTGTATGAAGTCCACAGGAATGATATGTGCCTACACTGACTTGTGAAAAAGTACCGCTTGGATACTTAGATATACCATATTTTGGACCACCCCAGCATACCAAGGTGTTGTCATTATGAATTCCACAACTATCACGATAGCCCACACTGATCTGGGAAAGTGTGTCCTGGGTTGCAGAAAATCTTCCAATACACGTCACCGTATTGTCGCTCTTGATTCCACAAGTAATACCAGAACCGACATCCAAAACGGCGGCTGAGACGACTTGATAGGACAATATTAAGCTGTTAAACATCAACAAAAGTGGCCAAGATAATCTCACGTTATTCATCAGTTAATTTCCTCATTTTACCAAAACGAAAATACAGGATAGAAAAACCCAGTTTTTCATTATCGCAAAAACGGGGTTGATTTTCTTTCATAATTGTACGAAGTAAGGAACGAGCATGAAATAATATCGACAACTAGACCTGACAGGTTTCCAAAACCTGTCAGGTCTGATTCAACATTGTGGAACTTATTTCATGCACGTTCCTAAGGAGTCTTTTATTTCACCGCATCGCCATGGCTACAATCAGGCCAAGCAATACCTTTGACTTGATTATAAACGGTGGCAATTTCTCCCCTCGTCGTCATCTCGCACGTTTGTACATTTATGACACCATAAGCCAAATTCTTTTTTTCTTCAAACACAAATGCCAAGATATTATTCGGTAATGTTTCAAGGGCATTCACTTTGTTTTTTAATGAACCCATCAGTTCAGGACAGACAAAATTGACCTCATTTTTACTTTTGTCATAAGCCCACAATCGACTTCCTTGCTCAAGGTTTTCCACCGCATAGAGTATAGTACCGTCTGTGTTCCAAGTCATATCCTCAATTTTGATATCTCCAGTGTAGGGGAGAATCACTTTTCCTGGCAGATTGAGTTCATTATTCTCGCCTTTCTCAACTATGAATAACCCCGTACCCTCCGCCCATACCCACAAACTACCGTCGGGATGAAAAGCGAGTGCTTCAACGTTTGCAAAACCCATTTTTCCAATCTCAGTTATAACCTGAGCACCATTACGAACTTTGTAAAGACTTCCCTCCCTAGAAGCTGCATAAACGTCGTTGTTAAAAGGATCAACGTCAAGGGCATCAATATTGTGGTTTTTGTCCAATCGACTACGGACATGAACGTCCAAACTTCCCGTGTTAATAATAACAAATTGGGTTTCCTTCTCATTATTATGGACACCATAAAGCAGACAGGCCGGTTCATAAGATTTTGCAATTAACCCTCGCGGGGGAAACGTTTGACCCTCTGGATCATATCCCCAACAGACGACTGTTTTGTTGGTTCTAACCCCACAAGCATAACGATAGCCCGTTTCCAAAATTTGGGAAAACGTGTGACTTGGGGAGGTCGTACAGATATAGTCATTGCACCATCTTGTTCCAGGAATGGAACAACGACAGGTACTGTTTGGAATTCTGAATCCTTCGTTGGTACGTGGGTCCTTATTACCAAAACATGCTACGGTATTGTCGGTTTTAAGCCCACAACGCATATATCCCCCACCAAGCATTTGGGAATATAAAATGTCACGAGGGGGATGAATATTCCCAAAACCACCCCAGCATTCCATCTTATGGTCAGGTCTAATTCCACAACTGTGATCTATACCCGTAGCGACTTGGGAAAATTCGCCGCTTGGGGGTATGGATTGACTGACACCTAGCTTACCTACCACTATGGGTGGATCTGAAAGAAGGCTTCCCCAGCATGACACGGTGTGGTTAGTACGGACTCCACAGGTGTGCCGTCCTCCCGCACTGACTTGCAAAAAGGTACCGCTTGGGGGTTCTGCTTGACCCAAAGTTTTAACGTGGTGTTTCCACTCGTTTAAATAAGGATATTTTTCATGCCAATAGGGATCGTTGCTACCCCAACAGGCCAGCGTGTTGTCTGTTTTAACCCCGCAGTTGTGCCATAAACCCGCACTGATTTGCAAAAAGGTACCACTCGGTGGTGTTGCTTGACCTTCTTCGTTTAAGCCCCAGCAGGCGACCGTTTTATCAGTACGGAGACCACAACTGTGATGTCCGCCCACAGTCACTTGTAAAAAAGTACCACTCGGTGGCATAGCCTGACTCTCCTTGTTTAAGCCCCAGCAGACGATAGTGTTGTCAGCTTGAATAACGCAAGAATGACCTCTTTGTATTCCTCTAGCGTAAGCCGCTGAACAAGTGGCTAGACTTCCCATGAATAAATAAGACAAGATTAAGAGATTAAAAGTCAATAAAGTTAGCTTAGAAAACTTCAAAACAAAATTTTTCATCAGATTCCTCCAATCAGTACCATGAGCCTTTTACAAATCGTAAGTTGTTGATTTTATTGCACTTAAAAAAGGCCACTCAAAAATAACAAAATTTGCTATATAACTGAAATTTATATATTATATTGAAATTAATTGAGCTATCATAGGACACCAAAAAGATGAAAACATTAAGACGTTGGGTGGTTGAACGAACCTGAGCGAAGTTAGGTAGATATCGACGATATCGCTCCGATTATGAACAACTCACCTATTTTCCCAATTGATCTCTCAATGATTCAACTCATGCTCCATCGTTTGGCCCCTGGGTAACTTTTCACACACCCTCTAAGGAAAAAGTTTGGTCAAAAAGGCATGAAGTGTCACGCTTGATTTCGATTCCACTGTGATTAGCTGAAAAAGCATAAAATTTATATAAATGACTGCAAAATATTAACTTTTTACGAAAATAACCACTCAATCTATAGGTTAATGTTAAAATTTTTTTTGAGAAAGGGCCTCTCAATTCTTAATTGCCATTTTTAGGTTGCAATTAAATAAAAAAAACTGTTAATAACTGAAGTGACGCAAAGGGCCTAAAAAGGGCGAACAGTTCGCCCCTGGGGTGATGAAAATGAGCTTTATTTTGGCAAATTTGTGGTTCAAAATTTCTACCATTTTTGTGTAATGAAGAGCGAAGCGAGGAATTTCATTTGCCTAAGAGATTTCTCGCAGCGCTCGAAATGACAGCCATCATCGCTCGGAATAAAAATGGGATTAATTTTTTAGTACCAAAAAACCTCATTTTCATCAGCCCAGTTCGCCCCTACGACTACAGTTTTGCATTCAGAATATAAGTACCCGTGCAAAAGTTTTTCGGTATTATGGGCACAAAAGTAATTGTTTTTGTTAGGTTTATTTTTTGAAAATATCTGCACGGGTACTTAGATATCCTAAATGATTTGTAAATTATGACGGGCAGAAACCAAGTTTTTTCAAAAAACTTGGTTTCTATGAATCCACAAATCATTTAGGCTCACTATAGCACTCAGCCGCGCCTTGTTAGCTGGTCCGCCAGCGAAGAATTGTCAAAATCATAGCCAAAAATCTCAATATCCTTTTGATAGACATTAGCAACGATTTCTCTTGTTTCATCTGTATAATAGTCTCTATAATCCTTCTTCCTATTTGAAGTTTTGTTCTGGTGCTTCAAGTTGACAGAAATATCAAGCCTGTCCTTGATATAATTAAAATCTTCTCTGAGATTTTCGTATAAACCAACAAAATCTACTCTCGGTTGAACACCCCCAAAATCACAAACAAATCTATACTGAGGTATAAAGTGTGTTGCTTCGATATTTTCTTTGAGTCCTCGCCTGACGAAATCTTCAAAGTCATGATATGCGGAAAGATGTTTCTCAGCAAATATCCTATCGGGTTTAGCCATACCCCCTTCTTTGAAGAAATGAAAAGCAGAAACAAGACGATCCCAAGGATTGCGAACATAGGTGAATTTGAAATAGGTATCGAACTCATATTGACTGAAGATGATCTGATATCTGTTAATCCCTGCATGACCACCGGCCAAGTTGCCAAACAAAGCTCTGGAGACAGATACACCCGCGCTCTTTGGGATATGTACGAATATACATTTATTCTCATCAAATGGTTTGAATGAGTATCCTGATGACGTTTCAACAGTTCGCATATTTTGAAGGGTGTTATAGAAATTAGGTCGCACCGTCCTAACAATCAAACGACGAATACTGTACGGAAATAACCACAAAATAGATTTGGCTCGTTTCATTTTCATCCTGTTCCATCCTGCCTGATTCTTTGGTGACATCAGTTAATTTAAACCGTAATCGTCAATAGATTACTACCTTTTGCAATAGATTACTACCTTGTTTTTACCCCACTACTATGACCTAACAGATTTGCATTTTTTTGATCGCAAGTCGTTCCTATATGAAAATATCTTTTGACATGGTGTTTAAAGTATATGGGGGCGTTGCTGAGAAAACCTACCTTCGGGTGAATATAGAAAATCTTATGTCTCTAAAGAGTATGCGATATATCGACTCAATATTAGAGTTCACCTTAAAGTATGTTTTGTCAGCAAACACGCCATATCTTTTTTCGCTTAATTGAATATGAGAATTTTTCAAGTTAACGGAGTTTGTAGTAGGCGATTCATTCAATGCCGCTTAGTGGTTAAAGTCACTACAAACGAGAGCGATAGACTTCAGGCCGTCAATTGTGGGCCTAAAC
>NBMI01000281.1 GCA_002085445.1 Candidatus Parabeggiatoa sp. nov. 2
TGTTTTTATACATTGTTTAACTTTAGTAAATTTGTCAGTGGCTAATAATAATTATCTCATTTGATTCAGGTAGTTTTTGATTTACAAGCTTTTTATTCTTTTCTATTTTATCAAGCTCACCATCTTCATTATCATCTATTCCTGTTCCAATTAGTTCATATGAATTAAATACATATGATACAGACTGGGCATAATACCTATTCAATCCGCTCGTAAATGGTTCGATAATTCTTTTTCTTAAATCAAAATGTAAATGAGGCCCGGTTGAAGGACCTGAGTTTCCTAATTTGCCAATTATATCTCCTGCTTTTACTTTATCTCCTAATTTGACTCTAAGTGATTCAGGTTTTAAGTGAGCATAAAAGGCAACTATATCATTTCCAATATCTAGCAAAATACAATTTCCAAGAGCAGTCTCAGCCGCATAGATTGAATCGTGATAGTTAGGTGGAATATAATCAGGGATTTCATCTTTAATCCATATTACCTCACCATCTGCAACAGCTACAATGTCCTTACCATATCCATAAAAATCTTCATTTGTTCTGCCATCATTTTTATAAAACTGTCCTTTGTCATTTATTGCAAGCCAATCAATTGCAAAACGTTGATTGGAATATCCTAATATAAATCCATCCAAGGCAGTTTCAAACTTGCTCTGAATTTTTTGACAAGCTACTCTGTGAAACGAACTTTCACTTGGACCACCTCCAATAAACCAAGAGCCTTCATTAAAAGGAGGTCGAATCATTAACAAGTCTCTAACCTTGACAGTGATTTCTTTTTTAATGACAAATTCTTTCCCGCCAATATTACATTTTAATATATTTGTGATAATTGCAGGTAAAGTATCTAAGTCTATCCAAATATTCTTTATAAACCTATTTGTATCAGCCCTAAAATCATAACTGATAAATTCTGAATCGAATAAAAGTAAAGTATTCTTACTTTGTACTTTAAATTCCTCAATCTCAATATTTCTATTCAGGCTATCTTTTAGATGAATCTCATATACAAGACTTGTTCGATTAACTCCATTAAAAATCTGTGGCTCAAAAGGAATAACCATTTTTGGTTGAGCACTCAAATTAGTTAATGCGCAAATTAAAAAAATCCCTAATGATAGCTTTTTCATAGTTGCTGTGTTTTTATATTTATATTATTTATTCTGATATTCAGGATGACCTGTTTGCCAAAACGCAAATGAAAATATACTTGCTAATTTTTCCATAGATTTTGTTTTAGTACTATTAAAATAGTGTCCTTCATTAAAATCAACCATCATTAAAGTTGTATTATTACTCCAATTATTCGCTTGTAATTTTGCAACAAACTTGCCCGATTGCCAAGGACTTACTCTTAAATCGTTCATTCCAACAACTGCAAGAAATGGAGGATATTTAACACTATTGTCAATATGCAAATAAGCATCCATCTCAATTAGACCTTTACACTCAGTAGAGTCTGTTATGTAACCAAACTCTTTTGCGTGATTAAGTCCGCCCGGCATGTTTTCAAACCTAACAGCGTTGAGCATTCCTACTTCACTTATCACTGCTGTATACAAATCAGGTCTTTCGGTCATCGACTTTCCAATAACAATCCCTCCGGCACTTCCTCCGTATATAACTAACTTCTTATTTGATGTATATTTATTCTCTATCAAAAATTCAGAGCAGGCTATGAAATCTTTCCATGAATTTGGTTTGTTATTCTTTTGTCCCATTTTATGCCAACTATCACCTTTTTCTCCACCTCCTCTTATATGTGAGAAACATATAATACCACCATTTTCCACCCATGTTAACCAATCCGGCAAAAAGTAAGGTCTCCATGAAATCCCGTATGCACCATAACCATAAAGTAAGGTTGGATTATTTCCATCTTTTTTTATTCCTTTTTTTGAAATAACAGATAATGGGACCAATTCACCATCATGTGATTTTATGGTTAACTCTTCAATCATAAAATTTTCAAATTCTGGAAAATCAGCTTTAGGAGTTAAACTTTCTTCAATGAACTTATTGGATTTTATATCATATTTCATTCTTTGCTTATCAGTTAACCAGCCTGTTGCTGTTACCCACAAATCCGACTCTAAATATGATTTATTATCAATAAATATACGTCCGAATTTACCTGGAAGATTAATGTTTTTATCTTCATTATTATAAAAATAGAGTTTTGCTTCAACTCCGTTTATTGTTGTATTGTAATACAATCCCGAACTTGTTACCTTAAAATCCTGAATAACTTCATCGTTTTTTTCTTGAACCAATATCTCAGACGAATTAAAATCAGGATTATGTAAATTAATTCTTGAAATGTTTCCGTTTGGAGCATTATTTACAGAGATAAATACGAAATCATCATCAACAAAAGTTCCGTGAATAACTTTATGTTCCTTTTTGTATAATGGTTTCCAGTTAAGCTCTCCTTTGTAAAAGTCTTCTATTTTAAGATAATATCCATCATCAAACGAATTAGGTCCGGAAGCAACACCAACCAGATATTTATTAGTTTGATTGCCGAAAGAAACAATTGGAAAATCCTCCGCTTTAATATTAAAGTTCAGACAAGTAGCTTTGCTAAAAACATCTATTGCATTAGACACATCATCGCCAATTTTGTAATACATCGCTTTTGTGTTTAACAAAGCATTTCTGTTTTGTGCTGTATCACTGTTGTAGCTTAAGTAGATAAAACCTTTATTGTTGGGTAACCACAAAGCAACCTGACTTGATGCATTAAAGTTGTTTTTAATTATTTGTGGCAAAATACTTTTTGTTGCCATATCGTAAATTACTATCTGCATTTTATCGCTACCCCTTGAAGCAAGAGCAATGGCAATTTTATTTCCATCCCAATCGGGTGAGTAATCGTATATGATAAAAGGATTTTTATCATCTAATTTTAAATCGCTTGGCTTATAAAGCATTTCTTCATTTGAGCTCAGACTTTTTTGGTAATATAACTTAAATATTTCCTCGTCAGATTTTCTTTTTAAGTAAAAGTAGCTGTCATTTTTCGTTACCTTGATATTGTCTATATGATATAATTTTCGTGCATCATACTTTTTCATTAAGTCAATCAAGTTTTGTCTACCGGAAATATTCGATAAAAATGTGTTGGCATATTGTCCCTGCTCTTTAAACCAATTAAGAACAGTCGTATCATTTAAATCCTCTATTTGTCTGTAATGGTCAGTTATTAATGTGTCGTAGTATATATCTGAAACCGGTTCTATATTGGAAAGTAGTGGTTCATTAATATCGTTAATCTTATTAGTGTTTTTACATCCCACTAATATTAACAATAAAAGAATTAAATTAATAATCGTTTGTTTCATATTGTTTCGGTTTTCAAATGGTTGCCAACTTATTTATATGTTTATTTTTAATCAGTCCTATAATCAATTTCAGATGAACTAAATCCTTTAACAATTAACCAAACTGCCAGAACAATTTCTTGAAGAACCAATGGAATAGTTAAAACTATAAATTGAGGTGAAATCACATCAATAAGTTTGAACAAGATTAAAAAGCTTGCCAGCATTGCTAGGGTGTTACCAATAAGAGCCCAGCTTGATAACCAACGAGGGATGAGTTTCGTTTTATAGAGCATATAAAACAACATGAGATTGCCTAAACCTGTGGCCAACATCACTCCCACGTGATTTGCTAAGTCACGTCCTAATTTTAATACATCTCCAAAAGTTTGAAAATATGATACCTCTTGACTACCGGATGTCAAGAACTCCTGACTTAGCAATATAAATATTGGCAAGGTAATTACACCAGCGATTTGAAATACACTTGCAATTATTCTGAAACCAACAAACCCAATGGCCAGGCTTTTATTGAATATCCTTAGTATGGGATAAAATACTAATGCAAACCCAATGTATATGGGCACCAGAGCAAATTGAAAAAAGGCTCCGGATAGCACTTGGTTTTGGTTAGCTGAAACTTCGATAAGATAATCTGTACCATCTACGGAAGGAACAATACTTAGCATACCTGCGATCATTCCGATAATTATTAATATGCCTGCAAAAATTGCGACTTTTCTGTTTGACTTCATAAACTATTCTTTTAGGTCTTATTTATTCATTAGTACCCCTGTAAAATTTAAACGACTCCTGAGATCTTGGATTCAAGCACCTAGTGCAAGAAACTTACGCGTCAAGTTACACAAAAACTGAAGCGGGCTACAACTCTTGAATCTACTACAAAACCGACTATAATTTTTATACATAGTTGTACGCTGGCTTAATTTATTAATTCACTAATTGCATTATTTAATCTATCAATATCATTGTCATTTATATATAAATGAGGGGCGATTCTTAATGATTTTTTACGCTGACTAAGGAAGATATTTCTATCTTTTAGTTCATTTACTAAACTTCCTTCAAAACCATCGGGTATTATTACTCCCAATATATTAGGATACCTTTGTTTATCGTCTGGTAAATGAAAACCTAATTGTTCAAGATGCATTCCAATCTTATTATTTATCCTTCCGATTGATTCTGAAATTTGTTGGATTCCCCAAGTCTTTATCTGTTCAAGTGCAGCAATGGCACCAGGTAATATAGTAGGAGTACACTTTTGGCCAACATCAAAACGTCTCGCTCCTGACATGTAAGTTTCAGAATAGTTTATTAGTCCAGCAAAATCTTCTGCATTTTCTCTCGCTAACCAAGTCTCTTCTAACGGTCTCGCATTCCGCCATTTTCGATCAACATACAAAAGGCTAAAACCATATGGACAAAGCAACCACTTATACCCTGCTGCTACAAGAAAATCAGGTCTGATTTCATCTATTGAAAAAGGGACTGCTCCTAAAGTTTGGGTGGCATCAATAATTAAAATAGCATTTACGTCATCACATCTTTGTCTCATTCTTAATAAATCGATATAAGCACCATTTGTCCAATGGCATGAAGATATTGCTACAACCTTAACAGTTTTATCTATTTTATTGAGAATTGCAGTAGTCCAATCCCCATCATCGGGTATCATAACTGTAATTATTTCCGCACAAGTTTCATTGGAAACTCTTTTTAGAGGCAATATGACACTCGGGAATTCTTCAGCTAAAACTAAAATACGATCATTTTTAGTTATAATAGATTCAACTATGCGAGATACTGCACTCAAACCATAACTTGCCGCCGGAATTACAGCAAATCCATCTGAATCTCCACCAAAAATATCTGATGACAAATGCCTTATTGTGTCAGCATCATTAAAAAAACTTTCAGGTGTTCTTTCCCAAGGATGACTTTTGGTAATAACTCCCTCATGGAGCCTTTTTATTGATTCTTTTAACAGGGGTGAATTATATGCGCAATTGAAATATGCAATTTCTTCTGGAATGTCAAATAGATGTCTTTGTGATGAAATATTTTTCATTTAATGAATTCTTGATATTTATTT
>NBMI01000282.1 GCA_002085445.1 Candidatus Parabeggiatoa sp. nov. 2
TAGTATAGCCAAGCGGGAAAATAGAAATGCACCCGTTTCGTTGTGCTAGATACCCGTTAATTGATTGAATTGAGTACAGCGAATTAATTGAGTACAGCGAATTAATTGAGTACAGCGAATTACGTGGATAAACGAATTGAGTACTTAGTACTTTGATTAGGAAATAATGATAACAAGAGCAATTGGAGTCATTACACCTCAAATTAATTAATCATTTGTTAATTCGTTTATCCGCGTAATTCGTTGTACTAGATATCCGTTAATTGAGTATAACGAAAGTAGTTGGTGCGTTATGCAATTACGATAACGCGCCCGATACTCGTGGGCATGATTGTCTTTCTAGTTAGTGCTGCGAATTGAGTACAGCGACACAAGCGGGGCGAACCGAATTGAGTTGTTAATTCGTTTATCCGCGTAATTCGTTGTACTAGATATCCGTTAATTGAGTAAATAATGATAACAAGAGCAACTGGAGTGAGTCATTACACCTCAAATTAATCATTTGTTAATTCGTTTATCCGCGTAATTCGTTGTACTAGATAAGATAGTAGATACTGCTACACCAAAGTAGTCGGTGCGTTATGCAACGACACAGCGCCCGACGCTGGCTTGTTCCTGAAGCTTTAGAAAATGACATAACGAGTAATGCGACGAACACGGGTATAACTACTTCCATCAGTCTTTAAATTAAGACTCTGTGCAGTAGGACTGTGAAAATGGGGCCCCCAATGCTTATCATCATAAGGTGAATCCGCATCAGCACCTAAATTGTAAGTCCAGCAACTACTATAATGCTGGGTTACTTTTCCAAAGGTGGTGGCACAATTAGAACCATAAGTATCACCATCATAGTCATGACTTGACCACCCAGAAGCAAAATGGGCATCATACACATTTTTCTGTCCCTCTATAAACTTGGGGTTAATCATTTTCATCGTTTTCGGATCAATTCCGTCCGCGGAGGCGGTCATCAACATAGCCACTTTGCCTTCTAAGTCTTCCACCACATCGACATAAGTGGCCGGCCCTTTTGATTGATAAAGGGTTGGATTGTAGTAGTTAGAATCCAGTGTTGGGATCCCTTTGACTTTGAAACGATCTTGATAAGGAATTTGCCAAAAGGCGAGGGTATTTGCATCGCCTTTCGCGTTGGCACCTTGTTTATTTGCCACCGAATTAAAAACCACCTGGGCTTTAGAAAAAGAACCCTTGAGTTTCTCTGAGAGTGCATTGATTTCCAGTTCGGCCGCTTGTGCTAATTTAACAGATAAATCGGCTAACTCGGACGTTGCCAGTCCTTTGACATAAGCCTCCTCAATTTGTTGGAACCGTGCTTGGTACTCATCTACCAAGGCTTGAATGGTGGTTTTGAGCGCCGCCTCATATTGAGGAATCAGCGCATCGATTTTAGCGGCTTCTTTCGCCACCGCTTCATTCTCCGCCTTGATAGTGGCGCGGGCCGCTTTCAAATCGCTAATCGCCTGTTGGTAATCGCTCATCGCTTGTTGGTAGTAGTCGATGACGCGCTTGTTCTGTGCCAGCGAGAGGGTGGACATGAATGCCAGTAGTAAAACTAAAATGAATCGCATAACGTTCTCCGGTTGAAGTTGTTAAAGACGAATCGCCTACTTTTTCATCCTTAGGATTCCTGCCAAAAGGCGCATTCCAAAAAAATGGGTCATTATCAATCTTGAGTATCACTGACAAGTACAACGGATACGCGAAATAAACGGATAAGATAAAAATAACAATTATTGATTTTAGGACTTTTTGAAAAATAACTAGAAAGGGGCGTTGCTTTCCAGGTAGTTACACTGGCTTTAATAATACGCCCCGATCGATCTCATAGAGGTTAACAAGGAAAGCCCCAACGGGGCAGTAACTACCTGGATAGCAACGCCCCTAGATAGTTTAACCCGTTCATAGTATATAGGACTTACGCACTCTAGCAAACTAACCAATTGATTTTAGGACTTTTTTGAAAAATAACTTTCCAGGTAGTTACACTGGCTTTAATAATACGCCCCGATCGATCTCATAGATACACAGACTGAAATCGCAACTGAAGCTGGTTATGTAGATATTGTAACCCCTAATGAGATAATTGAGGCTAAAAATGCTGAGAATTGGAAAAGTGCATTAGGTCAGATTTTGGCTTACGGGTTGTACTTTCCAAACAAAAAACAGCAAATCCACCTGTTTGGCAATAGAAACAGAGAAACTGTCAAGGTTATCAACAAAGTTTGCCACAAACTGAAGGTGACTGTTTCTTGGGAAGAGAACATTAACTTAACTAACCAAAAAAGATATTGAAGCTCAAAATTGATGGGGCTGTAGCCGGCACGCTATATTGTTACAACAAGGCGAGCAAAGTGAAAAGTATTTTGTAACATAAGCGGTAATGCCACAGAAAGTAGTGATCATTATTTCACTTTCGCTTTAGGTAGCGGTGGATTAGTTAGTCAGTTCGTAGTAGCCGATAAATCAGCTACTACAAACGATTAACCTTTTTCACCACTATCCATTGGGACACTAGCGCGTAAGCGTAGCGGGTTGGTATCAATAATCATCCCATTCCTGCCCTTCAACAACGCCAACCAACGACTGCAAATCAAAATCCTTATCGCGCTCATCCAAACAAATCCCGGCACTGATCACCGTCAAATTCTTTTTAGCAATCGCTGACGTATGATTTTCGCCGCTACTTGTCGTCCACTCTACTAACCAATAATCGCCCCTATCCTGAAAACCCCGTAACTTACCACCGCCCATCGCTAACGCGCTACCCAGTCGTCGCTCGGCATACCGATTCTCGTGTTGCGCCTGATTTTCTTGACGCTGTTTTTGGTAGTAAGCCTTAAAACCGGCCGCCTGTTGAGTTGCTAACTGATAGCCCGTGCGTAATTCGGGCGTCAGCTTAGGAATGTTGAGATCATCAGGCAAAGTAACGGCCTGTAAGGCCTCTTTTAACTTTTGCACTAATATCAAATCAGCGCGACGATCGACACTATCAAACCACCACGTTTGCCCATCACTTCGCGCTACCACTGTCTCAAAAACCTCACCTTCAGTCACTAAATGAATGGGCACCGCCGAAGAAATCCGAAACCGTTGTTTGGCATCCGCGGTATTGACAGGAAAACCAAACCATGTTTGCGCTTTAAACTTCTCCACTAAAAATAATCGCAATGTAGGCAACCGCTGCAAATACTCAGCAACTTGCGGCAAACGGGCTGACTCAACCAACTCGGCATATTTTTCATCAATGGGCCGAAAAATGCCCCAACCGGTAAAATTATTTGGACGAGGAATAAATGTGTACACTAAACCGGCCACCTTGACACGGACACGCCCACCTTCCACACTGGGAGCAGCGCGTTTGAGGCAAATCGGCCTCAACGGCGGCCAACTTATCTATTAATTGATTAATTTTATAACTCATAGCATAAGCTAATGAAAAATGAAAAATGAAAAATGAAAAATGAGTCTATTACTGATAAGTCTATAATTTTTATATGAATTTTATAAGCAGTTCATTTTGTCATTTTCACGGATTTGAGGGCCGTTCCATATATATACTGGGCACCGCTATAAACTGAGTTTGAAGTCATTTAACTTTTGTTTTCATTCGGTTCGAGTAGGCGAGAAATCTGACTCGAAGGCCCCAGATTTCTCGCTCCCGTGAGAGATTTAATAAGCGCAATTTGTGTGCTAAGTATAGATATACGGAACGTACTTCAAAGCCGTGAAAATGACAACGTGAACCAATCATTAAATTGACTGCAAAATCATCAGTTTATAATTAGTTTATTCATTTTTCATTTCCAGGCAAAAGTTTTTCTCCGAAAAACTTTTGCCTGGAATTCATTTTTCATTTTTCATTAGTATAGCGCCGGGCGAGAAATCGCCCCAAAACTCGTTAAATTTTTTGGAGCTGTACGACTAAGAGCATGTTTTAAAAGTCCAATAATCAATCACTTATTAAATAGTGTTTTACTTATAAAACAATGATTTAAAACACGTTCTAAAAAGGGTCTGCTTGAGGTACGCCCGACTAATAATGGTTTTGTGCGTTTCGGCAAGCACCATGCCATCGTGGGCCGTCTGTCGGTAATTCATTGATTTTACAGTGTAAAACTTTATCTTTTTAACCGTACAGTGTGAAATTTTTCGCATGGCGAGAACAGAAGTTCAACGAAAGTTAAATTATTTCACTCTATGGCCCACAATTTACCGTTTATTAACGTATTAATGTTAAGGGTTTAATACTCAAAAAATTCGGTTTAATCTTCAACGACTTGATTAATATAAAATTTAGATAAGTTATTGAAAATCG
This sequence comes from Candidatus Parabeggiatoa sp. nov. 2, assembly GCA_002085445.1. Classification (GTDB taxonomy): domain Bacteria; phylum Pseudomonadota; class Gammaproteobacteria; order Beggiatoales; family Beggiatoaceae; genus Parabeggiatoa. Next base: position 4,337 of record NBMI01000282.1, read on the forward strand.
AACTCACGTTAATATAGCCAGTGTAACTACCTAGTACAGTAAGGCGGAAGTTTCCATACCACCCTAACGCCAACGGCTAAAGCCGTTGTCTAAAAGCGAAAGTAGGCTAAAGCCTACTGAGCCTCTTGCAGTGCCAATATTTCCGCCATCCCGCACTAGAAATCCAAGTTATGACCACGTTGAGTCTATCTGAAATACCGGCCCTAAAGTAGTCGGCTTGTAATCGCCTTATTGGTTAGGCGAAAAGGTGACTTAAAATGATAAACCGACTTCAACCCAAAGGCGCGCGCCGAGGGCCAGACTTTGATTTGAAAACCTCCAAAATATTTTATGGCCCCCAAACTCGGCTTGCCGAGCCACACAAAGGGTAAAAATGCCCAGCTTGGGGCCTTTTGAATGGGGCATAATTATGCTTTGCGGCAATTGGCCTTTTATGACAGACACATCACCAAAGTATTTATCGCCAAATACCGGCCCTAAAGTAGTCGGCTTGTAATCGCCTTATTGGTTAGGCGAAAAGGTGACTTAAAATGACAAACCGATTTCAAGCCAAAGGCGTGCGCCGAGGGCCAGACTTTGATTTGAAAACCTCCAAAATATTTTATGGCCCCCAAACTCGGCTTGCCGAGCCACACAAAAAAAAGGGTAAAAATGCCCAGCTTGGGGCCTTTTGAATGGGGCATAATTATGCTTTGTGGCAATTGGCCTTTTATGACAATCTCAGAAAAATCACCAACGTCGCCAAAAGTTTCGCAAAGCGAATTTTGCCGACGTAAGTCTTTATCTGAAATACTATATATATACTGTCGGTTCGTTCAAATGCTCTAAGTTATTGATTTTAAATGAGCCTTATTCTTAGGAATTACGCCTTGACAGATGAAAATATTTATGAGTATTTTTAAATACAAGGAATTACAAATTTGTTTTTGGGCAATTTTCATCAATTTAGCCACGGTAGAATATTCATAACTCATTGATATTAATCGTGAATACAAAAATTTAAGTTTGTCAAGGAGTGTAACTACCTGGATATTTTTGAAACGCGGCTCTTTTAAAAAAAAGTATTTTTATTTTAAAAAATAGTTAAACTTAGGAATTACGCCTTGACAGATGAAAATATTTATGATTCTTTTTAAAGACAAGCAATTACAAATTTGTTTTTGGGCAATTTTCATCAATTTAGCCACGGTAGAATATTCATAACTCATTGATATTAATCGTGAATACAAAAATTTAAGTTTGTCAAGGTTGCCCCGAAGGGAAATCGTACCGATATGAACGAAACAACTTTTCGTTCAGGCACTATATATGCGAATTAATCATGAGAAATGAAAAATGAAGAATGAACAAAGATGTCATTTCGACGATAGGAGAAACCTTATAAAATCACTTTCAATCACTACGTTTTTATAACTCATTGATTTTTTATCAATCAATAGGTTATAAAATCATCTTCATCGTCAGTGATTTCGTAAGCCTCTGTTCATTTTTAAATTTTCATTCGCAGAGATAATAGTTCCAGTTACCAATTACCAATTACCAGTTACCAATTACCAATTATTAATTACCAATTATTAATTACCAATTACTAATTACCAATTACCAATTACCACGAGTAGGCAAAGGTGTCGCCATAATTTCCATTAATAAATCTAACCGCGACGGTTGGCATAGCAAAGGCACTAAATTAGGCAACGAATAATAATCGCCGGTAAAAGTAAACGTATCCACTGGCACTTGTGCCCTTTTTAAACTCTGCTCGACTTGAGCACAGGCATACCGCCCTATCCTGACGATGATGACTTGAGGTTGTACGTCCCGCATTTTTTGATTTTTTTGTACGTGGCATACGCTTGGGCAAAATACGGGGCCGAATTTTCTCCTTCGTCAGTGACAATAATAATTTGTTCAGCGACTTGCTTATATTTATGCCTCATCTCCAACGCGCAACCAACACTGGTGCCACCCCCGGCTTTAATATGCCGAAAGGCCACTTCCCAATCTTGTAGCGTTTGACCTTTTGACTTAATTGCATACGGCATCGTATCAAACGCATAGACAAATAAGTCGGCCTCCGTCACCCCAGAAATCAGCGCGGCGATTTGTTTACCTACTTGGATGGCGGACTCCATAGAGGCCGACTTGTCGATTAGCAATGCAGTGGATTTACGAATTTGCCCATGTTTTTTGACTTGCGCCTCAGTGATTTGGGCCAGTTTGGCCGCCGTCTCGCTATCGACTTGCGCCGCCTCGGCCGCCACTTTAGCCTTGTACGCTGACACGCGCTCACTTTTTTGTTTGCTCTGCTCCAATTTGGTATCAATCAATGCCTTGACTTCTGGATGTGAAAAAGCCCCTCGCGTTTTGAGTGATTTTAAGTTATTAATTAACTCTTGTGACGACATCGCGTTAATCAACGCGACTAACACAGTTGGCGTGATACTGTTGACGGCCCCCACCGCAATTGTGTAGGGAATTTGATGTGCGACGATTAGTCGGGCTTGCTCGGCTGGCGTATCGGCCTTTGATAATTGTTTGAGTGCATAAGCCAAACTATCCGTTGGTGGTTTATTCTTAAATAATATGGCATCGGCCCGCTCACTGGGTTTAATATGCAAACTGGCATATAATTGTTTTAAAGCTTTACGCCCCCGCAACGCGGCCTTATCAAAAAAGGCCGGCTCACGCTCACGAGTTCGCAAATAGTGCTTAACGGCGGTACGGGCACAACGGGGCATTTTTTTACCACGGCGCTGCTTCATAAAACTCACCACCCGTGCCACTTGATAGGGCGGTAACTTTTGCAACAACACAAAACCGGCCTCGCGATGCTCAGACAAATCACTGGTTAACAAATGTGCAATAAAAACTTCGTGATGATCGCGCACCTCACCATTGTCTTGATACCACACGGCTAAATGACCCTAAAATAAGGGGTCAAGTTCCATGATGAGTTGGTGAGTTTCGGCGACTTGCGACAATTCGTGGTGGGGCGTGGTGAGTAGGCTATTAAACAAATCTAGCCGGGCATCATTTTCGCGCTCGGATGGACATGAGTTGATTTGATGAAGGGACTACTACAGCAAACCTGAAATAAATCGGATTATTCAAATCGGCCAAGTCTTGAAAATCTGTCTGGTTTCCCGGCGTGAATAATCGGATTCATTTGCGGCGCATGGTACTACTATAGAATATAATCCTTACCCACAAGTAGGTATGTTATTGAAAATCAGTCAATTTTAACCTGATGTGTGAGTAGTTAATGAATGACTCACTTTTTAGTTAAGTGATTGTTTTAATATAATAAATAGCTTATGTAATGATTAATGATTAATGATTAATGATTAATTTTGGACACTTGTGGGTAAAGGTAAGACTACTATAGAATGGGGCCGCGCAAGTTGAGGGGGCTTTTATCCTGGCTTAGGTCCCAGGCTGCCGTGCATCACTCCAATGCACACCGTTTACGAGTGGTGGAGAAGTATGTAAGCCGATACATTTTAATTAACAATTGTTACCAATTACTAATTAATGCACACAAACAAAGTTTGTGAGGGGGTATCTCCCAAGGCTCTTTTTTTACAAAAAGAGCGCAAATGATGTTATTACCTTGGTTCTCGGTATTTAAAAACATCATTTGAATTGCCGTTTAGGTCGCAATCACCTACGCTCGCCCTTTTACCTAACCAACGATTTTAGGTTAGAACCACAGTAAAAACTGTGCAAAATTTGTTCCCAAAAGATTCGATAGAGACCATCAATTGGTAAGTTTTGTTAGTATTTGTTAATGAATTGGATACTATACACAAGCCCCCTCGGTGAGGGGCGCGGCAAAAAAAACGGTTAGTAAGTGCGAATTGCTCGCCTCTTATGATCTGTAAACCGGTGGCCTCGCGCAAGTCGAAAAAGCCATTGGTTTAGACGCAGGAATCGAACCAGCTACACACTGATTAAAGATTAAAAGTTAGTTGTTTTATTAAATGAGCTAGTATGTAAGCTTTTTCTGTGAGGGCGCGAGGTTGCGTCATTATGCCGCAAATTAAATGCTTGATGCAAGTCAAAATTTGTTATCACCTGATTTATCTCAGTTTCATAACGATACACCGTTACAATAGTGGCTCTTTACACACCCCAGCCCCCCTCTCAAGAGCTACCATAAGCACACAAGTCTTGATAATATAATAATTATTTGTTACTTATTAATTATTAAATAACTCAAAGAATAAGTGAGTCATTCATTAACGAGGCGGGCTGAAAAGTTATTTTGTTATTATTTTCAATAACATACTGAATTTTGTGCATTGATAGCCTCTCAAGAGGGGAGTTCAAAGTCCCCTTCTATGCGGCGGGGATGCTTGGGGTGTGTCACGGGCCTGGCAAAAACGCAACTTGTGTGCAGTATAAATCTGTGAAGCCCATACTAATGAAAAATGAAAACTGAAAACTGAAAACTGAATCGATTACATAAGCAAGCTTATGAATTTACAGGAAATTTAATGATTAGTTGGCCCTTTGTCATTTTCACGGATTTTTGTTAAGTTCCGTATAAGAATAGTTAATAGTTAATAGTTAATAGTTAATAGTTAATAGTTAATAGTTAATAGTTAATAGCTAACAGTTATGACTTAATACTTAATACTTAATAGTTAATAGTTAATAGTTAATAGTTAATAGTTAATAGTTAATAGTTAATAGTTAATAGTTAATAGTTAATAGTTAATACTTAATAGTTAATAGTTAATATAATACTTAATAGTTAATAGTTAATAGTTAATAGTTAATAGTTAATAGTTAATAGTTAATAGTTAATAGTTAATAGTTAATAGTTAATAGTTAATACTTAATAGTTAATAGTTAATAATTTTTTATCCGAAACTTAGGCAGGAGTACAACATAAGGACTTTTACGAAAACTGATAGGTACTCAGTTGTTATCGCTCCAAATGTCTGTGACAGAATGCTCTTTGAAAGGGGACGAGGTTGAAAGTTTTTATCTGGTACACACAAGGCACAATAGCGCGTTTGCCACGCTGTCATCTAACTCATTGAAAAATAATGACTAATAAAAAAAGAGGCCGACGGGTAAAAAAAAATTACCTTTTATTGTTGACATCTCATTAAATAAGGTGCATAATGCGCCGCTCTTTTTGGAGGGGTTCCCGAGCGGTCAAAGGGGGCAGACTGTAAATCTGCTGGCTCAGCCTTCGGAGGTTCGAATCCTCCCCCCTCCACCACTTTTTCAAAACCTAAAAATATAATTCATCAATATTAGAACTTACAGACACCAAAAATAGTCAATAATTTCAATAAATTATCCTGTTGTTACCGACACGGCCTCCCAATAAAATCAATGACTTATAGGGCAACGTGTGTCAGTCCTAAATCTATATAAATAAAATGATAAGCGGGTGTAGTTCAGTGGTAGAACTTCAGCCTTCCAAGCTGATCACGTGGGTTCGATTCCCATCACCCGCTCCAAAAAGCCTTTGAGGGTGGCATAGTTGATATAACATCTGCCCATATAGCTCAGATGGTAGAGCACACCCTTGGTAAGGGTGAGGTCACCGGTTCAAGTCCGGTTATGGGCTCCATAACTAATGAATTAAATTAATTAGAATTTGAATTATATAAAGGCTTAATAAATATGTCCAAGGAAAAATTTGATCGCAGTAAACCACATGTCAATGTTGGCACAATAGGTCACGTTGATCACGGTAAAACGACATTAACAGCAGCAATGACTCGGTGCTTGGCCGAAAAATATGGTGGCGAATATAAAGCTTATGACCAAATTGACAATGCCCCGGAAGAAAAGGCACGAGGTATTACAATTGCGACAGCGCATGTGGAGTATCAATCTGAGGCTCGCCACTATGCCCATGTAGATTGCCCCGGACATGCTGACTACATTAAGAATATGATCACCGGTGCCGCCCAGATGGATGGTGCCATTCTCGTCGTCTCGGCCGCCGATGGGCCGATGCCCCAAACTCGTGAACATATTTTGTTAGCCCGTCAAGTCGGTGTGCCTTATATTGTGGTGTACTTAAATAAGGCCGATCAAGTCGATGATGAAGAATTGCTTGAACTGGTTGAAATTGAGGTTCGAGAGCTGTTAGACCGTTATGATTTTCCGGGTGATGATACCCCGGTGGTTGTGGGTTCGGCCTTGCAAGCTTTGGAAGGCGATACCAGTGATATTGGTCTGCCTTCAATCTTTAAATTGGTTGAAGAGATGGACAAGTACATTCCCGAGCCAGAACGTGATATTGACCAACCCTTTTTGATGCCGATTGAGGATGTGTTTTCTATTTCCGGGCGCGGTACGGTGGTAACCGGACGAGTTGAACGTGGCAAAGTTAAAGTCGGCAATGAAATCGAAATCGTCGGTATTCGTGAAACCGCCAAAACCACCTGCACCGGGGTTGAAATGTTCCGCAAACTGCTGGATGAAGGGGTGGCCGGTGATAACGTCGGAGTCTTATTGCGGGGCACTAAACGCACTGAAGTTGAACGGGGTCAAGTCCTCGCCAAGCCGGCGACGATTACGCCCCACACGCATTTTGAATGCGAAGTGTATGTGTTAAGCAAAGACGAAGGGGGCCGGCATACGCCGTTCTTTAATGGCTATCGTCCCCAATTCTACTTTCGTACCACCGATGTGACCGGGGCATGTGAGCTGCCGGAAGGCATCGAAATGGTCATGCCCGGCGATAACGTCAAAATGGTCGTTAAGCTGATTTCGCCGATTGCGATGGAAGAAGGCCTACGTTTTGCGATTCGTGAAGGTGGGCGCACTGTCGGTGCGGGTGTTGTTTCTAAAGTCATTGAATAAATTCATTTATTTAGCGAGATTTAGCAAGACATAGCGAGACATAGCGAGACATAGTGAGACATTTCGCGAGATTTTAAGATAAATAATTGCATTGGCGGCCTTAAGCATAAGCCGTGCGCTCGCAGAGCGACTAACCGAAGTGGGTCTGAAGAGCAACTGTACCCGCGAAGGGACTAAATAATTATCTGAATATCTATAGATTGCACGCGGTCATAAGTTATACTTTTGAAAAACACACTTCTAATTCCGTTGAAGCGGGAATAACGCGTGTAAAGCTAAGTTGTCTTATGCCGTTTTATGAATGTCAGGTGACTTAAGCGAGCGAGGCAAAAGTTTTTTTTTAATTGTTTTGCCTCGAACAGTGTATCCAGCGTCTCCACCTTTAAGGTTTTGGTGTCAATCGTCACTTCAGTCAATTTGACTCAGTAGACTTAAAAACGTCATTTTTCTATTTAGACTCTGTGCGAACACTTATTTCGGTTATTTTACACAGCCCTTGCGCCTTTCAATAACGGAATTAGCCACTTTAAAAATCAGATTTTTTGAGCGAAGTTTAAAAGGGCAGTAGTTTCAATGGAAGAACGGTGGTCTCCAAAACCACAAGTGGGGGTTCGACTCCCTCCAGCCCTGCCAAATTAAGTCAAATTTTTTCATTTTTCTATTTAAAAGGGTAGTGGTTTCAACGGTAGAACGAGGGTCTCCAAACCCACTCGTGCTGCTGCGGGAAAGCGGAAATCTTCAGACCGCGTCGGCGGCCCTGCCACATAAATAAATTCCTTGTCATTTTATGATGTAAAAGGGCAGTAGTTTCAATGGTAGAACGGTGGTCTCCAAAACCACTAGTGGGGGTTCGACTCCCTCCTGCCCTGCCAAATAGACTAATGAAAAATGAGTCACTCAATGATAAGTCTATAATTTTTAGATTAATTTTCTGAAAAGTTTATTTTAAGTACGTTCCGTATAAATTCAGTCAAAAATTGTCATTTTTTTATTTAAAAGGGCAGTAGTTTCAACGGTAGAACGGTGGTCTCCAAAACCACTAGTGGGGGTTCGATTCCCTCCTGCCCTGCCATGTTTGATGAGAAGTTGTCAGTCGATTTGTCGGGTGGATTAAGCTTGCGCGTCTCATGTTGACTGTATTATAAAACATTATTCATTTTAGAGACAAATCTAGAGATTTAGAGAAGAATATCTGCTTTAAAAAAAGCTTGACATTTGATAAAATATCATTATTTTTTTGTGATTGAGTTCCTCTCGCGTGGAACGTTTCCATAAGAGTGGTTGGTTTTTCCCAATCATCAACTTTTGCCATCGAGCCCGATATTCGTAGTGTCTCGGCCACCCAGAACGGCACAGTTCTGTGTGTCGAGAGATAGGTTGCTTGCAACTGACAGTCAATCAGCTTAACGAAAGCAGGATATCTATTTTTCTGGCTAATTTTGCAACTATAGTGTCACAAGTTAGACTTATTAAAAGACACATCCCTAACCCTTCGAGCAGGGGAGTAATACCTCATTAATTGTTGGTATTATCTGTCGCCAAAAGCTTGATAATTTTTCACCTTAGTTGTCATGTCGAACGAAGCTAGAAAGCGTTTTTTACTCTCTAAGTTAATATTTCTCTAGTCTCCTATCTAAAAACAGAAATGACAGAAGTCAAGTTAAGATTTCTCCGTCTGTCGAAATGACAGAAGATTTCTCTAGCTCCTATTTAAAAACCGAAATGACAGAAGTCAAGTTAAGATTTCTCTCGATTTCTCCTATTTAAAAACCGAAATGACAGAAGTTTCTCTTAAGAAATGACAGAAGTTTCTCTCGATTTCTCCGTTCAAAGAAACCGAAATGACAGAAGTCTTTTAAAATCGGGTGAAAAAAAGTGGCAAAAATAGCTCAAATTGAACACTTTAGGGTTCGATTCCCGCCGGCCCGGCCAAATAAATTCTTAGGTTGTCATTTTTATAATTTAAAAGGGCAGTAGTTTCAACGGTAGAACGGTGGTCTCCAAAATCACTAGTGGGGGTTCGATTCCCTCCTGCCCTGCCAATTTATGTGAAAAGTTGAAGTTATAAATTTCAATGAGTACAAAAACAGACGCTAGGGCCTCTAACAAACTAGATACCCTAAAATGGTTGTTAGTGGTACTGTTGCTCGGTGCGGGCATTATCAGTTTCTACTATTTCGACGAATACTCACTACTCCTACGTGTCATCAGCTTATTGGTCGTTGTCTTTCTAGTGGCATTTATTGCCTCAACCACCGAAAAAGGCCGTACTACCTTAGATTTTCTACAACAATCGCATCTTGAAGTCCGTCGAGTCGTCTGGCCTACGCGCCAAGAAACCGCGCAAATGACCGGTGTTGTCCTTTTGCTCGTTTTGCTTGTGGCCCTGATTATCTGGGGTTTGGATAGCATTTTAGGGTGGATAGTACGGTTTTTTATCGGCCAAGGAGGTTAACAAATGGCTTGGCGCTGGTATGTTGTGCAAGCCTATTCGGGAAATGAAAAAACGGTCAAACATTCTCTTGAAGAACGAATAGCACACTCACGTAGCGAATTAAGCAAATGTTTTGGCGAGGTTTTAGTACCTACCGAAGAAGTCGTTGAAATGCGCGGCGGACAAAAACGTCGGAGCGATCGCAAGCTTTTTCCGGGCTATGTCCTCGTGCAAATGGATATGGATGAAATAGACGAGGAACAAACCGATGCCAATGGCAATCCGTTACCTTTAAAGGACGAAATTTGGCACCTGGTTAAAGAAGTACCTAAAGTCATGGGTTTCATCGGTGGTACCCAAGAACGACCGGCCCCCATTTCAGACCAAGAAGCCGAAGCCATTTTACAACGGGTTCGGGACGGGGCCGAAAAGCCTCGTCCTAAAATATTATTTGAGGTTGGCGAAGTTGTGCGTGTTACTGAGGGGCCCTTTACTGATTTTAATGGTGTCGTTGAAGAAGCCAATTACGAAAAAAACCGTTTACGTGTGGCGGTGCGGATTCTTGGACGCTCTACTCCCGTCGAACTTGAGTTTGGACAAGTTGAAAAAGAATAAGGTTTTTTTAGAACCTGCGAATAGCAAAGTTACTAAGTAACTGTCCATAAATAACTTGCTCCAGAAAGTGATTTTAAAGTTACCCGTCTAAGTTCTTAGGGAACTACGTTAGGAATGAAAATATAGGCACCTTGGGATG
>NBMI01000052.1 GCA_002085445.1 Candidatus Parabeggiatoa sp. nov. 2
TTTTTTCCTGCACGGGCATTTAGTGCCCTTTAGGGTACTTGAGCTTTTAGACAACGGCTTTAGCCGTTGGCTAAGTGGTACTGGGATTTCCGCCCTCCTGTACTAGTACAACGGATATTCGAAATAAACGGATAAAAACGTCAAAAAATATAAGGTTACGAAAATTATAAATGATCCCTATCCGTTTATTTAGCTTCGCTGAACTTCGTTTCGCGTATCCGTTGTACTTCGCGTATCCATTGTACTTGGATAGCTTAACTTAATGGCATTGACGTTCTACCCACCACCCTACAAGAAAACAGTTAGTTAATTCATTCTGACACTCAAGCCTTCACCCGAATACCAGAAACGATGAGAACGGACTATCTCTGAGTGTTCCGAAATAATACGCATAGCAATATAATTCGACTGCTTCTCCATAAAAACCTTATTTTGAGGATCAGCCAATTGCCATTTATCCGCCCAATAAAATTCCGCCCAATTGTGATAATCGTCGGCTTTTAAAATCGCATCATCTGCATACACATAACCGCCCAAGCCTCGCGCCGCAATCCCATTGACTCTGGCAAGCGCAATAAATAAATACATATACTCAGTACAATCACCGCGCTGTTGTTGTAGTGCATACAAAGCACCCCGATTATCACGAATATAACCCGCATATTGAATATGTCTCGCTACCCAATTAAATATCTTGCGACTGGTACGCAAATCGTCGGTTGTCTTCAATCTTTTGGCAATCCGTTGTATTTCCGGGTGCGAGATTTCGACAAACGGTTCCTCCGCCAAAAACCATTGCTGATGGTTTTTCGGGATCAGGTTGATTACTTCTTTAGCAAGCATAAGTTCTGCTGTCACGCTAACCAGTTTGCTGGCATAAGGCGGTATATTAGTCAACACAAAATGTAAAACTTGATTGCCTAAGCGATCCGTCAAGATTTCATGCGCGTGCGACGCATCAATACGCATAACTTGTTGAGTAGCGGTTTGTTTCACCGGCGCATACGTCCAAAAGTCGGCTTTATCCAAAAGCCGATTGCTGGTATTTTTTAACGTAAACCGATAACGCACCGTGCGTGGTATTTCATACCGACTTTTTACAGTTTCTTCAACAGATTCAGGTACTTGAACTGACTGACTCGGTTCAACATTTCCAATAGGTTCTTTAACAGGCTCCGACACCGACGAAGATGACGGAACAGGTTGCCTATCCTCTGCTAGTTTTAATTGCCAAACAATCGCCAACGCAACCACAACCAGCACTATTCCAACAATAAATAAAAAGGTTTTCATAACAAAACTCACGACAATATTCCGGCATCCAAGATTTATCTCGGACACATTCGTTTATCCACGTCATTCGTTGTACTTATCAGACACATCCGTTTATCCGCGTAATTGGCGTTCCGCCACTGCGTTTCGTTGTACTTATCAGACACATTATTCGTTTATCCGCGTAATTCGTTGTACTTATCGAACACATCCGTTTATCCACGTCATCCGTTGTACTATCATCTCCCCAACATCGCCGCTTGCTCCCGAATAAACCGTTGGTAAGCCTGTACCCCCCCCAGAAGATAAAAAACATTACTCAAATCCGTCCCACGCAATATCGCCCTCACCTTCGGATAACTGTCGCCTCGCACACTCACTATCAACAGATAGGGAGAAACCCCAATAGATTGACGATGCTTTGCCACCGCCGCGGTTAACCGTTTGAACCAATTTTCGGCCTGATTAGACAACGATAAACTTAAAATCCCAGAAGTGGGCCATTGTTTATCATCAAAAGAAGAAATATTAACAACCAACCAATGTTCATAATCACGCTCTTGCCAGAATTGCGCGGCCGTCATATTATCCAAATATCGTACTGCTAACAAATTACCCTGCAAATTACCAATCTGTTTTCGCCACTGATTCAATCCACCCTCCAAAATAGCGACTTGGCTAAAACCCGCTTCGCGCAAATTGACACATAACTTTTCTAGTGTTTGATAGCTATGGCCTTCATTAAATAAAATCAACGGTTTGGATTTCAAAAAAGCCTTCGTTTTCAAAGTATGCGCCGCCAGATTCAACGAACCGGGAATGCGATAGCGTTGAAAGGCTTGCCTATCTCGCAAGTCGATGAAAAAAGCGGATTTATCGACCAACTGTTGCTGGGCAGTTTTAGCAGAAATATAACAAGCGCTTTGCCGCTTTTGCGTACCTCGCTTAAAGAGTTGCCCACCTAATTGACTGAAAACCGTCGGTTTCATCGGCACCGGTTTTTGAGCTCGTCTGGTAGCCGAAGGCACCGCACAACTGCGCGGAATATCAGTTGAAGACGGATAATTGGGTTTAACATTGGTTTCGGCATAAACAGTTGTGGACAAAACCACTCCTACCGCTATACAAAAAATCCATTGCCGTTGCCATTGATTATAAAAACATCTCATATCATTCATTATTACCACTCCATGATTTCTGATAGGTTCCAAGAAATCCGAAATAAATCCTATTTTTTTTAAAATAGGATTTCTCTCCCTATTTTTTGCCGACAGAGACGTTGGGGCTTGCCAGGGGCGGTACCCTTGGCTTTATTTAGCCAGTGTATCTACCTGGAGGGAAGGAGGGAAGCCCGGCTTCCAATATCAGCTTATCTCGTCAAAAACCCGTTTATAAATCCTAGAGACAATCCTTGTAGTTCTTTGTTTTTGATAGCGTTAAAACCTAAATGCACCCTCTCTGATTAATTTTCACTTATTCCGGTTCAGTATCAATTGGCGTTTGATGAATATTAACTCTTGACCTCGACTCATAAATATTTTAAAGTAGCTTCCCCACAATCAGGTCTTTTGAAGTACCACTTAAAAGAACTTCTCACAAAGACTTTATTGACTCATACATAAAGAGGATGCAACATAATGACTCAGGAGTTGGCTTCAAGCAAGCTGTATCATCGATTATTAAAAGAAGGGGCTTCAAAGTTATCTGATTCTGAACTAATGGCCGTTCTATTGGAAGCAACACCTCATGAACATCAAGAAATGAGCTGATGAAGCTTTGTTAAAAGCTCGCAGAGACGTTCAAAAACGTGCCTTGACTAAAGTGTTAAGGGACAGCAACGCTATCATATGAGAGACTAATTCTTCTCATCAAGACACTTTTGGGTGAGGGCAACCATAAAGGATTGCCCCTACACGACATGACGGTTTGTAGGGCAACCACAAGGGATTGCCCCTACACGACATGGCATTGAGGCAACGCCCCTGGCTTTCTTATTTATATTAATGTCGTACCAAAGGGGCTTTTCTATTAGCCCCTTCGGTATGTGTTATTAAAGCCAGGGGCAACGCCCCTAGAAAGGGCCTTTGGGGCTTCAAAGAAATCCGATTTTTCCAACAAAACTGATTTGTCACCATTAGGTGGTAGGTGAGCCTTATCCTTAGGTTCAAAGAAATCCGATTTTTCCAAAAAATAGGATTTCTCACCGTCTCATACGCTATCCACCCAACACCACCCATCTACGTTGAATTCCCTGCCTTATCAAAAACGGCCGCCCTTCTGTCCAACATAGAGCAGGAAGAGGTAAGGAAAGTAGGGTGGGCAAACACAAACCAATTGATTTGATAATGCCAGTGACTGTTTGCCGGCCCCATTCATTTTATTTTAATTGAGTCAAGTAGCAAAAGAGGTGGGCAAACGATTATAAGTATTAATGAAGCCAGTGGGTTTGCCCACCCTACCTGGCTTCAATAAACAACCGTCGTACCATTGCACCAAAACCTGCCCTTTGAAAAAGCTATTGGCAAATACGCTATCCACCCAGGAGATTTTTCGCAGTTTATTTAATTCCTCCATGATTGGGGGTTCCTGCGCTCCAACTGTGCTTCCAACAGTACCCTCTATAACACTATTTTCAATTTTCGTTGCATTAGGTCTGTAGCGCGTGGCTACCTTTTTCCCTATAAATCCTCCGAAGCTGTTAAAAGCCGCAGCTGACAAAGGGTTAAAATCTTTCCATTCTTTACACGGATCTAATGCCGTTATTGTTCCTGCCGATAATACACCAATACCCGCATTCGACAATATACCAATAACCCCACTTGGTGCTACAGCACCAAGGCCGCCCGCAACCGCTCCACCTAACATTGAGGCTCCTAAACCACCCCAAGTAAAATTTTTCTCAAAGATTGCGTAAAATATACCATTGACAACCGAACCTGCCAGTGCTCCTGCCAGTACTCTACCCACAATAGCCATAAAAACAAATTGTCCATTAGGATCAATTAAGTTGACAGGATCATTTAATACATATCTATAAAGTTTCCCCTCCTGACCATGAAACAAAATGGGATCAGTAGATAAATATCTACCGCCTATGGGATCATAATAACGATGCCAGTTGTAATGCAGCCCCGTTTCTACATCGTAGTATTGCCCCGGAAAGCGCAGGTTATTCTCTATCAGCGCGACATCAATCTGTGCATGACCGAATGCTTCATAGTACGCAGCCCAAACCACATTACCCGCATTATCAAGTAACTTTTGTGAAGTGCCAAGGTGATCATTCTGATACCAGTAATAAGTACCGCCTGTTTTCTGAAAGAGCGGATTGGTCGTCCATAATGAATCAGGCGCATAACCATAAGCTTTTGTTTCTACGCCGTTTTCATCGTATTCACCGATTAACCCCTCATCTGCGTACCCAAAATAGGTTTTAACGCCACTCACCTTTTTCCACAGTCGGCGCCCAAACGGATCATAGTAGTACTCGGCGAAGGTATTGCCACTGCCATCTTCCACCCGTACTAGACGATCTTCAACGTCATACACATAATGACGGACTTCAGTCCCCAGCGTTTGCTTAACCAAATTACCGTTGGCATCATGCTCAAAGGCACTCTCACCATAACTGATCAGCGCGTTATTGGCATTATAACTGGCACCTTCTGGCACCTTGGCCGCTGTCAACCGATTACCCACCAAGTCATAGCTATAACTTTCGTTATCCAATACCGGGTGGCTGGCATTCGTCAAATGATACACATCATCATACTGATACGTGTATTCTCCATCTTCGGTGGTTTTTTTCCTGACCTGGTCGGTGGACGAGTGTTCATAGTCGGCACGGGTAATCACATTTTTGGCCGCATCTTGACTCACCTGAGACTGTAACCGCATCAATGGATCATAAGCCAACTCAATCTGACTGCCTCCGGGCAGCGTTATTTTGGCCGGACTATTCCATTGATAGGTGTTATAAGTCACCCGCCCCACATCGGGAATGTCTATCGCACTCAGACGATTGTTGTTGTCATACTCATAAACGATTTTGACCCCATCTGGCCCGGTAAAGGCTTTTTTCAAGCCGTTGGCGTAATAGTCATAACGATGGCTCAACACAAATGACCCATAATTAACCGTTTCGCTGAGTTTTCTCTGCAACGCATCATAACTATAACTGGCCGACGTGGTGCCATCCTCATAAGACAGTAGATTACCCAACGCATCATAACTAAAGCGAACCGTTTTCACTGGCGTACTATGATCAGTTGCCGCATAATAATCCACCTGTGTCAAACGATCCAGCGCATCATACAAATAGGCAATCTTCTGGCCTTTCGCATCTAATCGCGCCGTTTGATTATTGGCCGCATCATACTGATATTGTGTCACCTCGCCCATTGGGCGGATCAATTTGACCAAATTGTTGTTTTTATCATATTCATAGCGCGTAATGCCATTGTTGCCATCTGTAACCGCCGTGACATTATCACGAGTATCATAACTCAGTTCAGTCACACCATTGAGCGCGTCGGTGATTTTGGTCAGCCGGTTTAACGCATCGTATTCATAATGGGTTGTATTGCCTTGTTGGTCAATCTCTTTAACCACATTATCGGCTGCATCATACGTGTAATTGGCCGAGTAACGGGTATTGGTCTCTAAAACCTCGGTTGTCCGTACTAACCGTTGTAATTTATCATAGTACAGTTGTTGGGTGTAAGTCGGATACTCAATCTTCGCCGGCAGATAAGAACTGACCAAACTGGCTTGGGTGTCATCATAATGTGGCACGATTTCATTGCCCGCACCATCAACATAGCGTTTTAAACGGCCCTCATTATCATATTCCACCACGCCTTTTTTACCCGCTTCATCAATCACTTCAACCGGCAATTGATCGGAATTGTAAATAATCAGAATTTCATTCAATAACGGATCGATGGCCTTGGTAATCCGATTGTGTTTGTTATACACCGACTCAAAACGATTTTGTGCCTCATCGACAACCGCCGTATTATTATTGGCACCATCGTATTCATACGTGCGAGTCTGGTTCAATGGATCGGTTATAGACACAAGACGACCCAACGCATCATAGTTCATGCGCCAGATAAAACCTCTGGCATCCTTGATTTCTGATGGATTACCCATCGCATCATATTGCCGAAACTCGACCGTATTGCCTAACGGGTACGTCAGAGACGCAATATTCCCATTACCGTCATAACTCAAATGGGTGCTGGCCGCTTCAGCCTCGGTATCCCCATTAACCGTGATTGTTATCAACTGATGCTGTTCATCATAAGTCAAGGCAGTGACTCGTTCAGCCTCTGTGCCAGCCGCTTCGGTTTGCTGCACTAAATTCCCATAGTCATCATATTGGTATTTCGTCACATAACCCCGGCGATTCATGGCCCGAACCAGACGATTAAAACGGTGTTCATATTCAAATGAGGCCGTGCTGTTATCTGGGTAAACAACGCGGCTAAAATTACCCCACTCGTCAAAACTTCGGCGTGTCACATTGCCTTTTTCATCCGTGATGAGTATATCTCGCTGATCTTGGCTCAGTGTTTTAACGGTTCGGCCATTGATATCGACGCGCTTGGTTCCCCCAGCACTGTTATACCAAACTTCTTTGACTTTCCCGGCCGACGTGGTGATGCGGGCGTAGTATTCCTTTTTGCTGGCATCATAATCATAAGCAAAGAAAGTGCCTTCGCCATTTTCATCTAAAACGACGGTGGGATGACCATAACTATCGTATTCAATCTGCGTTATTCGGCCACCTGTGTCAACTTTCTTAATTAAATAGCCCTGACTGCTATATTCATAAACAGTCTCTTGCCCCAGCACATCCTTAACACCGGTGAGATGTTCACCAGTATAGCGATATTCCACCCGGCGATTACCCAAATCACGCGCCGCAGACAATAACCCGTCTGAGTTATATTCAAACCAAATCACTTGCCGATCATTGCGATCCGCAATACCAATGGCGGAACTATTAGGATCAGTGTCCTGATAAAGCAATTTTCCGAGCGTTCCCTGGCGAGTACCAAAGGCCGTCATACGACCGTTGCTATCGTATTCCTTCCATTTACCGGTGAGGCTCTGCCATCTATAGCCATCGGCCAATTTGAGAATCTTGGCATTATCTTTGACATAAACCGGGTTTGCCGGGAAGTCCCAAACCGTGTCGGCCGAATCTACAAATAATCGGTATATAACGCCATCTTTTTCTATGGAAGCGAGATAGTCACCCGACACATTCCAGTTAAAGTGCAATTTATTGCGGGTATATTGCCAGTGCCACGCATTCGCATAAAACCGGCGTTCAATGGCTATCTGGCCCCCCTGCACTTTCACGCTGATATCGGTGGCTTTATCGTTAAATTCCCTTTGTACCAGACTGACAGAACTCCCCACTTTCTCATAGCTATCATTGCGTATTGTGGCTATAACCTTCCCGCAATCATCTATCTCGTCCCATCTTTCAGCAATAAGCCAACATTTGACACCATCAATCGGTTTGGGTGCAGGTTCGGATGGTGTAGGTTGGGAAGGTGGTGAATTGCATTCATCACAGTTGGTGCTGGTGGTTCTACTACTCACACTGGGCGATAACACGACTGTGGGACACTCGCCTTCGATCCAACTAAAAACCGTCGTACTAGAAGATTTTATCTCATCACCATCCGCACATTTATAAGTGTAAGTGATACGCAAGTACCACTGGGGTTTACGACATCCACCACCACTACCATCCGCACCTTGCTCCAGTGCTTTTAGTGCTGTTACCCGGTAGGGAATCGTGATCCGCTCTTTCGCGCCCAAGCTAATTGGCAAATCACCCAATAACTCATACTTAAAGTATTGATCACTCGGTAAGTCAAACTTTAGATCATCGGCCCGAATCAAACCATAATTGGTCAACGTCAATTCGCCATAAAACACTTCGCCCGGCTGCATATCCGGCAAATTAACGGACATAGGTTCCACTATCACAACTGCGGCGGGCACATCCGTTTCGTAAGTGGCATTGAGAGTGATTTCATAACGGTCTTCTACAGTCGTTTCGGTGACTGACCATTCCACCGTGACTAAGTTATAGTCTAGGAACACCCTTTCTGAAATCGTCACACCCGGTTTAATACGAAAACGCCCAATCACTTCTTGATGATTTCCAGCGGTGGCTTTGAATTTATAGCGGCCGGCTGGTAAATCACTAAACAAGGCTTCCCCGACATTATCGGTGGTTAAGGTTTTTTCAACCGTCGATACCTTTTCATTTTGGATATGAATCTCGGCACCGGCTAAGCCTTCAATCACATTGCCTTGATCATCTAACGTCGCGGTATAAATATCAGCCGCCTTAAACAATACATGGCCTATGCCAGCCTGAGTCACCGTCACCGATACATAAGTATCCAGTGCTGCTGCATGGTTATCGCCACTGGCTCGCACTATAAATATATAGTCACCTTCGCTGACTGACGTAGACGGTGAAGCCATCAGTTGAATGTCACGTTTGTCACCGATAGCCAAGGTGCCTAACGCTTCCTGCGTGGTGAGATAAATCCAACCGGGGGCCATTGTCCCATTTTCATTCAGCAATTTGACGGTGAGGCCTGTCAGAGCGGCCAACCCCTGATTTTCTAGCGTCAAGGTTTCGGTGACGCTGCTGTCTAGGTTAACACCTGTTTCAATAATACTGGGCGATGCATATAAGGCCGGGCGCGCGCTGGATAATTGGTAATTAACGATAACTCGTCCAATCGGCGTATCACCCCGCTCATCGCTCATAACCTTCAATATCAGCGTACCGCTTGGTTCGGCCGCGTTATCCGCTTGAACAGTAAAGCTTAATTGGGCTTTCTCTTCGGCATTTAATACCGACAAAGCATTCCCTAAATTGACTTGAACACCAGACGGAAGACTACCTAAAGGCTGATCAACCGCTTCGTAGATAAGATGTACATTATGCTGTTGTGTACTAGCACCGGCTATGACTGGCACATCAATACGTTGTTCATAATTAAACGGAATGCGTAAATCTACCGTGTAATCACTGCCGTCAACCGAACCGCTACCACTGGTGGCACTGAGTTCAATGCGTTGAATCACAAACTGCCTTTGCTCCGGCCGTTCGGTTAAGTCCGGGTGAACCGCCGAAACTTTATAAGTGCCTGATTCTGTTGCTAAAGGTGTAAACGTATACGAAAACGCACCGTTCTGATCGGTATACACCGGATAACTACGCTCAAAGCCTTGCAGATTAATCACCACCTGTAGCGGCACTAACGGTATTGTATTTGAAGTCGTCCGTTCTCTCGCGTTGCCGGTAATCACTATCGGATCATCGCCATAAGATGTGGCCGGCGTAATATTGGTGATTTCACCATAATAACGGGTATCAATCAACGCCACCGCTTGCCGAGTCTCCATGCCGGCAATACTGAGGGCCTCGGTTTTCCCTAATTGATAATGGATGTTAGCAATTGCCAGCTTGAGATAGACTTGCGAGGGCGCCGAACTCGGCACCGGCAGTGTTATCCAGTCTGACTCAAACGCACTGCCGGCCGGAATACGTGCGACCGTTTTACCATTGGCTAACGCGATCACATGCTTGCCTAAGGCTTGCTGAAACGCTTGCACACTCAGCACATTATCATCAGCATCCAGCAACATAAACTGGATTTCATCTGACGCGGCGGTGCCGCTGGCCGTTGCCACCACGATATCAATATCAACCGCACTGGTGTTTTCGGCACGGAATTTCACTTGTCCATTATCGCTACCACGAGTCAGTTGTTGTGATTGCAGACTAATCGCTAGACTACTGCCCTCCGCAATCTCCACGGTTTGGCGGCGGATGATTTGGGCCACTTCGCCAGAATCGGGGCGGATTTCTAGCGTGGTGACTAGCGCACTGAGATCAGCTAAGTCGGCATATCCTCCCACAACCACCGGCACGTTTTTGGTTTCGCCAGCCGTCAGCGCAAACGGTTCGGAATGCGCGGCATGGTTGCCGAGTTGCACTTGAACGGCGATATCCGTGACGACGTGCGCGGTATGATTGGTGACTTGATAAGCCAACGTATTAAATTGGGCCCGCCGAATCGGGGTAGTCTGTTGTAGTTCGACACTGAGCTTAGGCAATACCAGCGTGCGGGCTGGACTTTCGACGGCATTGCTATCGAGTGCGACAACGGTATAAATCCGTTCTTGCTGATTGTAGCCGCTATCAGTATAAGTCGTCTCCGTCAACGGGCTGGCATTCACCTGAATGCGTTCGGCTTCGCTACCCAGATACAGATCAAATCCCATCATATCGGTGGCCGCATGGCTCCAACTCAGCACCGGGTATTCATCGCCCTCTTGAACCACTGTCAGCGTGGCGATGGGCAATAACTCCACGTTCAAGTAAGCCGAATCCGACAACGGCGACTGATTGCCGGCCGCATCTATCGCCACCACTGCGTAGTAGGCTTCGGACTTGGACGGCGACGTATCGATCACATATGGCTCGGCAATCTCGCTTTGGTGCGGCGTTAATCCAGTCACCGACACAATATCCTCAGCCGAGCGATAGAGCTGATAACTCAGGGCCTCATTGCCAGTCGGTGCTATCCAACTGGCGCGAATACCAGCACCCACTAATTCCAGTTGTAGGTTGGTGGGGGCCGCCGGGGCCGTCGAATCGGCCGTGACTTTGACGATATTACTGTAGGCACTGAGACTTTCCTGTGCGTTAGCACTGCGAACACTGGCAACCGCATAATGGTATAAGCCATCTTGGGGTTTTGTCTCATCAGTCAACGTTAAAGTACCACCGCTCCGTTGATACGGCGATAATTCAGTTTCGCCGGGCGCTTGCCGAAACAGTTGATAATCGGTGGCCGCTGTCACGGCTTGCCAACTTAACTGAACACGCCCGCCGGGCAACGCGGTGCCGACTAACCCAAACGGAACGGTGAGCGGTGGTAATTCGTCTTGATAGACTTGGAAAAGGTTATCGGGCTGTATTAACTGCCCAACATTGCCTAACTCATCGGCCGCATTAAATATAAAGTATAGCGTTTCGTTTTCATTCAAGCCGGCATCGGCTGGCAAGCTAAAGCTTGCACTCCAAATCAGAGGCGTTTTTTGAGTTAATGGAGTAATGGCTTCCGCACTGCGCCCGGCCCCAGAAAGACGGTAAGACAGTTCAGGGACTTTTCCAGTCGGCAGTGCCTCATTGAGTTCAATCGAAACCTGCACCGTCACTGGATTCGTCTGATCATTGCGAATCGGTTCGGCCGGGGATAGCGTTATTTTGGTAATAAACGGCCCATCGCTATCAATATTGATGGAGACCCCGGCGTCAATCTCTGTGCCGCGATTACCGGCGAGGTCTCTCGCCGAAAAAACGGCGTAGGCCGTCCCAGAGGGTGTGAAGCCGGTAATCTCAAAATGGCCTTGGTATTGGGTGTCCGTCACCGGCGTGAGTTCAACCGCTATTGGTATGCCGCCATCCGGCACCATCGTCAGAAACGGTGTCGTCAGTAGCGGTTCGCTCACTGTGACAGTCACATCGATTCGGCCTTGGGTGTAGGTGGTTAAGGCCGGCGTATATTCAATCAAGGTGACACGCGGCGGTGTCGCATCCGCAGAGACGGAGACTTCGTTGGACAATGCACTGGCGGTGCCCACGGTATTGACGGCCACGACGCGATAGTAATAGCGGCCATCGGTGACGACTAAATCATTAAAGCGCGTACCGGTGACGGTTTCGCTATTGACTTTCTGGGCCTCGCTGAGGGCCGTAAATGATTGTGAAGCGCGATAGACATCATAACCGGCAATGTCGTTATCCGTGGCTTGCCAAGTTAAGCGGACTTGTCCATCGGCTTGGGCTTCGGCCAATAACGCGCCCGGCGCGTCTGGGACACTGCTATCCAATGTGATCTGTGTTGTGCTGCTGAGTGGCCCCATTCCGCCGCGGTTACGCGCCGCCACTTGTAACTCATTTGGGCCGGATTGTAAGGTAACGGTGGTTGAGAAAGTGTTGTTATCATCTAGGCTGAGTGGACTACCCACTTCGGTGCCATTGTGAGATAACACCACGTCGGTGCCCGGCTCGGCGCTGCCAGTGACGGTGATTTGAGTTTGATTGGTGACTAAACCATTGACGGGTTGTGTTATCACTGGCGTAGAAGTCGGCGCGGCTAACGCCACTGAGACGGTTAATGTCGTCGAACTGACATTGCCCACGGTGTTGTAAGCTTTTATCTCAAGCGTATGTGTACCATCAGTCACGGCCGTTAGCAATAAGAACGCACTATATTGCGTAGAACCATTGCTATCTGTATGGAACAAAGTCCCGTCCAGATAAAACTCAACGCGGCCGATGCCAAAGCCATCATTCGCCGTTAGGCGGATCGTGCCCGACTGAGAAATCGTGCCGCCATCAGTTAACGGATTGCCTTCAAATTGAATATCACTGATCTCAGGCTTAGTATCATCGTTAGTGATGATACCAATGCCTTGCTCATCTGCAATCGTGGCATTCACCGGATTGCTGAGATTAACGAAAAATTGTTCATTGGCGCCTTCTACTTGGGTATCACCAATGATAGTCACGTTGACTGTTTGACCGGTTTCACCAGGCGCAAAGCTTAGCGTAGTGGCATTCACCGCAACATAATCGTTATCTGCTACCGTCGCCGTGTCATCTGTCGTTGCATAGTCCACCGTCACTCCCAAACCACTGGCGACATCCAAGCTAACAGTGAACTGAGCCGCCACTGTTCCACTATGGCCTTCACTGACAGTCACATCAGTGATGCTCAGCGTTGGCGGATCATCATCATCAGTAATAGTTCCCCCCCCTTGATTGTCTACAATCGTGGCAAAAACAGGATTGCTCAGATTAACGAAAAACTGCTCACTGGCTCCTTCATCTATCAGATCGCCATTGATTATGACATCGACCGTCTTGCTGGTTTCGCCGGGTGCAAAAGCGAGCGTGGTATTGACAGCCGTATGATCGCTACCCGCGATAGCGGTATTATTCACCGTCGCGACATCAACCGTAACGCGAGCGACACTGGCACGGTTCAAATTGACGGTGAATTGGGCGGTTGTAGTCCCGCTATGACCCTCCGTTACCGTGACATCATCAATAGATAATTCATAACATTTTGCATTAGCCTCAATATTGGCGGCCCCTGGGGTGGTGCAACGCACACTGAGATCGACATGGTTTTGATTGGTATCGCTACCATCAGGAAAACGCGAAAGTCCCAAAAAAGGTTGACTGCCATTATCTTCCAGCCCGATAGCACTCCCTTCGGTATAGGGCCTCCCAATATTACCCTCATAGCTAACCGCCTCTTCTACCACACCCGCTGCCACCAACGCGACAGCATCCGGGGCACCGTTCTGGATCAGATCAGTATCCGGGGTGATATCCAAATCACAGTGAGCGACTTTAGTATTATCGGCACAAATGACATAGTAATCGCCCGCAGCCAATGTCGTTGCTGGCAAATCAATATTTTGATACGCCGCCACTGCGCCCCCGGCATCAGCATCAATCAATTGGAGCGTATAAGGATCTAAGTTGATAGCACGGGTACTGACGTTTTTAAGCTCAATAAACTCGGCTATGTCCGTACCAGCGAGTTGATCATAGTCAATTTCATTGATGACTAGGACAACATCATCATTGATAATCAGCCCGAACCCTTGATTATCTGCCATCGTGACATTCACCGGGGTAGTGAGATTCACGAAGAAGCGTTCATGTTCTTCAATGATCGCATCACCATTGACGACGATGCTCACCGTTTTGCTCGTTTCACCGGGGGCCAAACTAAGAGTTGAATTGGCAGGGAGATAGTCACTATTTTCCGTGGCACTGTCCTCACTGGTGGTGTAGTCCACCTCAATAATCAAGCCACTGGCCGCACTTAGGCTCACAGTGAAGTCTGCACTTGTCGTACCGGTGTTGCCTTCGTTGACTGTTACATCATTAATGCTGATTGTAGGTGGATCATCATCATCGTTGATCGTGCCTACGCCTTGAGCATCAGCTATCGTGACATTCACCGGATTACTGAGGTTAACGAAGAACCGCTCACTGGCACCTTCATCTAGGGCATCGCCATTAACAGTGAGGTTGATAGTCTTACTGGTGTCGCCAGGCGCGAACGTTAGGCGGTTATTCACCGCAACGTAATCATTGCCAGCCGTAGCGGTATCATTTGCCGTGGCGTAGTCCACCGTAACGGACAAACCACTGGCCGCACTTAAACTCACCGTCAACTGGGCCGTCACGGTATCGTCCGCCTCGCCCTCAGCGACAGTCACATCATCAATGCTCAGCGTTGGCGGCGGATCATCATCAGTGATAGTTCCCTCCCCTTGATTGTCTACAATCGTGGCAAAAACAGGATTGCTCAGATTAACGAAAAACCGCTCACTGGCTCCTTCATCAAGAACATCGCTGTTGACGGTGACGGTGATTGTCTTGTTGAACTCACCTGGGGCAAAACTCAGGGTGGTGGTATCAATTGCGACATAATCGTTATCCGCCAGTGTGGTACCATCCGCAGTCACATAGTCAACGCTGACTGTAGTGAAACTAGCATTGCTCAGGCTGACGGTGAATTGGGCACTGATTGTGCCGGCGTTGCCCTCGGTGATAGTGATATCATCAATAGATAATTCATAACATTTGGCATTCGCCTCAATATTGGCAGCCCCAGGGGTGGTGCAACGCACACTGAGATCGACATGGTTTTGATTGGTATTGCTACCATCTGGAAAACGCGAAAGTCCCAAAAAGGGTTGACTGCCGTTATCTTCCAGCCCGGTGCCACTGGTTTCGGTATAAGGTGCAATCGTATTACCTTCATAACTCACCGTATCTATTACCACGCCATTTAAGAACAAAGCGACGGCATCTGGGGCACCATTTTGAATCAGATCAGTCTCTGGCGACCCATCCAAATCACAATTAGCCACCTTGGTGTTATCGGCGCAGATCACATAGTAATCCCCTGCCGCTAGATCAACATTAGGCAAATCAATCGTTTTGTACACGGTGGCAGTGCCGTCCTCACCATTGACTAACTGCAACTCATAAGCATCAAGGTTAATGGCATTTAGACTGACGTTTTTAAGTTCAATAAATTCAGCCGAGTCCGTCTCACCGGGTTGATCATAATCAATCTCATTGATAAGCAACGAAAAATCATCATTGCGAATGATCCCAAACCCTTGATTATCTGCTATCGTGGCATTAACGGGTGTTGAGAGATTAACGAAGAAGCGTTCATCCGTTTCAATCAGGGTGTCACCCTTGACGACGATGCTCACCGTTTTGCTCGTTTCACCGGGGGCCAAACTAAGAGTTGAATTGGCAGGGAGATAGTCACTATTTTCCGTGGCACTGTCCTCACCCGTGGTGTAGTCCACCCCAATAATCAAACCACTGGCCGCACTTAGGCTCACAGTGAAGTCTGCACTTGTCGTACCGGTGTTGCCTTCGTTTAGTCTCACATCATTAATGCTGATTGTAGGTGGATCGTCATCATCACTGATCGTGCCTACGCCTTGAGCATCAGCTATCGTGGCATTCACCGGATTATTGAGGTTAACGAAGAACCGCTCATTGGCCCCTTCATCTAGGGCATCGCCATTAACAGTGAGGTTGATAGTCTTACTGGTGTCGCCAGGCGCGAACGTCAGGCGGTTATTCACCGCAACGTAATCATTGCCAGCCGTAGCGGTATCATTACCCGTGGCGTAGTCCACCGTAACGGACAAACCACTGGCCGCATCTAAGTTAACCACGCTAATTGTGAATTGAGCCGTCACAGTATCCATATCACCTTCCGTCACAGTCACATCGGTTATGCTGACGGTTGGTGGAACATCATCATCAGTGATAGTTCCCACACCTTGACCTTCTACAATCGCAGCATTCACCGGATTGCTAAGATTAACGAAAAACTGCTCGCAGGTTCCTTCATACAGTGTATCGCTATTGACGGTGACGGTGATTGTCTTGTTGAGCTCGCCTGGGGCAAAACTCAGGGTGGTGGTATCAATTGCGACATAATCGTTATCCGCCAGTGTGGTACCATCCGCAGTCGCATAGTCAACGCTGACTGTGGTGAAACTAGCCTTGCTCAGGCTGACGGTGAATTGGGCACTGATTGTGCCGGCGTTGCCCTCTGTCATCGTGACATTATCAATAGATAATTCATAACAATTGGAGTCATCCATGATATTGGCAACACCCGGGGTGGTACAATGCAAACTAAAATCAACATCGTTTTGATTGGTGTCGTACCCATCAGGAAAACGGGAGAGTGCCAAATAGGGTTGTTCACCGTCATCATCCAGCCATTCGCCAGAACCTTCGGTATAAGGCGTACTCGCGCTGCTGCTTTCATAACCGACCGTATCTATTACAGTGCCATCTAATACCAAGGCGACGGCATCCGATGGGCCATTCTGAATCAGATCAGTCGTTGTCGGCGTCATCTCGAAATCACAATTAGCTACCTTGGTATTATTAGTACAAATCACATAATAATCACTGGTTGCCAGCATAACATCCGGCAAATCAATGGTTTTATAAACAACCGCATTGTCTACCTCATCATCAACCAGTTGAATGCTATAATCCTTTAGATTGATGGGGTTTACACTGAGATTTTTAAGTTCAATGAACTCCGCCGAATCTGGATTACCGGGTTGGGCGTAGTCGACTTCATTAATGAGTGGCCCATCAACAATACCGTCTCTGACTTGAAAATAATATCGGCCAGCTACCGGTGAATGATGGCTGTTATCGACCAGAGAATTTTCACCCCCATCAAGAAAGGCACCATTGATACTAGAGCCCGGTAACTCAACATTGATTAACTTACCATTAGAGTAACCGACACGAGCGGAGCTTCCACCCAGACCATTGCTCCCGCCACTAGAAACTGCGTCACCTGTTTCCCACTGAATCTGCCTATAGTTGAGTTCTATATCGAAATAACCTACCTCTAGATCAGAACGATCAATCAGAATCACTTGGAAGCTATTAAGTTTGTCAACCTTACTGTCAAAGTAACCGACATCAATCCAAGTAGCACCAAAGGCAAGACGATCATTCACAGTGCCGGTACCGTATTTGAGAATACCGCTCCCATTATCTCGAGTATCTACGTCTGCCCAAAATGGGGCAATAACTGTTAGTTCGGCCGAATTTAGAGGCTCTGCTGTATATGTCTCTAAAGCACCTCCAAATGTGAGGTTGCCGTTGTTATTAACATAAACATCACTGTAATCGGTACCAAAATAGTTGACCGTAAACTCCAAGCTGACATTCACCGAGTCATCATCATTAGCCGAAAATTCGGTGGTATCAAAACCGGGACGAATGGCATCCGCCAGAACGGAGTTGGTAACATGGGTAAGACCCAATAACAAAAATAATGCAAAGAGTTTCTTAAACATAATGAATATTCCTTAATGAAGGTCATTTTATTTTAGGGTTCCAACGCGAGTGCATTAGAATAAAAACCAGTCAATTTACGGTGTTTCTCACTTATCCTTCCAATTTGAGTTGTCTTGCCGCTTTAAAGGTAAGGTTTATTAAAAAAGCGCGGTTTTATTTCTTGATTTGGTAAGCTTTTGTTAATGGCTTACATTAAAAAGACTAAAGTGTCTTTCCAAAGCGGTTTTTTGAGGGCCATGTTGGCGAATTGATTCGCTTGATTCGATTGAAGGCCCTATCGATAAAAACTCCTAAAAGGACAAGTGGGACACACCAAAATTTACAAAACATAAAACCGCTTTTCTGCCGGAGCAGATTTGCAATCTGCTCAGTAACGTTTTTGAGCACTTTTTGGTCAAAACATTTCGGACGGGGTTGCAAACCCAGCACAGTTCACTGAGTGCCGTCTCATTGCCACCACTGGTGTCATCACTACTGGCTTGAAATTGAATCACTGTGCCCGCGTTAATGGTTAATGTGACACCCGATGGTACCGTGACATCGCCAGTGATTAAATAGACATTGTCATTCGTCCAAGTGGTATCCTGAGCGAGTGCGCCAGTCAATTGGGTAACCGGTTTAACTTGGATAGCAACCGTCGCCGAGGCCGATCTGCCTGAGCCATCGGTTATGGTGTAAGAAAAACTATCACTGCCGGTAAAACTACTGGGCGGTGTATAACTTAATAAATAGGATTTCGACCTTTCCTAAAAATTTTTATTGGGTTGCCTTTAAAAATTTCAAGTGGTTTTTTTAGGTGTCAAAGAAATCCTATTTTTAAAAAATCGGATTTCTTCTTAAACTAAAAATCCGTTTCGGAACGCGTATCCGTTGTACTATCAGTATAAATCGCCTACTACAAACATTTATTAGTTTTGGGCGATAAATCGCCTACTACAAACAATTCAATTGTTTTAGGCGATAAATGTTTTGGGCGATAAATCGCCTATCTTTTTGGGTTTTAGGCGATAAATGTTTTGGGCGATAAATCGCCTACTACAAACATTTATTAGTTTTGGGCGATAAATCGCCTACTACAAACAATTCAATTGTTTTAGGCGATAAATGTTTTGGGCGATAAATCGCCTAAAAATTTCAAGTGGGTTTTTTATTCTGGTGAAATATTTTTGGGTTTTAGGCGATAAATTGCCTACTACAAACATTTGTTATTAGTTTTGGGCGATAAATCGCCTACTACAAACATACAATTATTTTAGGCGATAAATGTTTTGGGCGATAAATCGCCTACTACAAACGGAAACCTTAAACTGTTATTGGGTTGCCTTTAAAAACATACTGCATATGTTCCGCCGGCAATGGTGGCAAAGTCACTTTAAACATATCGCCATTGTGATACACCGTTTGGGCTAGAATGGGGGCGGTAGTATTATCGGTGGCAATATTGAGGACTAAGTAAGTTGTATTTATCTTTTCCCTAATGAGCCTATTTTAGTAATGAAATCTAGCTTGGAGAAAATCAATTTGTTCATCAGACACTTTGTAAACAAGACGGTGTTCTTGGGTAAGTCGCCGTGACCAAGTGTTTGATTCCAAGTGTTTAAGTGGTTCTGGCTTACCCATTCCCGTAAACGGATCACGCATGGTGGCCTCTACCAATTTAAAGGCACGGAGTGCTATTTTACGATCTGTTGCTACCCAATAAGTCAAGTCTTCCCTGAACTGTGAGGTGAAAACCGCATTTCGATCTGACATATCTTGAGATTATCCCAATAACGCTTGACGTAATTCGTTAACACTTTGAGGTTTAAGCGTTTTCTGCTTAGATTCTTGTAATGCCGAATGCAGACGCAAGGCATTTTTGGGCGAACTCAATAAGTGAGCGGTTTCCATCAAACTCTCTAACTCCGAGGCTGCAATCAGGGCCACGTTTTCACTCTCTGGACGAGTAATAATAACGACATCCCGATCATCAACGACTT
>NBMI01000283.1 GCA_002085445.1 Candidatus Parabeggiatoa sp. nov. 2
TGGCTGTTAGTACAACTTCTTTTAGGATTAAACGGATTTTGTCGTTGGCAAGATTATGAATCAAAAAAAAACCAGTTTCTTTAAAAAAACGGGGTTTCTAAAACCGTGTGAGTGAAAGAGGGAACGTGACGCGGGAACGTCACGGTAGGCATTCCAAGGCTATCGCAAATAATAAAAAAAATTATGCGTCAATTTTTTCCGATATTGTAGATTTTATTTTCCGAGTTATGTAAAATAAGAAACTCTTTTTATGTCTTATTAGGTGGTTAACATGTTGAAAAAACCTCCATTACCCATTTTTATTTCCATAGCCTCATTACTTATGCCGGTGCTAGTGGAGGCAACTGACTGGGTAATTTCACCACAGATTGAAACCGGTATTATGGATTATAAATACGAGCAATGGCATCCTAAATATACCTTCTCGTTGACAGATAAGCTGCCCTTTTTGGGTGTAGGAGCAACACTGGCTTATGACAGGTTTTTTATTGAAGGCTATCAAAAAACTGGCCAAGGTAAAGAACCTTTTTTGGACAGAAGTTATTATTTTGGCCAAGCAGTTGAAGAACTAAACGCAGATTTTAACTTTCGGCTTTATTCTTTAACTGTTGGTTATTGGCTTTCAGATAAATTTTCGATGTATGGCGGATACCAGGCGAGAAATACAAGTTTCAATCTTTCAAACACGTCACATGACAGACGTTTTGAGATTGATTATGAAGCAAGTGGGCCTTTTGTGGGATTAGCCTATGGATGGCGGATTGGTAGCGGATTACTTTCCTTAAATTCGGGCTACGCATCTTTAAACATTGAGAACGAGACTAGCATCAACAACGGTTCTGTTGAACCGATCACCTTCTCAAATAGAACACTGGCACAGAATATCGGAATTAGTTGGAATGCTCCAATTACCCGCAACCTCTCTTATGGTGTTTCTCTAAGCAGCTATAGCCTTATAGTTGATGAACTAGCAGAAAGTCGCTCTGATCTAAGACTGACTCTAACATATAGTTTTGATGTTCCAAAGTCTAGTCAACCAGAAATCTATCCACCAAAACGCAAGCAAAAAAAGCCTATCCAAGAAGTGGTAGTGCCTCCTAACGCGCCGGGATTTTAAGTGTGGTTTCTGAGTACAGGACAGGAGTTGTATTGTTACCTATTGTTTTTACCTAATGTCTGAGTGAACAGCCCCACACAATAGGTGACGGATTTTTGTCCTGTACCAAGGTACTAAATGTGCTATCAAAACCCAAAAACTGGCAGTCGTCTCTTTGGTTGACCATTCCGAAACTCAATACGGTCACCATATTTCCCTATATAGGTACCGTTATAACCTTTACCATCCAGGAATTCTCCATCAAAACGACTACCATCTGACCAATAGGTGCCTTTATGGATTTTTCCGTCCATAAATTCTCCAGTAAAGCGGTTGCCGTTCGGCCATTCGTAGGTACCGTCATAAAGTTTACCGTCCTTAAACGTCCCACCAAAACCGTGATCCTTAAAGTCACCATAAGACCATTTAATAAATCCTTTTTGTGGCCTACCGTTCTGAATTTGTCCGTCAAAAGAATTGAATTTGATACTATCTCGATACTTTATTAGAGTACCCCTACCTTCTGCAAGGCAATTGACACATTGACCAGACCAACTAATTTCTTCGTTGGGGGCACGGTCAATGCTCCATACTCGACACCCCGTCTTTCTATCGGCTATCCAATTTTCAACCACCAGTTTATTTGCACATCTCCCTAAATAAAACACTGTTGTCAAGGAAGTGACACGTATAGGCCCTTGCTGCCCCTGACTTTCCTGTAGGACAACATCACCAACTTGTAGAAACACATCATCTATGCGCTTAGGATTTCCCACCGTCGTTTCCAAAATTTCAACCAATTTTTCTACATATAAGCTATTTTTACCCCGTTGATCATCTTGAATGGTTTTACCTGTTTCAGTTGGATAAGCAATAAAAAAACCACTTGGAGGCGACATGCTTGCCAAACCACGACGACCAAAACTTGGATAAGGATTGTCACGACTTGCATCTAAAATAATGATATTCAACTCGTTGTTAAGCTCTTTTAATCTCTTTAACATTTTCTCAACTGGAAAAGTGTTATATGGCATATCGTGCTTATCTACAACATTGGCATTAATAGGCAACAAGTAATTCTTATCGTCAACTTGCATGCCATATCCCGTAAAATAAAATAGCCCGACACCTTGGCTGGTTTGTAAACAGTTACTGAAGTCAACAGTGGCCCGATTCATGGATCCCCCATTGAGTTCTGTCTTGAAGATAACTCTAAAACCAAGTTTTGTCAGAACTTCTCGCATCGCTTTGGCATCATTAACAGGATGTTTGAGTGTTCCATTATAGCTGTTGGCTATCACTAAAGCGATTGGATCACCAGATTTGATCTGTCCCAAACTACACTGAGAATCGGCATAGATCGGTTGGATACTTAAGCTTAGCAGACACAGTGTGTAGAAAGTGTTCAGTAACAAAGAAAAACAATTGCGACGAGTGTGCATAATTATTTTTTCCTCAAATCAATGAATTGGTTAAATACACTCTACCGGCCAAAAATACTATTACCTATAGAAGGCAAAAGGGTAGTGCCCAGAAAAGCCGTGATTAAATCACAAAAACCTTGCACCGTGTCGTTATCAAACTCATTCATCACGATTTGTGGGCATACCCTTTATTTATTATGGCATGGTTACGTTGGAGATTTCGTTTTAGCGACATCCCCCAAAACAGAACGTTTTTCTCAAGGAGGATTGATACCAAGGTTCTTGCTCCCCCTTACTGGCTTTTACAACCAAATCGCCTGTTTCCATAAACACTTCTTCTATGCGCTTGTGTTTGGCATTTTTCAGTGCTTTAAGCAAGTTTGTGGTGTATAGACCATTCCTTGACCATTACTTTTCGTGTCTATAGCAAGTTGTCCCGGCGCAGCGGCAAACGCAACCACGGAACCCTTTGGTGTTATTCGTGCTAAACCACGCTTATCACTTTTTCCACGGTTAGGATAGGGATTGTTATTACAAGCATCTAAGACAAGTAAATTCACACCCGGGTTGACTTCTTCCATTTTAGCCAACAGAATTTGAACCGAGATAGCATTAACCTTCAAATCATGTTCCATCTCAATATTGTCGTTATCGGTAGGAAGCAGAAAATTTTCTCCTTTCGTCCGAGCACCATGCCCGGAAAAATAAAAAAGTGCTACACCCTCTGTGGTATCAGATAAACGTGATAAACCTTTACTAAAGTCGTTGATAACCTTATCCATTGTTTGGAAGTCCAGATTGTTTGCCTGAGTCACATAAAATCCCATCTCCAGTAGAGTGTCAGTCATGTCTTTGGCATCATTGATAGGGTTGTATAACGGTGCATGATCGTATTCACCATTGCCTATTACCAAAGCTTGTTGTGAACTGTTGGGATCACCGTGTTGATCAATGCACGGCGGAGACTTTTCACCTTTGGGATGAAGTATTCTCGCATTGCATGATGACAGTTTCACCCCCGTTGGCGATGGTGGTGGCGGTTTGGGTCCTGGCCTGATGCACCCACTGAGTAGCAGCACTATGGCAAACAATGTCAGTATTTGTTTCATAACAAACACCTCCTTAATTATGTTAACAGAAAATAGTGATAAATTCTTTGAAATCAATCCATTATCAATCCTGCTTCAGGGCCGTTTATTATTGATAATGGCATATATATTGCTTTGATGCCCGCTTTCGCCTCAATTGAGGGCAGTTGTTATTTTAGCGCAGTGACAGATAAATCCATTATCAATCCTGCTTTAGGGCCGTTTATTAATATTGGCATAACTATTGCTTATGGTGGCCCGCTTTCGCCTCAATTGAGAGTGGTTATGTTAGCGCAGTGACAGATAAATTTGCAAGTTTTTTTTGTTGTGTCGGTCTCTTTTTTCATTTTTTATTTAGTTAGACGTAATCGCAACGAAAAGGTGAGGTTTAATTGAGGGCCCTGTTGAGCCTTAGCCTGGCCCTCTTTTGAAATGGGTTTCTTATTAATCTTTCCCCTTTCTTATTACCCTTGTTTTTGAGTAAGGCGATAAATCGCCTACTACAAACGGGGTCCTGTCAAACTAAAGTTTGGACTCCATCAAATGTCTGTTTATCCAAACCGGAAGTGAGTATTTTCTTCAGAGAGAATCTCTTGTAATAACGTCACTAAAATTTGCGGGTTATCATGGTGCCCGTTTTGTTGAGTCACATATTTTAATTGGCCCGTTAGTAATGTGGCAATGTCCTCGGCCAGTTGATAGCGTATCTCACGGAGATCAAAACGATCTATTTCTTCTCCAGCCTCTTCTAAACCTTCTGGTATCGTTTCAGTTATATTCTTCAATCCTAGTAAGGATCGCGTTTTTACAATGTCTTTTAGTAATTGGGAACGAATGACAATAGAGTTGCCATAGTCCCAGCCTTTCATAAACAGAAATTCCATACTTTCACCTTTTTCATCATGATAAAGTTCATCAATTTCTAGTTCATCTGAAGAGATATTTTCTCGATATTGAATGTCAGCTTCATTGAGAATTTTTTGGGCTTTTCCTGTTATGCGTCCATGACATAAAAGACTGGATACGCCTTGTTCAATGAGTTTTTTGGCATCATAAGCCGTAAACTTGGCTGACCAGACTTTCACTTCAATATACTTGTTTTCATACGGCATACATGTCATCCAGAAAATTTTTTGCCACGATTTTTCTTAATCGTTTTATCAATTAAGCCTAGCAGTTGATCATGGTCATCTTTAGCAACTCGAATATCACCTTGACTGGAATTCTTGTCAGTTGCTTCCACGTCTAATCCATGAAACTGACCCATTTTGACAATGCCATGAACAATTTTTTCATGTTCTATGTAGCTTTCGATTGCTTTTTGTGCCGATGATTTTGATTTTTGTTCATCCATTATTTTTCTTGCTTAAGTCTGTTGAAGAAAACTTTTTCCGGCTCAAACGCTCAATTTTCAACGCAACGGTTCACTTCTTTAAGTAAGTTTTGACGTAGATAATCAGCCGTCGTTTCTAGCATAAATTTTTCTCACATTTAATTAACCTAAAAGCTCAATTCGTTTATTTCATCAATCAAAGTACTCCCAGTGTAAAATGACACCCGCTGACAAACAGCGCGATGGCAAACAATGTCAGTATTTGTTTCATAACAAACGCCTCCTTAATTAGGTTAACAGAAAATAGTGATAAATTTTTTGAAATAAAGCCATTATTAATCCTGCTTCAGGGCCGTTGATTACTATTGGCATAACTATTGCTTATGTGGCCCGCTTTCGCCTCAATTGAGGGCGGTTATGTTAGCGCAGT
>NBMI01000284.1 GCA_002085445.1 Candidatus Parabeggiatoa sp. nov. 2
GGTAGTTGGTATTACACGTTAGATGGTGGTACCACTTGGATAGCTGCGGGTAGTGTGGCCGACGCTAGTGCGTTACTGCTGGCCGCCGATGTCGATACACGGCTCTATTTTGAACCCAACACCAACTTCAATGGTAGCATCACCGATGCAATCACGTTGCGTGCTTGGGATCAAACCAGTGGAACGGCCGGTACTCAAGTCGATACCAGTGTCAATGGTGATACAACAGCGTTTAGTAGTGCGACTGATACTGCGAAGTGGGGATCATCCTGTGACATTGCGCGTTAGCGATGCTGGCACTCTTTTTGAAGACCAAAGCTTTACTGTGACAGTTGCCAATGTCAATGATGCACCAGTGCTAGACAACACCCTAGACAGTCAAGGCAACACGGCCGATCTGAGTTTGAGTGCGATAGAAGATGCGGGTGCGCCGTTTGGTCCGGTGGGGACTTTAATCAGTGATCTCGTCGCAATCGGTGGTAATGTGACTGATGTTGATGACAGTGCTGTGACCGGTGTAGCTTTGACGACCCTCACGACGGATAATGGTAGTTGGCATTACACGTTAAACGGTGGGATCAGTTGGACTGCTGCGGGTAGTGTGGCCGACGATAATGCGTTATTGCTGGCTGCTGATGCCAACACACGGCTCTATTTCCAACCCAATGCAAGCTTCAATGGTAGCATCACAGATGCGATCACTTTGCGTGCTTGGGATCAGAGCAGTGGAACGGCCGGTACTCAAGTCGATACCAGTACCAATGGTGGTACAACGGCGTTTAGTAGTGCGATTGATACCGCCAATATGACCATCACAGCAGTTAATGATGCGCCCGTCAACAGCCTGCCCACCACTGCACCAAGCGTTGATGAAGACACCGCCTTAACCTTCACTGGCACTGAACTGATTTCAATCAGTGATGATGCTGGGGAAAATCCGGTTAAAGTGGCATTGACGGCTTTCAACGGCACGTTAACCTTAAATGGCACCACAGACTTAACCTTTGCTACTGATGGTGGTGATGGCGATGCAGATGCCAAAATGGAATTTACCGGCAAAATAGCCGACATCAATACCGCGTTAGATGGCATGATCTTTACCCCAACCGCCAATTACAGCGGCCCTGCCAGTGTGCGGATTGTTACCGACGATCAAGGAAACACCGGCAGCGGTGGTGCTTTGAGCGATGACGACATCGTGGACATCTCTGTTAATGCGGTCAATGATGAGCCAACATTTACCAGTACCGCCGTTACATTTGTTAATGAAGACAGTGCTTACGGTTACAACATCGCGACCCGTGATATTGATACCGGTGACACCTTAACGATTACCGCACCGACAAAACCCAGCTGGTTGAGTTTGGCAGATAAGGGCGATGGTAGCGGTACCTTAAGTGGTACGCCCACAACTTTTGACGTGGGAACGCATGATGTCACATTGCGCGTTAGCGATGGCACCGAGCAAGCTGAGCAAAGTTTCACGGTAACGGTGTTCAAGATAAACGATGCCCCAGTATTTACCAGTACCGCAATTACCTCGGTTAATGAAGACACTGCTTACAGCTACAGCATTGCGACCAGTGATGCTGATGCTGGTGACACCTTAACCATTACCGCATCGACAAACCCCAGTTGGTTGACATTAACGGATAATGGCGATGGTACTGGCACTTTAAGCGGCACGCCCACGATTGCAGAGGTGGGGACGCATAACGTGACATTACAAGTGAGCGATGGCACAGCACAAACTGAGCAAAGTTTCACGGTAACCGTGATCAAAATAAACGATGCGCCAGTATTTACCAGTACCGCCGTTACTGCGGTTGATAAAGACAGTGCCTATAATTATAGTATTGTCACCAGTGATGCTGATGGCGATTCCTTAACCATTACCGCACCGACAACCCCCAGTTGGTTGAGTTTGGCAGATAATGGCGACGGTACCGGCACCTTAAGTGGTACACCCACAGACTCAGAAGTGGGAACGCATAACGTGACATTGCGCGTTAGCGATGGCAGCGAGCAAGCTGATCAAAGTTTCACGGTGACAGTAAGCCGTCCTAACAAAGCCCCAGTGAATACGGTGCCTGGTGCTCAAAATGTTGCTCAAGATTCAGCCTTAATCTTCTCGGCTGCCAATGACAATCTGCTCGCCATCAGTGACGAGGACGCGGGAGCCAACGTAGTTGCCGTGACGCTAACAGCCACCAATGGCACATTGACTTTAAGTGGCACAGAGAACTTAACCTTTACCGCGGGTGACGGTACAGACGATGCCAGCATGGCCTTTACCGGCACGATAACTGACATCAATACCGCCTTGGACGGCATAAGCTTTAAGCCAACGGCCGGGTTCTTGGAGCAAGCCAGTCTGCAAATTGTGACCAATGATCAAGGCCATACGGGCACTGGCGGCCCACAAAGTGACGACGATACCGTGATAATTAACGTCAAGGAATCATCAGTTCCAGTTCCTCTTGAGTTAACCCTCACGGTCGAACAGGCGAGCTTTTCCGAAGCGTTTGGTACGCCAAGCACCGCTACTGTTACCCGTTTAGATACCAGCGGGGTATTGACGGTGACGCTGTCCAGCAGCGATACGACTGAAGTCACAGTACCGCCGACGGTCGAGATTCCTGACGCACAAACCTCGGTGAGCTTCAACATTAATGCGGTCGATGACAATGTGGTTGATGGTACTCAAACCGTGACGCTCACGGCCAGTGCCACCGGTTACACGGAAGCGACAACCACGGTCAGTATAACTGATAATGATGTGCTGCCACCTTCCCCGCCAGTAACACCACCGGCACCCCAACCCAAGTTGACGGTGGAGAAAGACGGCGAAGGAACAGTGACTAGCGAGCCTAAAGGTATTGACTGTGGCGACGATTGTTCTGAAACCTATAACAGTGGCACTAAAGTCACGCTGACTGCAACACCAGAGGCCGGTTGGGCGTTAAAAGACTGGGAAGGTCATTGTCAAAGTACTGGCGGCAGTGACACGACTAATAATAATACGGCTGCCGTCACGATGAATGCTAACAAAACGTGCCAAGCAAACTTTGTACCTACTTTGACAGTGGAAAAAGTGGGCGAGGGAACCGTAACGAGCGAGCCTGAAGGTATTGACTGTGGCGAAGATTGCTCCGAAGCCTACGACAAAGACACTGAAGTCACGCTGACCGCCACCCCGGAGGCCGGTTGGGCATTAAAAGCCTGGGAAGGAGATTGTCAGAGTACTGACAGTGACACTACCAGTAATACGACGGTTGCCGTGACGATGGACACCAATAAGACCTGCAAAGCCAGCTTTGCAACCCTGTCCACCACATTGACGGTAGAGACAGACGGCGACGGAACTGTCACAAGCGAGCCAACGGGTATAGATTGTGGCGAAGATTGCTCCGAAGCCTACGACAAAGACACTGAAGTCACGCTTACCGCAACCCCTGAGGCTGGCTGGGCGTTGAAAGGCTGGGAAGGTGATTGTCAGAGTACTGACAGTGACACGACTAATACGGTTGCCGTCACAATGGACACTGACAAGACGTGCAAAGCCAGCTTTGTATTCATGCCCATCACGTTGACGGTGGACAAAGTCGGTGAAGGCACAATAACCAGTGAGCCAGAAAGCATCAATTGTGGCACCGACTGCTCGGCCGAGTTTGCCGAACAGACGGCGCTCACGCTGACAGCGGCCCCAGCAGAGGGTTACTGGTTTAGAGGATGGACGGGCGATTGTAATAAAGGCAAGAACAGCGAGAATCCAATCACCGTAAACCTCGACGCCGTGTTCAAATGTAAAGCCCATTTTGCGAAACAATCACTCTGCCCGGCTAACGGCTTCGCAATTGATGCACAGGATATGAGTACACTAGAGCAACCAGCGAACAGCCCGTCTTGTTTCGCACCCCAAATCAGCGTTGGTGGTGCCGATGTGAGCACGGCACAACCTAACCACGCCGCGCTTGTTAGCTCGGTAGCGACAGCGGTCAACCTCTCAGGGACGCTTACTGTGGCTCCAGAAGATATTGGCAAACCGGCTGACATTCTGATGGTAGGTATGTATAGCACTTTGGCGGGCGAACTGGGTAAGGCCAACTGGGAATGGCCGCTGGGCGAGCATTTCATCCCGCAAATCACTGGGGCCCTCTATACCCGCGCTGGTGAAACTTGGATATTTTGGGATGGGCAACTCAGTAGCATACCGTCGGCCGAAAAAGTCTCGCAATTGCCAGAAACCCTTGAGGTTCCTGTTTTTGAAGGCGACTTAAGCGCGGCCCCAGGGGAATTCTTCGCCTATCTAGGCTACCGCTTAGAAGATGACACTATCCATTACAATGGTGTCGAGCCGCTACACTTCTCGGTTGGCAACGCGGCCAGCGTAGATACGCGTAACTCATCGACGTTGAATTTCACCAACAATGAGGTGCAAGCCACGAGCTATTTTCAACCGTTTGTCCGCAATAGCCAAGGCCAAGTAGGTAATCACCTCACTGTTATGGAGTCAGACACATTGGAGGTCTCCAGTTTGATACGTGTGGATTCACGGCATGTTGGACAAGCAGCGGAGATTTTAATCACCGCCACCTACCAACCCCATTTTGGCTCACAGGTGACATACACGCGCAACGGCGACTTCTGGGAAATTTGGGACGGTCAACTTGATAGCTTGCCCTCAGCCAAATACTATAGCGAACTGCCCAATACACAGGAAGTGTCGGTTTATCAAGGTAGCCTGACAGGAATGCCGGGTAACTGGATCGTGACGGTAGGTTATCGCCTAAACGGTGGTGTGTTAGTTTTCAATGGTTTAGAACCAATTTACGTCACCGTGGTGGCTGTGCCCCAGTAATCCGTGATCAGTAATCCGTGATCAAAAGTCCAAACATTAGTTTGGGAGTCCAAACTAATGTTTGGCAGTAATCAGTGATTAGTGATCAAAAGTCCAAACTTGAATTTGGGTGGAGTCCAAACTTGAGTTTGGGTGGAGTCCAAACTTGAGTTTGGGTGGAGTCCAAACTTGAGTTTGGGTGGAGTCCAAACTTGAGTTTGGGTGTCGGAGTCCAAACTACAAACGAGATCGATAGACTTCAGGCCGTCAATTGTGGGCCATATGCCATAATGGCTCAAGGAATTTCAACTCATGGCCCTATTGATACCTCTTTTAATTGTAGTTGACGGAGTTTGTAGTAGGCGATTCATCGCCTACCTGCTACAACGTGCTAAGTATATCTTGGAACCGCCCAAACTCAAGTTTGGGCGCCTTTATAATTTAGGAACAGTGAACTATGAGTGAAGTAATTGAACTCAATGATGAGGTTCTTGAAGATGAGGAGGCGGATATGCCGTCATTAAGGCATAGTGGTTTTGAAACTTTTGTCGAGTTGAGTTTGGATGCCAGCGAAATCGACTTAAGCCGGTTTAAGCTCAAGGCTAAAGACGAATTGGTTCCAGATGTATGTGTTTATACTGGACCACCACCGACCTTCGATGAAGACGTTGATGATGACCTTTTAAAGGTATCTCAAATGCCCGATTTAGCCATTGAGGTACTATCACCAAGCCAATCGGTTAGTTCTCTGGTTAGAAAGATAAAAGCCTATTTTGCGCTTAACGTTAAGTCGTGCTGGCTCGTCATGCCTTCAGTGGAGGTCATTAACGTCTATTCACAAAACGATAAAAGAA
Source organism: Candidatus Parabeggiatoa sp. nov. 2 (assembly GCA_002085445.1). Lineage (GTDB taxonomy): Bacteria > Pseudomonadota > Gammaproteobacteria > Beggiatoales > Beggiatoaceae > Parabeggiatoa. Next base: position 5,695 of record NBMI01000284.1, read on the forward strand.
CCTTTGACATGAATGACACAGAAGTTGTTGATGAAGTAATAGATATTCGCCTACCCATTCAAAAAATATTCAGAAGGCATTCAAAAGAAACACATCCCTAAATCCTTTGACGTAAGGGAACTTAACTCAGGAGTCCAAACTTTAGTTTGGCAGGAGTCCAAACTTGAGTTTGGCAAGGAATCCAAACTTGAGTTTGGGTGTCTGGAGTCCAAACTTGAGTTTGGGCGTCCTCTGTCCAAATTTTGCCAAGCTAAAGCTTGGACTCTTGCCAAAGCTGAAGCTTTGGACTCCAAACGTTAGTTTGGACTCTTGCCAAAGCTGAAGCTTTGGACTCCAAACGTTAGTTTGGACTCTTGCCAAAGCTGAAGCTTTGGACTCCTAGCAAACTAAAGTTTGGACTCCGGCTTCCCAAACTAAAGTTTGGACTCCAGCTTCCAAAATTTATTCTGAGGCTTTGCAAGAGGCTTATTAGCTCTTTTGTTCACGGCGACGGATATTTTGATAAAACATACTTTGCGCCACGGCCATTATCCATGACACGTATTCAGGGTTATTCTGTTCTATCAAGGGCAAATTGATTTCCTTAGCCCATGCCAAGTAATGATTGAGAGAGGCAGGTTTTTGAGGCCTGTTTTGGTTAAACCACCGCAGAAAGTCAATTTCTTGTCCCCACCAACTCACTACATTGGCTTTGACATTCAGTTGAATACGTTGCGTGTCAGGTAATGCTTGCTTATCTCCCACCGGGACCCAAATATCCACAAAAATATAGTTTACTTTTTCGGTGGGAATATAGTCAAAAGCGTCCATCACTTCAATGGTTAACTTGTCGATGCCGGCCCAACTTTGAATATCTATTGCTTGATACAACAAATCAATGACTTTGGGATCACGTTCCACAACCGTCACTTTTTCTACTTCAGGCCTTTTTAACATATTGTAGAGTACCACTCCCATACCGGCGCCCATTACCACAACCACACCGTTTGCGGCCGCAACATGAGGCGCACTGCTTTCAAGTTCCATTGGCGCTAAGCTCATCCAACTGGTTTGAAGGCCATTCTCTTCTTTCGATAACACATAATGGTTACTTAAAACGGTGAGGTTTTGAAAATAGCCCATTTGAATCACGTTTGAGGCTTTTCTTAGTGACCATTCGCCTCGCGTGGTTTCTTTATATTGGGGAATTTAAAGTTTGGCCCAAGGCAAATTCCAAGTGTCAGGTGAATCGAATAAATGAGACATGTTCGGTGGCTCCTTAGATAAACAAACTTATCAGTCAATAACTACAAGGATTTGTTATTCGTATTCAACCCCTTCGGGGTTGGAGCCTTTTTAATTATTAATGATTAATGATTAATGATTAATGATTAATTGTTAATTCCACCTTTGGGGTTGGAGCTTGGGGTGTTAAATTTGAGCGATTTTCGGGTATTTTTTTCACTCTATATTTAAGGCACCTTTGCAACCACACGGAACAAAATTAGGGTGAAAACAGATTTAACACCCCAGTTCCGTGTGCCGAGGAAGGCCCCAACCCCGATAGGGGTTGAATATGAAACGTAGTAACTCGCTACGCGAGATAATAGCCCCAGGTGAAACCTGGGGAAGGGCCGAGGAAGGC
>NBMI01000285.1 GCA_002085445.1 Candidatus Parabeggiatoa sp. nov. 2
TTCCAATGCTAAGACGCCAAACACACATTCATGCACTCGCCGCAACGGTTCTTTTTGTACAAATCGTTCTAAGGCTTCAATCCCTAACGCAAATTCTCGCAGCGCCAAGGCGCGTTTTGTTGAGAGTCCTCGTGTTCGTAGTCGTTCAAGGTTTTTTGGGGCGGTGTATTCGGGCCCATAAATAATCCGTAAATATTCTCGTCCTCGGCATTTTAAGGCCGGTTGTGCCCAGCCGCGTCGGCCTTTTTTAATAAATTCAATGGGTTTTATGACCATCCCTTCGCCACCGTTGGTGATGAGCTTTTGCCACCAGGTAATGCCTTCATTTTCACTGTCTTGATCGGTTACATCAACGCTTTTATAAGCGGTTGCCATCATCAGGTTGTCGTCATATTGGCAAAGTGTCGCCACTGTGTTGAGATGCCAAAGATGTATCTTGTCACAATGCACTTTCCCTTCCGTTGCCAAAATATGAAACGGGGCGAGTTTTAAGTCATTGATACTTTTAACCGGCCAACAATAACCGCGATAAGCGTCTACATATTGAGTCACCATATCACGTCGCGCTTGATAATGTTCGACAAGTCCCATTGTTTCTACGCCTCGCGCTTGGGTTTGTTGTAGCAGTGTCACCGTTTCTGGTAACGCGGCACGAGAGGCCGCTCCGACGGCGGCATATTGTTGCCGAATTAGGGCCTGAGCTTTAGTTGACCAAGGCATTAATTCACAATCGAAGCACACCCAATCGGTTTTGAGTTCTGTCCAAAAATCGGATTTCTCTAACGCGGCCTGAATTTTGGCTAAAAACGCGGTTTCAAGGGTTGCATCTGTGAAAAAACGGCGGCCGGTGCGCGTATAGCAAATTCCAATGCCTTCATTTTTAATGCCAAACCGTTTTTGCGCCGCTTCTTCATCACGACACACAATGACTATTGCCCTTGAACCCATGTGTTTTTCTTCACAAATAACGTTGTCGATGCCATTGCGCCGATAATAGGCAAACGCTTCGGCCGGATGCTCTAATAAATCTGGCAATTGACTGGTTTCAGTGGGCGACATCGTCGGTGGTAAATAAATCAACCACTTAGGATTGGCCGCAAAGCGGCTCATCACCTCTAGCGCCGCAGCCGTGTGGTTTTCTCGGATAATAACATTACGGTTTAGGCGCGTTGAGATAATACGCTTACCGATAACGTCTTCGGCATCCAAGACTTCATCTAAGGCTTGTTGCGCGGATAACCCCGGGGTTTTTTCTTCGGCGGCTGGGAGAAATGGCTTGACGGATTTATAATATGTCTGTTTAGCTGACACTGAAACCAATTCTTTTTCAGGATAACGCAACGCCGTTAATTGGCCCCCAAAAACACAGCCGGTATCAATACAAATCGTATTGTTCAGCCATTCCGCCTCTGGCGTTGGCGTATGTCCATAAACGACCGTCGCTTGCCCCCGATAATCCGCCGCCCAGTTGTAGCGCACTGGCAAGCCAAATTCATCCGTTTCGCCCGTGGTTTCACCATAGAGCGCAAATTCACGCACTTTACCCGAGGCACGTCCTTGTAATTGTTCTCTCATGCCAGCGTGCGCCACCACCAATTTGCCACTGTCAAGCAAATAATGGCTCACCAAACTATCAATAAATTCCAGTGCTTGTTGCTGAAAGGCCGTGGGCAGGTTTTCCAATTGTTGCACTGACTCGGCCAAGCCATGCGTTAATTTGACGTTTTTGCCTTTTAACTTTCGCATCAACTTGATATCATGGTTACCCGGCACACAAAAGGCGATGCCAGCCGCGACCATATCCATGACAAGGCGCAAAGTTTCCGGGGTTTTGGGGCCCCTATCAACTAAATCACCTAGAAAAATGGCCCTGCGGCCTTCTGGATGAGTGACGGTGAAGGTTGGTTGCTCCGACACACCCCTAAATTCCCTATCAATAGGGTGGTTTTTACGGCCTTCTGGGGCCCCCGTGTGTTGACTCCCGTCTGGGGAGGGGCCGAGGGTGTGTTGACTTTCCTCTGGAGAGGGGCCAGAGGTGTGTGGGCCGAAGCTATGTGGATCGGGGGTGTGTATGACATATCCCAATTGATTAAGTAACTCAATCAATTCATCAAAACAACCATGCACATCACCGATAATATCAAAAGGCCCCGGCTCATGTTTTAAGTTATTCCACAAAAGTGCCCGCTCAATTTCAGCCGCCTCGATTTCTTTAGCAGACTCAAAAATCGTCACATGCCTAAAACCTTCCCGTTTGAGATAACGCAACGAACGCCTTAAATCGCCGCGCTGTTGGCGTATGACATGCGGCCCAAAATTGCGATCCGGCCGCTGTTTATTTCTCTCTTGGCAGAGTTTTTCGGGCAGATTAAACACGATAGCGGCCGGCAAAACATGATATTGACGCGCCAAAGCCAGTAATGATTTACGGGCTTCGGCTTGAACATTCGTCGCATCAATTACCGTGAGTTTACCGGCCGCTAGACGCTTGGCGGCAATAAAATGTAAAACCTCAAAAGCCTCTTTGGTCACTTTTTGGTTGTTTTCGTCATCGGAAATCAAGGCACGGCAATAGTCTGACGACAATATTTCGGTAGACTTAAAATGCTTTTTAGCGAAGGCTGACTTGCCGCTGCCCGACGCGCCAATTAGTATTACTAATGAGAATTCAGGTATTTTGACTTGCATGGTGAAAAATTTCGAGTTGTGCGATTAAATGTAAGAATGTAAAATGTCTCCCGGCTAAGAGCGAGAGTGTCTGTTTGAGTCTAGTGCAACGACACTTCGGCTAAACGAGTTATCAAATATAGTATAATGGGTTTACATATCGTAACGAATAACTGACTGATTTTATTAAAGTAGTACAACGGATACTCGAAATAAACGGATAAAAAAAAGTCAAAAAATAATAAGGTTACAAAAATTAGGAATTTCCCCAATCCGTTTATTTCGCGTATCCGTTGTACTAGGTGTTGCAAGTATTTTCACAGTAAACGTATATATACTTTGAAGGCTTTCAAATTAAGTTATGGCCCTCTATCAGGCTTTATTGTTATACATTTTGTAGGTGTTTTGTTGCTTATTTGGGGGCCATAAAATACTTTGAAGGCTTTCAAATTAAGTTATGGCCCTCTATCAGGCTTTATTGTTATACATTTTGTAGGTGTTTTGTTGCTTGACTTAATGGCATTGCCCTAACCAATGCCCTTTCATGTATGAATTTAATGCCATTGTCTTTGGCACTACCAAACTAAAGTTTGGACTCCAGTTTGAACGCCGGTTTGGACGACTGCCAAACCTGATAACTGATAACTGATAACTGATAACTGAACACTGATAACTGAACACTGACTTTTAAAGGAGTTTAACGATGTACCAAGGTATTTTTGTTGATGCCGCTGAAGCCGATAAACACTTTGCTGAATTAATGTCAAGTAAAGGACGGTATGGACTTCGTGTGGAATTTCAGAAACCCGACGAAATGATGACGCTGGCTAAAGAAATACTGAGTAGTCAGCCCGACTTGGTGGCGTTGAATTACCGATTGAACAACAATCGCAAAAAACGGCCCTCAAACTACAAAGCCGGGGCATTAGCACAACAATTGCGCGACTCTGTCATGGAATCCGTCAGCAAAGATTTTCCAATTATTTTGGTCTCATCTCAAGATGATATCAAGGCCTTTTTTGATAATGTCACCGCCCACAATTTGTTTGACCGTTGTTTTAGTAAAGAAGAATTAGAATTAGGCAATGGCGGATTGCACAGCGAAGAACTCTTATCGCTGGTGAAAGGCTATAAGCACCTGATTAAAAACTGGAATCAACCAGAACGGTGGTCAATTTTCTTGGGAATCACCGGACAAGAAAGGCTCCGAATAAGCTATCAAGCGATACGGGAACTCGACAAACTCAAAGCACCGCATCAAGTCGCCCGCGACATTTTGCGCTATGTCATAGATAGGCCGGGACTTTTGCTAGATAAAGAGAACTTGCTGGCTGAACTGGGCGTGGCAGAAACGGGAAAAGATGTTGACGCCCTGCTTGAGATTTTGCGTCAGGAAAAAGTGCTGTACACTGGCATCTTTAGTGAAGGCTGGACACGTTGGTGGAGTCATCGTTTGGATCGATGGGGCGAAAAGTTGTGTAATGAAGCCTTGGGCAATCTGACAGCCAAACAACGAACGTCGTGTTTGAATAAGAAATTAGGCCTCAAATTATCGCCAGCCAAGTCACGTTGGCAAGGGCATACAAATGCCTTATTTGCATTTGCCTGTGTTTCTTGTCATCAACCGACAGAGGAAGAATTTTCTGTAGCGGTTTATGATCCGCTGCCCTTGCCCTACACTTTTGCACAAAGTAAGTACATTTGCTGGAAATGCGTAGAGACGGGCGAATTTGAAGAAAAAGGGTTTGAACTTGATGAATCAGAAGAGTTCATTGTTGATAAAATTCAGAATGGTGAGTTCAGAAAATGAAGCGAGCTGAAATTCCAACCGCGATAGAGATGGGAACGAAACTGGATTACTTGAGTCGTCTGCTTTTTCGGGAACAACTCATTCACTACCGTAGTAAGAGTCATATTGATAAACTCAGTAAGCAGCTTAAAGAACTCGGGGCGACAAAAACGTGGCAGTACCTCATCCAGGTGTCAAAGCCTATAGAGTTTGTGCCCATGACGGATAAAAAATTGAGCCATATCGCGCCTCGCGTCTATCTCACCGTAGCCGTAAAGTCCCCAGATAAAGAAGGCATATCGCCTTTTACTCGACTCGTTACCGTTATCGAAGTCTGGGATATTTTAAACGGTGAGTTGCAATCACGTTGGCATATTGATCTTGCTAATTGCCAGAAAAAGGGTGCTTACCAAGCTGGGCCACTTTTTCACCTGCAAGGCGGTGGGCTTCTTATGCCTCAAGCTGAAAAGACAAAGGAATTAAAAGTCAGCATCCCTCGTTGGGCTTATCCACCGATGGAACTGATTTTGACATCTGAGATGATCGTCGCCAATTTTTATCCCGACAAGTGGAAAAAAATTCGGGGCCAAAAAAAGTGGCTAGAACTAGTTTATGTCGCCCAGCGATTATGTTATCCCACGTACTTTCAGCGAATACAAAAATGCCTATCGGAGCAACCGCAATCGGTATTAAATGCATTATGGGCCACTGACTGGGGATAACTATGGAGTCCAAAGCTTCAGCTTTGGAAGCTAAAAGCAACTACAAGGATTCGTTATAATAACGGATAAGATTTCGATTTGGCGCTGGAGTCCAAAGCTTCAGCTTTGGAAGCTAAAAGCAACTACAAGGATTCGTTATAATAACGGATAAGATTTTAAAAGCAACTACAAGGATTCGTTAAAGGATTCGTTATACTTTGGCGCTGGAGTCCAAAGCTTCAGCTTTGGAAGCTAAAAGCAACTACAAGGATTCGTTATAATAACGGATAAGATTTTAAAAGCAACTACAAGGATTCGTTATCGCACCGAATAGCCAAATCGATCCGCGAGATTATTTGCCCAAGTTTGAAATTCGTTGCGTGTCCATTCAAAACGGTGATCACTGTGACGCAGTTTGCCGGCCGGCAAGTTTTCAAATTTGACGTTATATTCGATATTCGGCGTAGTGATAATAATAGTATTGGGGCGAGTAAATTCAAATAACACGCGTTCAAAGGCAGAAAGTCTTGCTAAATCAAAGTGTTCAATCACTTCCACCACGGCCGCAGCCTCATAGTCATAGAGCCGTTTATCGCGGTAAGTGAGTGAACCTTGTAGCAATTTAATACGCGCTTTTTGCTTAGCGGGTAGCCATTCAAGACGCAAACGTTCGGCAGCTATTTCAAGGGCGCGGATGGAGACATCCACCCCGACAATTTCTTCAAAAGACTTATCTTGCAGCAACGCTCGCAACAATTTGCCTTCGCCGCACCCCAGATCAAGAACACGCTTTGCCTGACTCTGCTTCAACGCCGCGATAACAGTGCCAAGCCGTTGCTCATTCAGGCTGATTTTTTCCTCAATGTTCGCCTCTTCACTATCATGCCGCGTCTCAGTCGCCTCAAAATCGGGATCATCTTCATCAATCAGTCTTGCCAGTGCGAGACGTGTCAAGCTTCGTTGATGTTTTAAATAACGCTTAGCAATCAACGCTTTATCGGGATGGTGAGCCAGCCAGCCGCTTCCATGATGCAACAGTTTTTCGACTTCGTCTTCACCAATCCAATAATGTTTGTCATTATCCCCCGTTCGCCAGAAGGCCCGCGCCGCCCACGCACTAAGCCGATAGGATCAATATCCAGCAACAAAGCGGCCGTGCAACGATGGGCATCGGCCTCTGGATAAAAAACATGCGCTTGCCCAAAAGATAATTCAAAGGACTGGACATGTTCGGGGTGCTTATGCAGAAGATAGCCTAAATCGGTGGCCGGAGAATGAGTCGTTGTAATTGTCAAAAGCATATTTTTCAATGATCAGTTATCAGTTATCAATGATCAGTTTTTGAGTGATCAGTTTTTCAGTTATACCAATTTTTAGTTGAAATTTATGTTAGAGTTTTCTGTTTGACGGCGTAAGTTGTGACTTATGGTGCCTACTTATCCCTACAAAAAGTATCAATAATGAAGCGCGACAGGGGGCCATCATTTAATTTGAAAGCATCCACGTCGGCAAAAGTTTCGCTTCGCTGTACTTTTGCCGACGTAAGTATTTTATGGCCCTCAAACTAGCCCCAATAACCCTAAAATACATAAGTAAATAACAGTGCCCATGTATCACTACTCTGCCAAACTAAAAAGTTTTTGCTTTCTCCACCAAACTGGAGCAAAGTTTAGACGGCAGCCAAACGTTAGTTTGGACGACTGCGCGTGAGGCGATAAATCGTTGCCGCTTACCCATCCGACGAGATGTTCTATGTTTTTTAGATATTGGTGTAAAATGCGCTTTCTTGACTTATGATGCTTTGACTCAACTGATTGCCAATAGTGCGTTAGGAATCACCTTCATAATGACATAAGGTACTTCGTATGAAAAAATTTTTGTATTTAATTTTAACAATTATCTTCTCCCTATTTTCATCCCTAATGATCTACTTTTATTTAATCAATGTGTGGCGAGGCCCAGACACTTTGCCCAGCCAGTTAAACGAAAAAATTGGCTATTTTATCGGCCATTATGTGGGATCGTTCCTTGTTGTAGCTTTTGTCGTCTGGTTGACATGGTTATTCTTCAAAGGATACCGGCAAGCCCGTAAAGATTCCGTTCAGTAGCAACTACAGGGATTGTATATAATAAAGGATTAGTTCGTAGCAGTGTTTGGTTTTAATCCTTTATTATAACGAAACGGAGTTCAGCGTAGCTAATCCTTGTAGTTGCGGTTTTTTTTAATCCTTTATTATAACGAATCCTTGTAGTTGCTTTTAACGAATCCTTGTAGTTGCGGTTTGTTTTAAATCCTTTCTTATATACAATCCTTGTAGTTGCGGTTTTTTTTAATCCTTTATTATATACAATCCTTGTAGTTGCGGTTTGTTTTAAATCCTTTCTTATATACAATCCTTGTAGTTGCGGTTTTTAATTACCATCAGTAGCCCAATAAAAGTCAATAAGCCATTAAGTATTAACAACTCAAAACCCAATTGAAAGCCTAACCATTCCTCGGCATTAAGATTAAATATATAACAAATCAAAGGCGAAACCAGCGCGATAATCGGAACCCACTTGTCTCTGACTTGCCACTTGGTAAACAAACCAAAAGCATATAAACCTAACAGAGGCCCATAAGTATAACCCGCCGCTTTAAAAAGTGCGCTAATCACACTATCATCGTTAATCAGTTTGAAAATCAAAATAACCAATACCAGTATAACTGAAAAACTAACGTGTACCCACTGGCGGAGTTTGACTTGTTGTTGTTCGTCTTTTTGGTCAATATTCAAAAAATCAACGCTAAATGACGTCGTTAGCGCGGTTAAGGCCGAGTCGGCACTCGAATAGGCAGCTGCAATAAGTCCAAGAATAAAAAATAGCCCTACCGCTATTCCTAAACCTCCTTGCATGGCAATAATGGGATATAAATTATCACCCGTTGCAGTAATTCCTTTAAGGGCCGCAAATTGATATAACAAAACGCCCAGCGATAGAAAAAACAGATTGACAAAGACTAAGGCGATACTAAACCAAAACATATTCTTTTGAGCTTCTCCAATATTTTTGCAACTCAGATTTTTCTGCATCATATCTTGATCAAGCCCTGTCATCACGATGGCTATAAATGCGCCAGCCAAAAACTGTTTGACAAAATGCTTAGTATCGCTCCAGTCTCCAAAGAACACGATTTGTGAATATTCACTGTCGCGAAGAGTGTCATACAAACCTTTCAAGCCCAAATTCATCTCATCCGAAATCAACCAAATCGTTATGCCAACGGCTAACAGGATAAAAAACGTTTGAAGCGTGTCTGTCCAAATAATGGTTTTTATGCCGCTTCTAAACGTGTATAGCCAAATTAACAATATCGTGGCAATCACCGTTACCGAAAAAGGCACATGCCAGGCATCAAAAACCGTGAGTTGAAGAACATTGGCGACTAAATATAAGCGAAAGGCTGCACCAATCGTTCTCGACAGCAAAAAGAAAAAAGCCCCGGTTTTATATGACCAAAATCCAAACCGTTGATCTAAATAACTATAAATTGAGGTAAGGTTTAAGCGATAATACAAAGGCATCAAAACAGTAGCAATAACAAAATAGCCCAGCAAATAGCCCATCACCATTTGCATATACGAAAACTGACTGTCGGCAACCCAACCCGGAACAGAGATAAAAGTCACGCCAGAAAGCGTCGTGCCAATCATCCCAAAAGCGACTACAAACCAAGGCGATTGCCGGTTGCCCAAGAAAAAGGTTTTGTTATCATCACTTTTCCCAGTAATCCAGGAAATCAGGATGAGTAACATAAAATACCCTAGTATTATCAATAAGATATGAATTGGCTCCATCATGTAATCCTATCA
>NBMI01000286.1 GCA_002085445.1 Candidatus Parabeggiatoa sp. nov. 2
ATTATTAATCATTAATTATTAGTAAGGGGCCCTCTGTCGCGCTTCATTAGTTAGACTTTTTGTAGGTGTTTAGTTGTGTACTTTATGGCAGTGTCTCCGGCACTTGGCCGTTCTCCGTAGTGGCTTTAGAATGTGTCCCAGTTGTCCTACTATCGATACGTTGTCTTACCGCTCAAATTTCTGTTGAAGGCCAGGTTGGAGACTTGATTGGGTCAGTTTTTATTAATAGATATGCTTTCTCAAAAAAGCAAAGTTTTGTCGAAAAGGCGGTTTTTTTGGGGGCCATGTTCTGAAATTTAAAAACTTGATTTGAGTGATGGCCCTTGATTGAAACAACAGTAGGACAGGTGGGACACACCCTGGCTTTAGCCACTAGACGGTATTTGAGAATCGCCTACTACAAACTCTTGGAGTCTTGCCAAACTAAAGTTTGGAGTCTTGCCAAACGTTAGTTTGGACGACTGCCAAGCTTCAGCTTTGGAGGCCGTTTCCGTCCAAAGCTTTGTTTCTTGTGCCAATCCTTTGTACTAGTACAGGAGGGCGGAAATATCCAGACCACCCCTCAGCCAACAGCTAAAGCAGTTATCTCGCGTAGCGAATTACTGCGTTTGTCTTAGCCATGAGATTGATCTCATGGTGGTGGTACGGGAACTTCCGCTTTCCTGCACTAGTACTCTGTCAACATTGTTTTGACGGGTAAAATATGTCTTAAATCCGTCCAAACTTTAGTTTGGCAGGAGTCCAAACTTTGGCAGTACAGTAAGGCGGAAGTTTCCATACCACCCCAACGCCAACCGCTAAAGCGGTTGTCTAAAAGCTAAAGTAGGCTAAAGCCTACTGAGCTTCTTGCAGTACCCTAAAGGGCACTAAATCGAACCATTTATTGGGTAGTCCCTTTAGGTACTTGAGCTTTTAGCGCAGAGGAACCGCTACTGGCGGCGGGTGGTCTGGGGATTTCCGCTCTCCTGCACTAGTGCAATAAAGCGGAAGTTTCGAGACCACTCAGCTCTGAAAGCTTAAGTACGTATCAGGGCACTGGAATTCAGTCGGCTGATACCGACTACCGCTTTTAGCCATGAGCCCCCGCTACTGGCGGGTGGTATGGGGATTTCCGCTCTCCAGCACTAGTACAGTAAGGCGGAAGTTTCCATACCACCCCAACGCCAACGGCTAAAACCGTTGGCTAAAAGCTAAAGTAGGCTAAAGCTAGGGTGTTGATTTTGAGCTTTTTGAGTGAGGGTTGATTCATGCAAGATATGTGTATGGGTTTTTCAGTCACAATTATCTCCGCTGACCTTCGGTTCGTTTACTTCGTTCTCTTCGTTCTCGTCACAATTTAAAAGACACGAAACCAGCATGAAAAATATCCGTCAAAAACAGCTCCCAGTCAACACCCTAGTGCAGGAGAGCGGAAATCCCCAGACCATTCCGCCAGTAGCGGGGGCTTATGGCTAATAGCTTAAGTCGGCTAAAGCAGACTGAATTCCAGTGCCCTTTAGGGTACTTAAGCTTTCAGACAACGTTGGCTGAAATGGTCTCGAAACTTCCGCTTTATTACACTAGGCTAAAGCCTACTAACTTTCTTGCAGTACCCTTTAGGGTACTTGAGCTTTCAGACAATTGTTCAGGCTAAAGTTTTTCGGAGAAAAACTTTAGCCTGAATAGCTGTTGGCTGAGGTGGTATGGAAACTTCCGCTCTCCTGCACTGCGCGCGTGAGGCGATAAATCGCCTACTACAAACGGGCCTTTTCCGTACGATATGGCATTGCTTCGGAGCGTTGCCAACATGGATTTGCCGTTGGGATGAATCTGAAGTTGAGTCAAAATAGTGCCCACTGGTAAGGCAGTCAGAGGTAAAATATTCCGATAGGGAAAGGGTAATATTACTAAAGCGGATTGAGAATGGCGTATTTGAACTCCCCACAGCGCATGATTTTGCGGATTGATCGCTAAATTGCCGATACGAGCATTCTGAAATAAGCGTTCACTTTCCCCACTGGGAATATCCACAGCCCACAAGTAGCGATAACCTCCCTCATTATGTGTGGTGAAGAAGAAAGTCCTGTTTATTTATCAAAGGCGGTGGAGGCGACTTGTATGAGAGTCGGGGTCGGTAGCGTGTGAATTTATTTGAATTCGCCATTTTAATCAGATTTATCTGATTCACTTAAACTTATGTTGGAGTTCGTGCGTCACTCCAACCTACTCGTGCTATTATAAGTGGCTTGAAGAGGCTTTGAAGAAATGACAGATATTATAGAAACCACCGTTATTAACTCGCAGTTTGAAATGCCTGAGCGGCACTTAAAATTTACTGACACGGGAATTACAAAGGCGTTTTCACTTTTGGGGAGGCCCATCAATTATATTTTGGAATCAAAACCAATCGCTAAAATTTTGGACTTCAGCATCACTACCGTTACCTGACTACCAAAAAATATTATTATTCCCATTCAATTTGTAATTTAGGAACTACTTGTTGAAAATGCCTCACCGACTTCTTTTGCCAAGGAATATCCTGAGTCGCTTTTATAATTAACAGAATAGCTGTTTTTTTTCCCGTATTACGTAAAAAGCGGGCCAACATAGTAACACCCGAACTATTGAAGGCCTCAAGTTTCCGCAAGTCAAGAATAATCTGGGATGGTTGCAATGCCGCCACTTCCCCTAGTAATTGCGTGATAGGTTTATATCCGGTGCTATTAAGTCGCATAATTCCTTGCCAATAAATGGTAGTTGTTTCAGCATCATATTTGACGCTATAATCACGATCAGTAATTTCCATTGCGTTTCCTTCTCAATGATCTTATTGAATTTTTAGGTCAAGTAGAACGCCATAAAACCTATTTCCGACCTAGGACAACTAAATCGCCATTTGTATCATTATTGCTATCGTTATTATTTCAGGTAATGACACGAAATTTTAGTTTCAGGATAGCTAGTGCAGGTTCTCTCCTATTTCCAGACCACCTTCGCCATGAGTCAGTAGCTCAACCTCATGGCTAAAAGCGGTAGGAGGCTCAAGCCGACTAAAAACTCCCAAGCAGTGCCCTTTAGGGTACTTTAGCTTTTAGCCTTGAAACGCAGTAACGAACGAAGTGAGATCAATTTATTTCAAGGCGGTTTGGGTATTGGAACGATTCTGCTACCAAGGTAATATCATCAAATACTTTGTGACTACCAATATACTGCCGCACATCATTAATCACCGTTTCTTTGATGTCTTCAGCCGATTGTTGCCAGTTTTGTTTCACAATTTCACAAAGCCGCTTTATTCCGTATTCCTTTCTATCCTTATTTTCAGCCTCAGTAATGCCATCCGTGTACAATACCACCACATCTCCAGCATTTAAGTTGACTTCAATCTGATTGACAAATTCAGCAATATCATCAATGAAACCCACTTGCAAACCTAAATCACCCGTATCTATACGTTCCAATTGACCATTTCGCACCACAATGATGTCTTCATGACGACCACTGATTCGTAATCCCCAGTATATGTTGGTACATATTCCAATAAAGAAAGGGTCAAATTTTTATCGACTTCCAGACGTTCTTGGGCATTTTTGTAAATTATGCTATTAAGACTACTGAAAAATTTTACCGTGTCTTGTTCATCATTCTCAAGCAAAGTTCGTACTGCAGCTTGAGTCATCAACATCAACATCCCGCTTTCCAGTCCGTGTCCAGTGACATCACCAATGCTTATGAGAATCCGTCCATTATTATCATGTTGCAACACTTCATAGTAATCACCGCCAACTTCTTCCGCCGGTTCCATAAATCCCGCAATCGCTAAGCCAGCAACTTGCTCAAGTTCTTCTTTTTGAGGCAAAATCATAATTTGTATGCGGCGCGTCACTTCTAGCTCCGTCTTCATCCGCTCATTTTCTAAGGCGAGTTGTAAGGCTTCTTCTTTGAGTTCCTTTAATTGTAAATGCGTAATTAAGTTAAGCTTTTGGGTGAGGGCTTTGCACGTGGGATTGCCCCTACGAACCGGATTGTCTGCTAGGGGCAATCCGTAGTGCAATGCCATTAAGTTAAGCTAGGGCGAACACTTAGGAAAGCCCATAAAGTCGTCCAAACTAACGTTTGGCAGCTTCCGTCCAAACAAGGGGCCCGGTTGCGAGTTTCGGGAGATTCCTCGAAAGTCTGGGCCGGAAAATTTAGCCCCCGGTTTTGGTCAAAAACCTCAATGACTCGTTTTAAAACAAATCAATGAGTTATAGATGGAGCGGTTTTTTTGGAGATTCGAACGTTTTTTAGACCGGTATTTTCAAGGGCCTTAATGATTAAATAGCCTTTAAAGTCATTGACTTATAGATTGAAACGTTTAACGAGGATCAAACCGATTTTAAAATGCTAAAATGGCGCGTCATATTTTTGTAGCCTTATGTATTACCCGAAATCGCTATAATATTTTTCTGACAGCGCAATAGACTGGGTACCGATTTTTTTTTTAAACATCCGATGTTTGGCAAACATCCGATGTTTGTCCAAAGTGGCAAAACTTATCGTTCCCAATGCGCCCAATCCGTCGTCAATACGCCCTGTTCGTGTAACCACTCTTCAACCGATGCGCTAAAGCCTTCAGCACTTAAATAAACCGGGCAAATAAATTTAACTGGTTTTCCGGTTTGTTGTGTCAACCATTGTTTTACCCTAGAAACATTGGCAACAAACAATTGCGCCTCCTTCATCTTGGGCAAGTTTTTTTCATCGCGGTTTTTCATCTCAAACACGAATGCCCAACAACTTGAAGCATCCGCGCCTTCAGCCAGCACATCAACTTCTATCGGTGTCGTTCCTGGCAATTGGATATAATGATTAATCCAAGTTTTGTCGAAAGCACTTTGACTACTCACCGCTAACATTTCTTGGATTTCGTCGGCATATCGTGGATTGAGTGGCCGAAGCCGTTTGCTAAAATCCTTAATGGGTTGGCATTTGATTCGAGATTGATTCAATTCCCGATAAACCGTCCATTCAAGCACACGGCCCTTGAGTTCACATTTGCGTCATCCAACTTGTCGTAAAATTTTGTCCGGAGTCCAAGATTTATCTTGGACATCTATTTTGTCCGGAGTCCAAGATTTATCTTGGACGTCTATTTTGTCCGGAGTCCAAGATTTATCTTGGACATCTATTTATTCACTATTGGCTTTTTTTAATTATTTTTCTGAACATCTATAGAACGCTGTAGGTAATTAAAAAAGGTTTCAAGAGGGCCATGAGTTGAAATCCCTTGAGCCATTATAAGAGTTGGCCCACAATTGACGGCCTTCAGTCTATCGCTCTCGTTTGTAGCAAGGTAGGCGATGAATCGCCACGGCCTTCAGTCTATCGCTCTCGTTTGTAGCAAGGTAGGCGATGAATCGCCTACTACAAACTAAATCCCTTGAGCCATTATAAGAGTTGGCCCACAATTGACGGCCTTCACTCTATCGCTCTCGTTTGTAGCAAGGTAGGCGATGAATCGCCTACTACAAACTACTCCGTCAACTACAATTAAAAGAGGTATCAACAGGGCCATGAGTTGAAATCCCTTGAGCCATTATAAGAGTTGGCCCACAATTGACGGCCTTCAGTCTATCGCTCTCGTTTGTAGCAAGGTAGGCGATGAATCGCCAAAAACTCTGATTTATCAGGGATTTTTCAGGGGCACCTTTAAATATCTGCACAGCCTAGTCTGGCTGGTTCGAGGTTTTCTCTTGTCATATTTGTTTCTCCCGAAAATGTTATTGAGGTTTCTTGAACTACCGCTTGAGTGGCCTTTAATAAGCTGTTTTATAGGAATATGAAGCGATAATGATCAAATTCGCTTAAACTCTTCCCAATCTAAACCCAATAGTCGAACAATCTGGCAAAGTGTACCTATCTTTAAGTCTTTATTGCCCCAATCAGGTACTGGAACAATGGCACCATTGTTTGGGTTGTACCATTTACGATGAGAACTGCCACCACGACGCAGAATTTCTTGGCAACGGTGTCGTTTAGTAGCCACTTCTCGATATTTCATGCGGTTCTTACCTGAATCAAGGTTTCTGACCAAAGTGTTGAACCTGAAGGCAACGGCTGTAGAACAGCAGGCAGCGGTTGCTTTAATTCTTCGTAACCTTCAATTAAGGCCGCTAAAGCGTCCGCTACATGAGGTATGACTTCCTCCAAGGTATCCGCTTCTGTGACTAAATTGGGCAACAGAGGGCAAGTGATTGTGTAACCTCCTTCTGGCTGTGGTTCTAACACTAGGGGGAGTTTGTAAATAGGTTCCATAATGTTATCTCCAATAAAATAAATGTAAGCAGTATACCGTGTTTTTATTCCTTGTCATCTACTGGCTGTACTGTACTGCGATAGGGTTTGTTGTACAGCGAGTAACAACTGAATAGTCTTTATAGCCTATGCACTAGAAAGTCGTTGTCTATAAACGACGAGTTTTGTTTGCAAACAAATGCTGTTTTGCACTCCCAACACGTTGCTAAGTTTTGCGTAGGTTATTTTCTGCTACGTCCCTAACGAAGTTCTGTCCGACGCTCACTTGATATTGTGTATTTTGGTTGAAATTCATGAATTTTCCCCAAAAGTCCCTATCGGCGTTGTTAACAAAATTCCGTTTGAATAATCAATGGTGACTCGAAAACGACGAAAAAAATCAAGTCCAACTAAGGCATCAATACCCCAAGAGGGTTCAAAATGGGAAACAAAAACTTCAAAAAAATCTCTTTTATGATGCCATATCGTAACTGATGGTAATATTATCTTGCCATATTTTTGAATTTGTAAACCCGGTTTAAAACTGACTTTTTCACTTTGAGTTTCAAGAAATCCAGTATGCACAAAAAAATTATCATCAAATTCTGTTCTTGGGGCACCCGTATCTAAAATTCCCGCAACATTGTAAACGATGCTGAAAGGATTTGTTACAATCATATCTATATGGATATGATGTTGGTTTATATCAAATGATGTTATGTTTTCTTGCATGATCTCTTAAACCAGAAAAAGTGGATTCACCAGTATATCTAAACGCGGTTGGCTTATTTAATGCGGGCAATTGATACACTTCATCCTTTTTTCTTGAATGTCTTTCAACCACGCCAGCAACAAGATGCCCTGACTTATCTAAATCAAAGTCAGTAATCAGCAACCATTCATCGGGAAACTCGTTTTTCATGTCATTCCACGTCATTTTTTTCATGATGAGATATCCTCTAACCCATGCTGCGCTTGCTAAAACTTTATGCTTTAGAGCTTTAATTGAAAGGTTAATGGGAGTAACGAAATTCTATCTACCCATCCTACGCTTGTTGTTGCCTATCTTACACTTTGCTTTGTGGATTTTAGGGCAATCAATGAGTTACATTAAATCGGTATAAACTCTATTGGCTTTTCCCAATTAGATTCACAAAGTTCCTTAACTAAAAAATGGCTATAAAAAAATATTTATTCTAAAATATTTGAATGATTATAAAATGTCAAAACTTTTTATAAAATTCTAGGCTTTCAGGTTCAAGTTTTTTTTGAAAAAAACTTGAGCCTAAAAACTTGATTACTTAGCACTGTCACAACAGTAGCTCTTTTTACACACCCCGCTCATCCCCTCTCAAGAGGGGAGTTGTCACTCACATCTTTCGATGGGCTGGGGGGAGTTGGATTTTCAAAAAACGCAACTTATGAGGGTGTGCAGTATATATACTTGATTCACGTTGAGCGACTGCTGTGACATTAACTCATTGGGGTAGAGACATTTATATTTTTCACCTTTCGCTTCTACCAAGTTTTGGTACCCAAAAATACCTTTAAATAAAGAGGATATTTAGTTTAAGTTATTGAAATATAATATAATTTATCGTTTTCATTGTGGCGAAAAATCGCATCGGTGAAACCGCCAAAGATTGGCGAGTTCATTTAGTCAAACCAGCCCGGGAAAAGCAAGGTAATTTATACCTAGTGGCAGTCGGAGTCAGCGATTACCAAGAAGACAGCCTAGACTTGCGCTACGC
>NBMI01000287.1 GCA_002085445.1 Candidatus Parabeggiatoa sp. nov. 2
ATTCTATAAATATTAGATTCAGTCGCTAAAGCGACTACTACAAACACTCAATTCTATAAATATTAGATTCAGTCGCTAAAGCGACTACTACAAACACTCAATTCGTTTATCCGCGTAATTAGTTGTACTCAATTCAAAACACATCTACAACGAAAGCTTTTTCTTGAAACTTGTCATATCAGGGCATTGCAGGGCTTGTATGGGAAGGTTTTTTAACACCTCCCGTTGTTTAATGACGCGAATTTTGTCAATGACTTCGCTAGGTACAACATCAAACCGTGCCATCAAAATGCCAATCAGCATTTCTTGGGCATCCCTTAATCCTTCCTCATGTGCTTCATCATGTCCTTTTTGATGTCCCATATCATATATCTGCTTTCCTGCCAATGTGCTCATCAGATCAAACTTTAACATAGTTATTACCTCTTCGTAACTGAGTTGACGAAACCGATTAAGTATGAGCAAGCCTAACACATTCAAGGCATCCTTTTGTAACCGCTCAGGAAAGACTTCTTTGATAGAAGAACTCCATTCCCGTCCTTTTGTCAACAACGTGGTTTTGTCAATTTGATTGGGTAAGGTAAATGGGGCTAATACCACCAGTTTCGGATCAACGGTTTCAAGCTCTTTTTCGGTGTAATCTGTCAGAACGATTTCTCGAATACAACCCCCTAAATGGCAGTTTTTCATATCCACAAATTCATTGAGCGGCAACGCGGCGTTTTGGTAAGTTTTGTCAGTATAAATAATACAGGCGATTACATCACCTGGATACTGTTCACTAGCACACGCCATGAAGACTTCAGCCATCAATCGATGGTAAATGTATGGATCCCAGTATCCTTGGAACTCCATAAAAACACGCCCCTCTTCGCTCGCGAGCATGGGAAAACCTTCAATATCGGGTTTAAGTTCCTTTTCTTTGAGTACTACCGCCTGAAAATAGTATTGTTCCGCTTTGTCAGCCGTAAAACCAAACAGTTTCAAGAGGCTATTGCCACTGACTTTCATCAGTTGCAAAAAAGCTTCGTCGGTACCGCGTTCGGTTTTTTCTTCTTCAATCATATTATTCATAGTTATGTTCCTGTCGCTATTTCACCATTCAAAACTTCAGCGTCTTATGTTTGTAGTAGTCGCTTTAGCGTCTTATGTTTGTAGTAGTCGCTTTAGCGACTTATGTTTGTAGTAGTCGCTTTAGCGACTTAATCGTTTTTCGTAGGAGCAAAAGCGACTTAATCTGGTTTTTCGTAGGAGCAAAAGCGACTTAAGGGAGGAGCGTGAAAATAATATACCCATAGATAAACAAAGGTTTTTAACTTTTCATTTTGTGTGGGTATTTTATTTAGCCACAACTCCCTTAGTAGTGTTTGTAGTGTTTGTAGTGTACCTATAGATTAAGTCGCTAAAGCGGCTACTACAAACACTCAATTCGTTTATCCGCGTAATTAGTTGTACTCAATTCGTTTATCCGCATAATTAGTTGTACTCAATTCCTTTATCCGCGTAATTCGTTGTACTCAATCCGTTTATCCGCGTAATTCGTTGTACTCAATTCGTTTATCCGCATAATTAGTTGTACTCAATTCGTTTATCCGCGTAATTCGTTGTACTCAATTCGTTTATCCGCATAATTAGTTGTACTCAATTCGTTTATCCGCGTAATTCGTTGTACTCAATTCGTTTATCCCATTTTGGCTAACCACTGATAACACAGCGGCACCAATAACAAACTGACTAACAAAGAAAAACTAAGTCCAAACACAATCGTCAAAGCCAAAGGTTGCAACATTTTGGCGCCTTCGCCCCAACCCAGTGCCAACGGCAACAATCCCATCACTGTCGTCAAAGTCGTCATTAAAATCGGGCGGAGGCGTAATTCTCCCGCCGCTAAAATGGCAGCTTGTACCGACAACCCCGCCGCCCGTTGTAATTCGATAGTTTCGACTAACACAATAGCATTATTAACAACAATACCCGCTAACATAATCATGCCTAACCAGACTGGCATTGATAAAGGCATTTCTAACCAGACAATGCCTACCGCTACGCCTATCGTGACAAACGGGATACTAACTAAAATCACTAAAGGATTACGTAGCGACTCATATTGCACCGCCATCACGACAAAGACTAAAAACACCGCTAAGCCTAATAAGATTTGGGTAAGTTGCTGGCTTTCCTGTAACGCTTCCGCTGCACCGCCTTCATATAAAGCATAACCCTCGGGCAAATGAAAATCCGCTAAACGTTGTTGCACTTGTGCCATCACCGCCAACAAACTACTCTCAGTGCTGAGATTGCCACTGATTTCAATAATGCGTTGTTGGTTCTCGCGCATAATTTCCGCAGGAACCGGTATCCATTGCACCTTGGTAATTTCATCTAAGCGCACCGCCATACCTTCTTTGTTATAAAGTAATACCGATTGCAAATCCTGCGGATTTTGTAACTCGCTACGAGGCAAACGCAAGCGTACATCAATACTTTGATCGCCCTCAATAAAATCCGTCACCACGCGCCCATTCATCAGAATATTTAAATCGCGCCCAACGTCTTGGGCGGTAAAACCCAAAGCATCAGCGCGTTGCCTATCCACCACCACCGCTAATTCTTGCCGAACTTCCTCGGCAGAATGTTTTAAATTCAGCAAACCCGGCACATCAGCAAAACGCTCTAACAACTCATCCGCTAAATGCGTCAAAGTTGGTAAATCATTGCCTTGCAAACGCAAACTGAAATCATCATCGCTTCTACCTAAACGAATACCACGAATGCCAGCACTCCGCATCCTCACTTTGACACCCACTAACTGAAGCTTTTTCAACTTCTTGTTCATTTGTTTAATCCAATTGTTAGTACTAAGGGTGCGTTGCGTCAGCGGCACTAATTGCACATTTAAACTGCTCCGGTGACTCATTTCATATTGGGATCGTCCAAAGATAAAGCCGCCCATGTGGGTAAATACTGACTCGACTTCGGGCTGCTGTTGCAACATATTTTCTATTTGCATCACGATGTTATCCATTTCTTGCAAAGCAATGCCCGGCTCTGCGGTGATTCTCATCGACACTCGCCCATCGTCTAAATCAGGTAAAAAAATCTGTTTACCCGTCAAAAATGTCGGAAAGCTGTACCATAAACCTACACAAAATACAGCAATAATTAGCAGAGACAGAGGCCAACGTAGCAGTAAGTGCTTCATTAAAAAGACATAAATGAGTTTTAACAGAAACTCGATAGGGCGCAATAACCCAAATCCACCCGTATTCTTCTTTTCCAAAGGGGGGCGATGAGCTTTTCTCTTCACCCTGCCTGCTAACGCCGGCACCACAGTCAACGCCACCACCAAAGACGCCACCATTGCGGCGGAAATCGTAAAAATCAGTTCCCGAAACAGCAGCCCTACCAATCCAACAATAAATAAAAAAGGCACAATAGCGGCTAAATTAGTTGTTGTGGCAGCCACAATCGCGCTAGTGATTTCGCCCACCGCGTTGATGGCACCGTCGGTGGGAGAATCGGTGTGCTGTTGATGGCGCGTGATGTTTTCTAACATCACAATAGTATTATCTACCACCATGCCCACGCCTAAGGCTAAACCGCCCAATGTCATAATGTTTAAAGTTAAACCGCCCCAAGCCATCAGTATGAAAGTAACGGTAATCGCCAACGGAATGGCGGTGCCAATAATTAAAGTTTGTCGCAAATGTCCTAAAAACAGAAAAACGACTAACATCGCTAACGCAGCGCCAGTTAAAGCAGAATAAGTGGCATTTTTCAGGGCATGTCGCACAAACACGGCTTGATTATCAACGACATCCAGTTGGACATCGGCCGGTAAAATTCGTTGTTCCTTTAGCCACGTCATTCGTTCCTGCACCGTGTCTACCACCGCAACCGTGTTGGCTTGCGGTTGCTTTTGGATAGATAACTTAATACCGGGGATACTATTAAAAAGAACACGTAACCGCTCATCTTGGTGCGTGTCAATGATTTGGGCAATTTCACCTAAAAAGACATCTCCCCCAATCCCTCCATTTGAAAATGGTGGGCTAGTAGTAGGGATTTTAGGCGATAAGCGCACCGCTGCAATATCTTCCACCCGTTGCCACCGCCCAAGCACTCGCGTGCTGATTTCTTGCTCTGACATATACAAACGTCCGCCGGCGCTTTCTACATTAGCCTGTTTTAAGGCATTAACCACATCCTCCAAACTCAATCCCAACGCCACCAAACGCTGTTGATCTGGTAAAACCTGAATTTCGCGGACTAAACCACCTCCCACCTCGGCCGCTGCCACCCCCGGCAAATTGATAAACCATTTGGACAACTGCTTATCTACCCAAGTTCGCAACTCGACCGGATCACGCAGACGAGAACTTACTGCCAATATCAACACAGGAATTTGTGACGGATCTCTTTTATAAATAATGGGTGGCTGAATCGTATCGGGTAAAAAACGCTTAGCGCGATCTAAACGAGTGCTGGCATCGCGCAACGCAATATCAATGTCTTTGCCGTAGGCAAATGACAAATCGACCGAGCTACGCCCCTCCGACGTTTGCGACTGCACACCAATCGCATCCTCCGTGATAGCCAATTGCTCTTCAAGCTGTCGCGTCACTTGATCTTCCATGACGGTGGTGGGCACACCCGGATCCAACACACGCACTCGTATTTCTGGGTAAATGAGGTGTGGCAATAAATCAATGCCAAGCGAGTGCAACGAAAATAGGCCTAATACGACAACAGCCAGTGCTATCATTACCACGCCGATAGGATGATAAACTGACCATGCGGCTAAACCGCCGCGGGTAAAACGTTGTTTAGGCATATTAGTAATGGGTAACGGGTAATGTTTGTAGTAGTCGCTTTAGCGACTTAATCTGGTTTGTAGTAGTCGCTTTAGCGACTTAATCTAATGTTTGTAGTAGTCGCTTTAGCGACTTAATCTGGTTTATGCGAATTAAGGGTTAAATTGAATCTTATAAATTCAACTGAAGTGGAAAACGCGCTTTGACGCGCTTTGACGCAAGAGACATCCAAATATGCGTGGCGCATGCAAGCGTCACTTGCGTGCGTTATATTTTTTCTATAACTTCTCAATCAGAAGTTTTTATAAATCCTTGATTTATGGCCCCCAAATCAGAGCGTCAATTTGTTAAGAAAATATTTTGTGAGCCATGATTTTATTTTCAACACGGAGTCCACAGAGTGCCACAGAGTTTCACAGAGTTATAAACCCAAGGACTTCTCTGTGCAACTCTGTGTAACTCCGTGTCTCTGTGTTGAAGATTACCACCTATCAGTTTGTCAAAAAAGGCACAACGTCTCTAATAATTCGTTTCGGAGCAATATTAGTTATACTTAAGTCAAATAAATCTGTCAGGGAGCCAAAACCTTACCACCTATCAGTTTGTCAAAACTGGCACAACGTCTCTATCAATTCGTTTATCCGCGTAATTCGTTGTACTTAAGTCAAATCAATCTGTCAGAAGTTGAAATACAACGTCTCTATCAATTCGCTTATCCGCGTAATTCGTTGTACTTAAGTCAAATCAATCTGTCAGGGGGCCCAAACCTTACCACCTATCAGTTTGTCAAAAAAGGCACAACGTCTCTAATAATTCGCTTCGGAGCAATATTAGTTATACTTAAGTCAGTCCATCGCATTGATTTGAGGGCCATGTAGTCATTTGATTCGACTCAAATCAATCTGTCAGAAGTTGAAATATTACCACCTATCAGTTTGTCAAAACTGGCACAACGTCTCTATCAATTCGTTTATCCGCGTAATTCGTTGTACTTAAGTCAAATCAATCTGTCAGAAGTTGAAATGTACTTAAGCGTAATTAGTTGTACTTAATATTCAATGAGTTATAAAAAACTGATAGATGATAAAGGGTTGATACATTACCACTTTTCCACAGGTTTATCTCGCGGAGCGAAGAACGAAAGTTTCACTAAAGCGTCTCGATTGCAACCCCTTCGGGGTTGGTACTTTACCCCTTATAATAATAATGGGTGGACTGGTAAAAATCACTTTAGCACAGGTTTCACTAAAGCATCTCGATTGCAACCCCTTCGGGGTT
Source organism: Candidatus Parabeggiatoa sp. nov. 2 (assembly GCA_002085445.1). Lineage (GTDB taxonomy): Bacteria > Pseudomonadota > Gammaproteobacteria > Beggiatoales > Beggiatoaceae > Parabeggiatoa. Next base: position 6,093 of record NBMI01000287.1, read on the forward strand.
GGTGCAAAACCCACGTTTTTCATTTAAGAATTGATGTCACCCTTTTATTACCAATTACCAATTACCAAACACAGGAAAATTGCGATGAATTTTCATCTTGATGTCGGCGAGGGCACTTATAAAATACAGCGCGTAGACGCGCGCTGCGTAACTATTAACGAACAAGTGTACTCGCACAGCATTATAGTTATGCCAGAATATCTTAGTGATTGGGCGGTGGAAAGTTTTGAAACGTTGGACGTAGAACATTTTAAACGGTTACGTGCTTTACGCCCAGAAGTGGTGTTATTGGGAACGGGGCAAAAGATACGTTTTCCGGCCCCCTTTTTGTTAGCCCCGCTGACTAATGAAGGAATAGGCGTGGAAGTGATGGATACGCGAGCTGCTTGTCGCACTTATATGATTCTTATGGCAGAAGGGCGGGGAGTGGCGGCGGCACTGTTATTTTAATAGTCCAAAGCTTTCACTTTGGACTCCAAGGTTAGTGATAAAGCAAAGACTCTACAGAGTATCCTTCATCTTCAAGGATTTCGCGCAGACGTTTGATGGCCCCGATTTGAATTTGCCGCACTCGTTCACGGGTAAGGCCAAGTTCTCTACCGATTTCTTCCAATGTGGCTTCCTCTCCGTCACCTAGACCAAAACGCCGCTCTATCACAATACGCTGCTTGTCACTGAGTTGGGATAACCATAAAATAAGGCATCTTGTGATATCAGAATATTCTAAAATCAGCATAGGATCGGGATTGAATTCATCGGGAATGCTGTTGATCAGGGCTTTATCGTAATCGTTCATGCGCGGACTATCCATCGAAATTACGCGCTCATTCAGCCCCAGCATTTTTTCGACATCTTCTGTGGATTTACCGAGCATATCCGCCACATCCTCAGGCGTTGGTTCACGCTCCAACGTTTGTGACAAGGTATGAATTGCTCGCAAACAACTATTAATTTCCTTAAGTACATGGATAGGCAAACGAATGGTGCGGTTTTGATTCATAATGGCGCGTTCAATCGATTGTCTAATCCACCAAGTTGCATAAGTGGAAAAACGAAAACCCTTCTCGGGGTCAAATTTAGTGACGGCCCGCATTAAGCCAATATTGCCTTCTTCAATCAGATCGAGTAACGCTAAACCTCGGTTCGTATAGTTGCGGGCAATTTTGACGACGAGGCGCAAATTAGCCTCAATCATGCGGTTACGTGCCCGTTCATCGCCCCGTTGAGCGCGTCGCGCATAGTCGATTTCTTCTTGTGCTGTCAGAAGTTTGGATTTACCAATTTCATTCAAGTAAAGACGGGTGGCATCCAAATCCCCGTCATATTGATGAGTTTTTTGTGCAATTATTATTTCGTCATCGTTTTCCAACTCCCCAAGTACCTCAGAATCAGAAATAGCATCGTCCATACTTACCTCTTTATTAAAAAATTTAAACTATTTAAATGATAGTTTAGGGTTCATGCATAGTACCCAATTTATTAACAAATCTTCACAAACAATACCAATTCTTCGGCAGGTGCTGGAAAAAATGATTGACTTTTATTAAAAAAAATATATAATTAAACATTATAAAGCGGCAGGTATCTGGTTCAGTATTCAATGTCGTACTGGTAAAACCTGAGACTTACAATCTATCAATTTGCTTTTCCCCAAGCGAATTCAGATTGTATAAAGCGGCTCTCGATAATTTTCGGTAGCAT
>NBMI01000053.1 GCA_002085445.1 Candidatus Parabeggiatoa sp. nov. 2
AGTTATTGAACTCATTCCGATGCTATTCAGACTATTGAATAATGATTCTGTGTTTGTGATAGATGAAATTGAAAGGAGTTTACACCATTTGCTTATCAAAAAACGGTTTGCTCTTCTTCTCAACCACGAACGGTTTCAAAATGTCCAAAGTCAGTTGATTGCATCAACACACGAAGTTCTCTTGTTAGATATAAAAAGACTGTTTAGAAAGGACGAAATCTGGTTTATCAACAGAAGGAGAATCTCGTGTTTACTCTTTAGCCAATGTTGATGTTGATGGTTTAGACATCGTCAAGGGATATATTAATGATAGGTTGGGAGTAAATAAACCATGCCAAGAGAAACACCAACAAACTATTACCGTTTGCATCCGTTAGATGTGGCGAGTAAACCTAAACTTTATGTGATTGCAACAGAAGGCCGTAGTACGGAATATAAGTACTTTAAAGAACTGCGAAAGCAATATAGTTCCAAGTTTAATGAACAAAATTTGCAGGTAGAAATTTTACGCCGCCCTTCAAAACAAAGTGGCAACTCATCACCAAAATATGTTGAACAGATGTTGAATGAGTTTCTAGAAGATAATAGAGATTATGAACTGAAAAGCTACGATGAATTATGGCTTATCATAGATACTGATACTTGGGAACAAGAAACAATCAAACAATTAGCAGAAAAATGTCAAACAGAAACTCTCTACCAAAAGAAAATAATTATCTGAAAATCTATATAAGGATTGGTAAAAGTCAATTTTTATCGAGAGTACGTTTATCCGCGTTTTTAATTCGTTTAAGTACCCATTCAGATATGATTCCAAAATAAAGTGAATAAAAACAAGAACTTTCTTCGTAAAAATACCGACAAACTTCTGGACGGGTACTTATTCGCTAATTAGTTGTACGGCCATTCGTTTATCCGCGTAATTCGTTGTACTAAATTCGTTTATCCGCGTAATTCGTTGTACTTACTTAACCTGGACAACTATAATGAACACGAACAAAACAACGAAATAGAAAGGAGCTAAACCATGTTAACAAAAAAAATACCGACTCAAATTTTGGCAATCATACTTGCCATGCCCTTATTAGTTGTTTATGCTGACGACAACGTAGTCTGTCTTGGCGATAACTATGAACAAGGCTTGCCAATACCTAACGTCAATTTACCAACCGTCAGTTTAACCAGCGAAGGAAATGTTGCCAAAATTTATGAGGGCGACTCGTTAACCTTATTTACCAATGCCACAGTTGATACTCAAAACGGCGCTAATCCCAACTTTTACTGGTGTGCCGAACAAGGGCAGTTAGAAATTGATCCCACCGCCCCTGATCTCAGTCAAGTCAAATATATTGCCCCAGCAGAAGTGACAGAAAATACCTGGGTGCGTGTCGTGGTGCAACTCAGTGATGGTTTAGGTTACGTCAGCGGCAAATCATTATTTTTAAATGTGTCGCCCATTACCTATTATTTTGTAGAAGGCTATCTCTACAATAAATATGGTCATACTATTCCAGACGCACCGGTTGAAGTCGCCGGGCATACCGCAGTGACGGATGAAAATGGCTACTATAAAATCAATGAATTGCGGGCCGGCAACTACACATTAACAGCTTCAAAAGACGGTTACAACTTCACCCCGATAGAAATCACGGTTGGTGAAAATGAAACGAACACCATCAGTCTCATTTCAGACGATCCAACCCCATGCCTACTCTATGCCGTCCACGACGAAGGTAAAAAACACAGCCAATTCTTTACCGTGAATCCATTTAACGCGTTTGAGGTTAAATTGCTGGGTTCGCTATATAAAGGATACGACATTGAGGCCCTCGATATACACCCCACCAACAATCAACTGTTCGCAGCGGCAGGTGATGATGGCCTTCAGCCCGGACACCTATACAAAGTCAATTCATGGAACGGCCAAATGTCCCACGTCGGCGATACAAACTTTCATGAAATCAATGGCTTATCATTCACACAGGAAGGCACACTCTGGGGATGGGCCGAAGGTGAAGGGCTGATTCAGATTGATACCGAAACCGGCAACGGCACGTTAGAAATAGCTTACGATGGGCCGGTTGAAGATATCACTTGGGATAATGAAGGCCTTATACTCTATGGTGTCGAAAACAACACCTTATTAGCCTACAACCCCCAAGCCATAGTACTCACCAAACTCAACTGCACCTTGCCTGATGGCGAAGTGGAAGCGTTAGAAATGCTCCCCGATGGCCGTTTATTGTTTAGTCTGCATGATGACGAAACGCTGAGTATTCATGCCCTAGAAATAGACTCTTGTGACCGACTGGATATGGCGATTGACGTGACGCTCAATGAAATAAAATTGAATGATGTTGAAGGCATTGCTTGGCCGATTGAAGCTTGTATTCGATGAAAAGCAATACCTCGTTGCGCGAAGCGCCACCATACTCACTTGAAACAAACCGGTTTTTCTTATAACTCGCCGTCTGGCCCTGAATGAGTTTTTTTTGAACCCGGCCACTGTGCCGGGTTGGCAATGAATCCATATCTATTCAAATCAACTCGTTTTAAAACCAAATGCCAACAGCGAAAGGACAGGAAGTATTAAAAAAACCTGCAATTAGCGGATTCAGTTCCTTCTTATAGATTTTCAGAAAAATAATTTCAAAACAGCCAACGGCTAAAGCCGTTGTCTGAAAGCTCAAGTCCCCTAAAGGGGACTAAATAATTATCTGAATATCTATGCCTACTACAAACTAAAACCATTTTAGCCTTCTAAGAAACCAAAGCAAACCCACCCGAAGCCGTTTGCACAAAGCTGGCAACCTTTTTGAGGGCCAGGTTTTCAAATTGATAAACCTAAGTTTGGCTAATGGCCCACAAAAACCATTTTTGGTTAATGGCCCACAAAAAACCATTTTTCATTTTTCATCATTTTTCATTTTTCATGATTCATTTTTCATTAATTAAAAACTGGGGGCCAGGTTTCCAAATTGATAAGCCTAAGTTTGGTTAATGGCCTACAAATCATCTAAGAAACCAACGTAGCGGCCCAAGTGGCATCTACCTTTTTGAGCGGCGGTATCGGAGGCTTATTATAATTAATGCGTAAATCATAGCGAGCCCGTTCATAAGCGGTGCGTAAAGCTTGACCTATATCAAGTGGCACATCGGCATCCGGCCGCCGCAAGGGCACCGGCAACACCGGGAGAGGCTGACGCAATTTGAGAGGCCAAACCTCACACACAGGTCGCTCATCAGCCCGGCTCACCATCGCCAAGTAATCCGAGTCTGGTACCACCTCTTCCCAGAAAGGCATTCGAGGCCCCAAGCGCAACAAGTCAATTTCCATTAAATGTACGTCAGAATCAAAAAAAGCATTGCGTTTTTTTAAATATTTTTTTCGGCCATCGCCGGCTCGCTTGTTGACGGGTGAAAGCAATTCAAGCACTGTCACCAATTTATCGCCTTCAACACGCTTAATGTGGAGAGTGGTAACCCGAACTGGCACTATCCGAGGAATTCTTAAGCGCACCGGGGCCGGCGCAATCGCCACGGCGGTATCAGTATCATCTACTGAACTGTCCCTGCCAGTTTCAGCAATCATCACATCAGGCACCGCTGCTGAAGAATTTTCTGAAATTTGGTCAATAACAAGTTGGGTTTCTAATGTCGCGACATATTTAGGCACCAATAATGGTGTAAGTTGCTCACGAAATAAACTTATCAAACTTTCATGAACATCCGGCCACAAATCGGGCGACTCCAGATAAGGATCCATACCCGGAAAAGGTGAACGAGACATGGTATTTTCTCCTGAAATTTATGAGTCATTTACAAACTAACTGGTACCATTTTCATTTTTTATTAATATATTACCAAAGGCACTCAAAAATGCCCAGAACAAATCCGTTTATTCCTTAAAGAAGTTGTACTTTCACTATAAAGAACAAACGAATAATTTTTAGCGGACATAATTTGGTTAGCGTCCCAATGCTACAAACGGTATCACTAGCTGTTTGCGTGAGGCGATAAATCGCCTACTACAAACGGTATCACTAGCTGCAAAGCAAGCGCAGAGGAAAAATGATGGATGGGTGTAACGAGATTCTACCCACCCATCCGACGCTTGCTATTCTTATGAAAGCTCGTTTTGCCTATTGAAAAGAACGATTGCAAAATTTTGCTATTGCGTTATCCATTGTCTATAATCCTTACTTTTATTTCAACCAAAAGGAGGTCAAATAAACAGCGAGTCGCCAAGAGATAAATCTCAGGCTGCTAAAAACTAAAGTACCCGCAACAGGGCTCTTTATAAATTTACCTTCATCGTAACATGATGAAAACTATTTAATCTATTTATTAGGTATCTTAAGATGTTAAATCTTAAACAAAAACACTATGCGGAACGTATTCAGGAACTCATAGCAGAAGGTGAAACCCTTGCAAACAATCCACAAGTCTCAAAAGAGGGTTATAAAATCATTGGCGATAATGCCAAACGAACTGAATGGTTAAGCAAAGTCGAAAATATTATTGAGACCACTTTTGGTAAAAACAGCTCACAATTTAGGCTAAATGAGAAACTTTCCAGTGGCAAGACTCATTTGCCGACGCAAATCAATAAAATTGTGGGGTTATTAAGGGGAGGGTTGAGCGACTTAGAGGGCGGTTATTTAGTTAGTCAAGAATTCTTAATTGCAGGAGAAATTTATGCCACTGTTTTAGAACAGGCTAAAGACTACTTCTATAAGCCGAAAGACAAAAATGTTGCTGCTATGTTATGCAGAACTGTTTTAGAAGATGGGCTGAAAAGAATGGCACGTAAAGCCAATTTGAATGACAAACCAGTACCGGCTAAATTAAATGAAAAACTTTGTGAAAAAGGGCTATATAAAGAACATCTACGACGTTCAATTTCAGCTTGGATTAAGATTGGAAATTCGGCAGCCCATGGCGACTTTAATGATTATGATGATAATCATGTAAAAACCATGCTTGAAGGAATTGAGCATTTCTTCGAAAGTGAATTTGGAGAAAACCCATGACAGGACATCAATATTTAGTCGGTGTGCTAGAAGAACAACGGCTAACGGATATGGACTTAAAGCGATTAAGAAATACTCGTGATCAGATCGAAAGATATTTGAAACCTATCCGTCATGAATCCCGTATTTATTATGGCGGTTCATACGGCAAAAAGACGATGATTAAGGAATCTTTTGACCTTGATATTGTCATCTACTTTCCACATACTGACCGCCGCCCACTCAGGGACATATATGAATCTGTATGTCATTCTCTGAACCAAGCGGGCTATAAGATGAAAGAACAACGAGTTGCATTAACATTACAATTACCAAAACAACTTCATGTTGACGTTGTAACAGGACGGGCAAAAGATGAAGACTTCTACTACGCAGATTTGTACAACATTGCCGAAGATAGTCGGATGCTAACTAGCCTAAAAATGCACATTGATGATGCCCGTCGGGTGAAAGACACTATCAAGCTGATGAAATTGTGGATACGAAGGCATTCATTAGGAATGCACAAATTTGCTATGGAGCAAGTGGTCATCCGTGCTTTGAGAGACAAAGACGAAAGCGACTTAGAGATGTCTTTTCAAACGGTTTTACAATACCTTAAAAGTAGCATTCTTAATATAAAATTGGTTGATTCTGCTAATTCCAATAACCCCATCAAAATCTCGGAAACGCAACGCCATAAAATAAAACAAGCCGCAGATTATTCTTTTAGAGCAGAATCTTGGGAAGATATTATTTAGTAAATGCGACTGGTGGATACTCTTCTGTATCCACCCTAACATTTTTGACGAACCCGCCCACCAAAACCATCACCGTTATCAATCGCAATGGCAAGACTCGTGTGTTTACTTATGATGAAAATTACCAATTGCTGAGTTTGCAGAATTCACAGGGTAAAACAACGAGTTACACTTATGCCAATGGTCGCCGTAGCATGACGACGGATGCTAATGGCAATACCACGCGCTTTGTTTATGATAGTCAGGGCAATTTAGTTGCTATCACCAACGCCGCTAATTTGACCACTTATTTGAGTTATGACAATCAGGGGAATTTGTTATCGGTTATAAATCCGCTGGGGCAAATCACTCGTTTGGCTTACGATGCCAATAATAATGTTATCAGGCAAACAGATCGCGCTGGGCAAATCACGCAATTGAAATATAACGCTAATCAGCAATTGATTAAAATGATTGCACCTAATTTCGCTCCGACGACTTATACTTATAATAAGGGGCGGCTCTCTGTTATTCAGTCTATTAAAAAACCTCCAAGGTTTTGAAAACCTCGGAGGTTTAGCAGGAAAAACCTCTTCAGTTTACGAAGTTGAGTTATAGTAAACTATTTATTAATAGTTTCGAACAAATCTTAATAAGAAATAGCTCACTGCTGAAAAAAAATAAATAATTGACATTGAGTTTTTTTTTAAACTTTTTATTATACGCCTACTACAAACGGGTAGGTGGCTGAGTATATAGTCACGGAATGGCAACTTCTTCAAGGAGTTGGTTGACTAAGGCTTGGGTGTTTTGTTGTTCAGCCATAGCCGCGAGTCGATGTCCGATAACGCCGGGTAATACCATTTGTACGTCTTCGGGAACGACATAATCGCGGCCTTGCATAACTGCCCACGCTTGGGCGCAGTGGAGTATGGCTAAGCCAGCGCGAGGCGATAAGCCTACCCGATAGCGCGGCGATTGGCGGCTGTGCTCTAAAATGGCTTGTAAGTAATCTATTAAGGCTTCGGCAACATGAACTTGTGGCACCGCGTTTTGGATGTCCAAAATGTCTTGAACAGTAACAATGGGTTCCAAATCGGCAATCATTTCGCGGCGATCTCGTCCTTTGAGTAGGGCGCGTTCCGTTTGATGGTTGGGATAGCCGAGCGCTAAGCGCATCATAAAGCGATCAAGCTGTGATTCTGGCAACGGAAAAGTGCCAATTTGGTGTAACGGATTTTGGGTTGCCAACACAAAAAAGGGTTCGGGGAGAAGACGAGTTTCACCTTCCACCGTGACTTGATGTTCTCCCATCGCTTCTAGTAAAGCACTTTGCGTTTTTGGGGTGGCGCGATTGACTTCATCAGCTAATACCATTTGCGAGAAAATAGGGCCGACATGAAATTTAAACTGTCCCACTTCTTTGTCATAAATCGACACGCCGATAATATCAGCCGGGAGTAAATCGCTGGTAAATTGAATCCGCTGAAAGCTCAAGCCTAGCACCCGCGCCAAAACATGGGCGAGAATGGTTTTACCGACACCCGGCACATCTTCAATCAAGACATGTCCACGCGCCATCAAGCCGGTAAGGACTAAACGAATTTGTAACTCTTTGCCAAGAATGACTTGGCTCATTTGGACAACAATGTTGTCGAGGGTTTCTTTAATGGGAGACATTTTCAGTTTTTCAGTGATCAGTTTTTCAGTGATCAGTTTTTCAGTGATCAATCAGTTTTTCAGTTTTCAGTGATGCGAATTAAGGCTTTAATTAATTTATGTAAAATCAATTGGTTATAAAATACTCGTTGAATAGAGTGATTTCATGTAACTGCTCAGCCTTTTCGTATGCCAGTAGCGGTTCCTCTGCGCTAAAAGCTATCGCTCGCTAAAGCTTGCTGATTCAGAGAGTTTGCTTTAGCAAACTTTAGCTTTTAGCCTTGAGATTTATCTCAAGGCTGAGTAGTTACGATTTCATAAGCCTTTGTGAAATTTTTTCAGCTCGATATTCGCATCATTGAGAACTGAAAACTGATCACTGAAAACTGATCACTGATGAGTATAGATTCTAAATTCGACCCGCCGTGAATATTCAACCTTTTCAAAACCTTTATCCATAATTAAACGGCTAGACGATAAACCATTGGCCGTCAAGAGGCTACGCAGCCAATTTTTATAAGTGTTTACCGACGGTAACCGCAAACAGTATTCTAGCACGGCGCGTGTGCGGGCTTGAGAGAGTGCCATATTGTTAAAATAAGCCTCTTCTTGAGAAACGCTGCCTCGCCATTCTGAGGAAGTATGTCCTTCAATACTGAGGACTTCGATGGCCGGTTGATGTTTTTTTAATAGATTGACATATCTTGGAAAAAAGTCAGCTAAGATAGATTTATAATGTTGATTGAGTGATGAACGCCCTAGCTCAAAAATAATATCTGGATTGTGAAAGCGCACCGTTAGAGTAGTACGGTCAATTTCTGCTGTCCAACGTGGCAAGTCGTATTGAAATTCTTTCAAAAGGGCTTGATAGATAGCTTCTTGCACTGTCGGCGCTTTCACTGCTACCTTTTTATTTGGGTTTGGTGTAGTTGTCGCTCTTTGCACAGTCGTCTTATTTGGGGCAGGTGTCACCGCTGGTGTGACGACTGTCTCTGGAATTTCAGGATTGCTGTTTTCTAAATCAAGCAGATAGCTAAGAGACACGAATAGGAAAATCATCATTAAAGCTAATATCAACAATCCTAAGATGACATCAAAAACTGAAATCAATGAATTTTCATCTTGGTAATTTTGTTGCCCAAAGAGCTGTTCCATTTCCATAAGCCATCTCCACACAATGCGAATGAAGAATTAAATGCCTACTATGAACGGCCCGTTAGTAGTCGTTGCTTTAGCAATTGAGGCGGAGGCGATAAATCGCCTACTACAAACGGGAGGCGATAAATCGCCTACTACAAACATACAAACGAAGACTAATACCCCCGCAGTAATGACCGAAAACGTGCATCATAACGTATATTTTCAAAATCGGAGTCCGTTTTTGCCATTTCAAGGCATTCCGAATTTAAATAAATTGCTTCTTGTAGCGCGACTATTACTGAGTCAATTTCCCCTAGTAAAGCATGACAACAAGCTTTGTTATAAAACAAGGAAAATTCTTCTGGATTAAATTCAATCGCTTGTTCAAAATATTCAATGGCTTTTTTGTTGCGCCCCAATTCCATGAATGCAAAGGCTTTACTTTGCAAAGCATCATAGTTATCAGGTTTATCAGAACTCAAATCATCGCCATTAAATGGCTGCGTCGTGGTTGTTGCCGCTTGCTGTAATTCGGCCGATTCATTATCCAAAGTTTCTGGCACGACTTCTTCTGGCACTGTTGCCGTTTCTGCTTCAGTACTTTCAAGAACGGGTGCTTCACTCGTCGGTGCTTCCCCTTTTTCAGTGCCACTGTGTAGTTGACTTTCCAATTCGTCAAAGCGATTTTGCAAGCCCTTAAATCCATCTAATTGAATCTCTAAAGCCGCTTCCGTCATGTCCAACTGCGTCTCTAAAGAAGTGTCAAGCAATTCCAAGTGACGCTGTGTTTGTTGCCGCATCCCTTGTGTCAAATCATCGAGATTGGTTTCAATCAGTGGAAGAACTTCACCCGCTTGTTCGCTTACGTGTTGGAAATTTTCTAAATGAACTCCCATGTCTCCAAGTTGTTGATGTAAACCCTGCATCACTTGGGTAAGTTGTTGCATCGTCTGCGGAATGGCTTGGATGTGCGTTGCCATTTCTTGCAAAGTGGTGTGAGACTTCTCTACGCCATCAATAGAATAGATGAATTGCTCGTGCATTTTCACCATTTGTTCACGAGAATGATCTTGCCACGTCACCAGCGCAGCGACGGCTTGATTAAGTTGTTTGAAATTTTCACCAAATTGTTCACCAATGGTATTGGTAAAATATTTCATTGGACTTTCAATAACTTGTACTAAATGCTGGTTACTGTCTTGTGCCGATTTTTCCGCGCACAAGCGCAACTTTTGCATTTGTGTGACCAATGACTTTTCGTCTTCAGAGGTGAGATTCTGTTTGATTTCTTCCAACAGACGCACTTCTTGAGCGAGGCCTTTGGTTTGTAAAGTTATGATTTTTTGTAAATTTTGTTGATGGGTGTTGGTTTGTTCAACCATGTTTGAGAGGACAGCTTTTTGAGCGGCACTCTGCTCGCTGATTTCTGTCAAGACGCGGTAAATATCGGAAGGCGTAATATTGCTAGAGGGTGAGTCTGCGGGTTTGGCATTTTTACGGTTAATAAATTTGACCACTAGGGCCGAAAAGATGCCCACGACACCGGTAATAAAGGCCATGCCTAAGCCGCCCAGAAAACGGGGAATGCTATTTTCAATATCCTGCCCATCAAAGACGCTAAGGCCGATAGCCACGCCCAGAAAGATGCCTAAGACACCTAAACCGGTCAGCAAATTGGGCGTTATTTCAGCAAGACGACTACCGCGTTTGTAGATAGCAAACAATAGTAAAAAAATACATACAATAATAAATAAATCAGTTATAAAATTCGTGTAAGGATTTAATTTCTGTAACCCTAACACGATAAGGCCTGTGATAGAGAATTCAGACATAAGTGATTTCTCCGTTTCAAGTTTTTTACCCTCACCCCTTTGGATCGATCTCTAGGAGTCCAAGCTTTAGCTTGGCTCAGAATTTGGTTGAGTCCAAGCTTAGCTTGGCAGAATTTGGTGGAGTCCAAGCTTTAGCTTGGCTCGAACAAACTAAAGTTTGTACTCCTCTAGTCTTTTGAAGAGATAGTATTTGTTACTGTTTAGTAAAGATACATCCTTCCGCCCGTCGCCACGATAATTGTTATTAGCCCCAACCACAAATTGGTGTGGATAAGTTGACGGATAGTCGCTAAGTGTTTGCCCGCTTGTTTAAACTCCCCTTGAGCAACGGCTTGTTTCAAACCCGGAAAAGGCCTGAAAAAAATGTACGCAAATAATGCGGTCATCACGGCCGCTATCGTCAACATGATATGGATATATATTGCGGCATTGCCCATGCCCCCAATCGATCCAAAAATCCGCCACAAGCCGGTTGCCCATAATAACACGACAGCCACCCACACCCACGGGAAAAACCGTGCTAAGACTTGTGACATCAGCGGCAAACGCAAAGGCGGTTCTAGCAAACTGGCGGCGGCAGGGCGCAAGGCAAAATGGGCGAAAAACATCCCGCCCACCCAAATCACGGCCGAGAGAACATGTAAAGTCACAGCAATCGCTGATAGATTAGTGGTGAGAGATTGCAACATATTAGGTTTTTCCTGTCGTTATGTGATAATGTTTGTTTTGTAATTGGTAATTGCTAATTGGTAATTGTTAATTGGTAATTGTGATTAGCTATTGCCCATTACCCCGATACCTTGACGATTGTTTTCACACCGGGCGTTGTATAGTGAGAGTACATTGTTCTTAATCGATAAGGATTGATTATAATAACGGATTTTTTTCTGAATGTCTGCCTTCAGTGACAAGAATTAAAAAACAATAAGGATTTAAAGCCTGGTATTGTTTAAATATCATTTAACTCATTAATCATTAATCATTAATCATTAATCATTAATCATTAATCATTAATCATTAATCATTAATCATTAATCATTTTCACCGCCCCAGGTTGCACTTCAATGCCATTAAGTTAAGAATAAATCCATCTTGAGGTTTTTTCTTGCCCACCATGCCGACGACGATGGGGCCGGCAACAACGTTGGGTGGTACAACGTTTTTTAATGGTATTGACGCTTAGACGACAGGCGAGCAATCGCCTACTACAAACGGGTAAAGGCGAGCAATCGTCATCCATAAGACAATTTAATGCTCTGTCCTTTTTGTAAAATAGTCAAAGCTTTCTCAAATAATCGTTTAGCTTGTTCTTGATATAAAAAACCTAAGTTTTTGAGAGAATTTACAACATCAGGATGTTCGGCATCCAATATTTTCTCGCGAATCGCTAAGGCTTTTTCCAACAAAGGCTGGGCTTTATCGTATTCGCCTTGTTTTTGATATAAATAACCTAAGTTATTGAGAGAGGTTGCCACATCTGGATGTTCGGCATCCAAGAGGTTCTGACGAATTGCCAACGCTTTTTTAAGCAATGGCTGAGCTTTGTGGTATTCTCCTTGTGCTTGATAGAGCAAACCTAAGTTATTGATAGTATTTGGAATATCCAAATGTTCTTCACCTAATCTTTCTTCACGAATGACTAATGCTTTTTCAAACAAGGATTGCGCTTTCTTGTACTCACCTTTTTCATGATAGGTATGGGCTAGGTAATCGAATAACCCTAATAATTCTTCTGTAATAGCGAGAGTAGGTTCAGCAGATAAGCCAAACTCAATCATTTTTTCTGCCTCTAAAAACGCCTGTGCCTCCAAGGCGAGATTGGCCGCACTTTTAGACAATAGCGAGCGGGTGAGTGGCGTGTCATCATTCGGCCCTTGTGCTGACAAAATGGCCGCTTTACATTCATAATCAAAAGCTTGTTTGTATAACAGCTTGAATTGTTCAGTTTGTTGTTCTCTTTTCGCGATAAAAGCTAATCCAGCCATTTCCTGTGCTTTTAAATGCAATTCATCAACATGGTTCAACATGTTTAGAGACTGTTCATGTTCATCTGCTGAAGTTAGAGTGATAGCAGTGGGAACATTTGGCGGTTTTTTAGTAAATGGACTCCGATACTTTTCTAATCTTTTTCTGACTTGGGCTAGGCTAGGACTCTGTTCTTTGGCTGGATCATATAACCCCATTTTTTCTGCTTCCGTTAATGGGCGATCTAACAGAAATAGTTCATGATCTAAACAAAGTTCTTCCTCGTCTGCTTCATTCAAAGTTGGGGCCTGATTTTCAATAGTGAAAACGTTGTTCATATTTATACCTTCTTGATACAAAAGCGTTTAGGATGAGTTTTAGCGGTTCTAAACTCAAAGCCATAGCGTTTAGTATACACATTTATCATTTTTTCTAAAGGATCACTGGTATTTTTTAATCCTTTTTTATAACGAATCCTTGTAGAAGAATCCTTTTTTATAACGAATCCTTGTAAAATCCGTTTTTATAACGAATCCTTGTAGAATTCGTTTTTATAACGAATCCTTGTAGAATTCGTTTTTATAACGAATCCTTGTAGAATCCGTTTTTATAACGAATCCTTGTAGAAGAATCCGTTTTTATAACGAATCCTTGTAGAATCCGTTTTTATAACGAATCCTTGTAGCATCCGTTTTTATAACGAATCCTTGTAGAATAATCCGTTTTTATAACGAATCCTTGTAGAATCCGTTTTTATAACGAATCCTTGTCGTATCCGTTTTTATAACGAATCCTTGTAGAATAATCCGTTTTTATAACGAATCCTTGTAGAATCCGTTTTTATAACGAATCCCTGTAGAATCCGTTTTTATAACGAATCCTTGTAGAATCCGTTTTTATAACGAATCCTTGTAGAATCCGTTTTTATAACGAATCCTTGTCGTATCCGTTTTTATAACGAATCCTTGTAGTTTTTGAAAGCGGGAAAACCGAAAGGCACCCTTGCAAACCCTAGAGGTTTTCCCCAAGCGTTTTCTGAATAAATAACTATAGAAGCGAATTAAGGGTTGAAATAAATATTATGAAATCAATGGCTTATAAAAACATCTTTCAGATAAGTTATTTTATAAGGTTTATCAAGGTTTCTCCTCTCGTCGAAACCGAAATGACATATTTCTTCATTTTTCATTTTTCATTTTTCATTCTTAATTTGCATTAAGCCCTCGTTTTTTTCATCTCGAAGGATCGAAATATTGAACCATTCTAACTCACAAACAACGCATCACACCCCCTCTCGCATTGGCGATACCGTCGTCATGGGCATGGGAAAAACCGGCTTAGCTTGTGCCAATTTTTTAGTTAAGCACGGTTACTCCGTGCGCGTCATGGATAATCGCCCTACGCCCCCGGGCTTGGCGACACTCAAGCAAACATTACCCGATATACCATATATCACCGGCCGTTTTGATGCGGCGCAATTAGCGCAAGCCGCTGAAATTATCATCAGCCCCGGCTTGTCGCGGCAAGCGCCGGCTCTCGCGCAAGCGGTGGCAGCCGG
The DNA here is from genome assembly GCA_002085445.1 of Candidatus Parabeggiatoa sp. nov. 2. Lineage (GTDB taxonomy): Bacteria > Pseudomonadota > Gammaproteobacteria > Beggiatoales > Beggiatoaceae > Parabeggiatoa. Next base: position 13,907 of record NBMI01000053.1, read on the forward strand.
TGTGCCGATTATCAGTGAAATTGAACTGTTTGCCCGTTATGTGAATGCCCCCGTTGTTGCTATCACCGGCTCCAATGGCAAAAGCACCGTTACCACGCTTTTGGGAGAGATGGCTAAACAAGCCGGTTGGCGCGTACAAGTCGGCGGTAATTTAGGCACGCCCGCCCTGGAATTATTAGGTACGCCCGCCCCCGACTTGTATATATTAGAACTTTCCAGTTTTCAACTGGAAAGCACTAAATCGTTAAATCCAAAAGCAGCCGTTGTACTCAATATCAGCGAAGATCACATGGATCGCTACGCTAATCTCGCCGAATATGTGGCGGCTAAACAACGGATTTATCAAGGTGATGGCATCGTCGTCATTAATGCCGATGATCCTTATGTAGTTGCCATGCTACCACCGCAGCGTCAACATCTGAGCTTTAGTTTACACAATCATCAGGGAGATTTTCGAGTCTGTCAACATCATGGCGAATTGTACTTTGCTCGTGCTAACCATAACTCATTTACGCCCTTGTTATCCACAAAAGCCATGAAATTGCCAGGAGCGATAATGCGAGCCAATGCTTTGGCAGCCTTAGCGTTAGGTGAGGCGGTGGGCTTACATGAGTCGGCAATGTTGGACGCGATACCAACCTTTCGAGGCTTGCCCCATCGCTGCGCTTGGGTGGCTAATAAGCAAGATATTGATTTTTTTAATGATTCTAAAGGCACCAATGTCGGCGCGACGAGTGCTGCCATTGCCGGCTTAGAAAAACCCGGACAAATCATACTCATTGCCGGGGGCGAAGGCAAGGGCGCGGATTTCACGCCGTTGGCAGAGGGGGTGGCGCAACACTGTCGCGCCTGTCTGTTGATAGGGCGAGATGCGCCGCTGATTGCGGACGTATTAACGGAGGTTGTGCCTGTGCATCATGCAAAGACGCTGGAAGACGCGGTGGCACAAGCGGCTGCGTTAGCGAATCCGGGCGATGCCGTGTTGCTATCGCCAGCGTGTGCCAGTTTTGATATGTTTAATAATTATGAACACCGAGGACAAGTATTTGAAACAGCAGTAAAACAATTGTGAACCGAAGCTCAGCGGAGCTAATTGTGAACCGTAGGTCAGCGGAGCTAATTGTGAATTGTGAATTGTGAATTGTGAATTGTATGTGAAGTTCTTCAGGTTACACTAAAGGAACATTTCAAGCCAACCACCACAACCCCGAAGGGCTTACCACCTATCAGTTTTTAAATCTTCAACACCCCAGACACGGAGTTGCACGGAGTTTCACAGAGAATTCCTTTGGCTTTATGACTCTGTGAGACTCTGTGGTACTCGGTGAACTCCGTGTTGAAAATACAAGGATTGAATATAATAAAGGATAGATTATCGCTTTAACCTGTTTTCCAAAAAAGGCGATAAATCGCCTACTACGAACAAGATACCTGCGACGCACTGGCACAACATGTAATGACTTGGCTAGGCCTAGATTTATCCGGAGTCCAAGATTTATCTTGGACGTCCAAACTCAAGTTTGGACTCCTAAGTCGGAGTCCTAGATTTATCCGGAGTCCAAGATTTATCTTGGACGTCCAAACTAAAGTTTGGACTCCTAAGTCGGAGCCCTAGATTTATCCTGAGTCATCGATAAATCTTGGACATCCAAACTCAAGTTTGGACTCCTGTACTATTTATTGATGAACATTTTTTGTTATGCGTTTCATAAGCCATATCATCGTTTTTAATCCGGTTCATCCGTTAATTCGTTTAATCCCGTTCAAAATACTGTTGATAATGAAATCGTTAATGACGTTAAAGAAGTTACATTCTTCAGTATAAACAAATATTTAAAACAGCAAGCACGTCATTGAGAAGTTGAGGCGGTGCTGGTTCAATCCGCTTAACGTTTCTGGCCACATAATCAATGGATTTAACTTGATCAACCATAACAAAACCAGTGAGCGATGTTTCTTCTGGTATTTTAACGTGAAATGGAATATCTCTGTCGGTATTGGTAATGGGACAAACAATCGCTAGTCCAGTATGCTGGTTGAATAAGTCATTGCTTACAACCAAAGCTGGTCTTCTACTGTTCATGCCCAGATTGTGGATCAAAGCTCAAAGCGACAAAATCTCCCTTCTTGGGTACATAAGGTGCCATTTACCAAACCTCCTTGCCAACAGGTTGTCCCCAATCTTCCTCGTGGGGATTATAGTCACTGGGCATTTGTGCCACTAATTCTGCTTTCGAGGCAAAAGTTTCTCCGAAACTTTTGCCTCGAAAAGTGTATTTACCTTTTCCTTGAGCAGTGGGTTTGATAATAATTTCTCCAGGTCTCACGGTAATGAAAACCTCATCACCTTCAGACAGTTGGGCTTGATTAAGTATTTCCGGCGTAAAAGATAGCCCTTGATGATTCCCCCATTTTTGAATAACGGCTAACATCTTATGTCTCCTAAGTTATCACTTTTTGAACAGGATTAAACGGATTGAAGGATTGACAAGATTACTCTTTAATTCTGCAATTATGATTCAGACAAAGATGGAATTAAGTCAGTACAACGAAACTTCGTTCTGGAACGCCTATATTGCTACTAAACGAATTTAGTACAACTAATATTGCTACTAAACGAATTAAGTAAGTTCACCGTTAATTGCTCATCATTTTTAGCAAATTTTGTGTACATGCGAAGCCACGATGCCATACCGTACGGAAAAGGCCCGTTTGTAGTCGGCTTGTCATCGTCTCACGTAAACAACTCGTTGTCCAAACTAACGTTTGGACGAGTGCTGCCAAACTCAAGTTTGGATTCCTGTACTGGTTTATTCCAGTCTATGGCCCACAAATAGCGGGTTATTGACGTATTAATGTTAAGGGTTTAATCTACAAAAATGTCTGTTAATTCAATTGATTGTTATTATTTAATTGATTAAGTTATTATTGGTTATCAGTTATCAGTGAAGTTGACTCAATCGTATTAAGATTAGTAGTCTAACCTAACTCACGATCATATATCAATCGTTTTTGCCAACTCGTTAGCGATGGTAATAATATTAATTGGGGCCACATTTTAATTTGAAAACCTCCAAATTAATTTATGGCCCCCAAACAAGACTGTACCTAATAACCATACAAATTTTATGGAAAAAGTGTTGGTTTTTTAGGCGATATTTATTAGGGCCAGACTTTAATTTGAAAACCTCCAAATTAATTTATGGCCCCCAAACAAGACCGTACCCAATAACCATACAATAATTATGGGAAAAGTGTGGTTTTTTTAGGCGATATTTATTAGGGCCATACTTTAATTTGAAACCATCCAAAATAATTTATGGCCCCCAAACAAGACTGTACCCAATAACCCTACAAAATTATACAATAATCATGGCAAAAAGTTCCAACTCACCTCCCCCAAAAACAGGGAGTTTGCCGGATTCATCGAGCGATAACACGGCTCCACTTTTAATGGCAGCCATTAGACTAATGAAAAATGAAAAATGGAATATTAGCCCTGAAGGGGCGTATTATTAAAGCCAGGGGCAACGCCCCTGGCTCGTTTCCACTCGCTCTTAAAAAACATTCAACAATTTCAGCGCCATGATGAAAATAGCCAAGAATAGAACAAAGCGAATCACCTTCTCCCCTTTTTTGACGGAAAGCTGTGCTGCCCACCATCCACCCAGCGAGTTTCCAACTGCCAAACTTAATCCCAACATCCAATCGACATTGCCGCTGACTATAAAAATCCCTAAGACGGGAATGGTATAAATAAAAACGATAAAAACCTTGTGCATATTGACGAGCACTAAATTAACCCTTAACAAATGAAAAAGTGCCGCCATTAACAGAAATCCTACCCCAACTTGTATAAATCCGCCATAAAAGCCAATCCCCAACATGGCCGGATAAACTAACCATTTTCTACCCGTTAAATTCTCCAGTTGCAGAGTTTCTCGCTTTTTAGGAGAAAACATCATGGTAATAATCACGCCGATAAGCACAATCGCTAAAATACGTTGAAACCATTGTTCATCAATTTTGACAGCCACAAAAGCCCCGACAATAGCGCCCGGCAATGTCCATAAAGCCATTTGCCAACTGGCTTTAAATTGATGAAGCTGTTGTTGGCGAAAGGATAAAATAGCCGAAATATTCTGTAACAAAATCGCAACGCGATTAGTGCCATTAGCTAAGGCACTATCCAATCCTAAAAAAATCAGCGCTGGCAACGTTAAAGTCGAACCGCCCCCAGCCATCACATTAAGCATCCCGGCAATGATTCCGATGGCGAATAACAGTAACAGATATAGATATTCCATTAATTTTCCTTGTTATACTTAGCAAATTGCGCTTTTGTCATGTATCACGGGAGCGAGAAATCTAGCGCCTTCGAGTCAGATTTATACTTAGCACGGGCATAAAGTTCCCTCCTCTCGTCGGGACTTTTGTCATTTTTCGCTCCGCGAGAAATCTGGTCGGTGTTAAAAGACAGAAACACTCAGTTTATAGCGGTGCCCAGTAGAATTTGATTGAATTGGCAATGAGGTAAAACAGTAAAAGCTAAAAAGTAAGTATATACTGCAAACTGTTTTTTACACACCACCCCTATCACTAAGAATTAATAATTAATACTTTAGTTTGACAGGCGTCCAAACTTTAGTTTGGCAGGAGTCCAAACAGGAGTCCAAACTTTAGTTTGGCAGACGTCCAAGATAAATCTTGGACTCCAACAGTAAAATCCGTTTCTTCCGCTAATCCATTGTACTCGTCAGAAAGGATAGCAGGAGTCCAAACTTTAGTTTGGCACGGGCCTTTAAAATTTCAGAGAGGATCATCAATTGATAATGCTTTATAAACATTACAAGGGGGTAGCCTTATTATAGTAGGCTATTGATTTTTAAGTAATTAATGCAACAAATTTCGGATGTGAGTTTGTAGTAGTCGCTTTAGCGACTCAAATCGTTAACTCTTCATTCTTCCTTTTTCATTTTTTGAGGGCCAGGTTGGCGAATTGATTAACTTGAGGAGTTTGTAGTAGTCGCTTTAGCGACTCAAATCGTTAACTCTTCATTCTTCCTTTTTCATTTTTTGAGGGCCTGGTTGGCGTGGGACACACCCGGTGTCTTTGTGCCATTTCGGGCTATGCCCGTCACGATTATGCCATTTTATCAGAAATCATTGATTGGAAAAGTCACCAATCTGTGATTGATGCTGGTGGGAGCCAAGGTACTCTTTTGTTTTCGCTTTTAGCGACAGTTCCACATTTATCTGGATCGCTTATTGATTTGCCTTCAGTGGTGCAGGGTGCAACCGTTCCGGAGAAACTAGCGAACCGTTGTCGTGTCTTGTCGGGGGTTAGTACAGTTCTTGTTGCAAAAAAACTTCAAAGCTAAAGCTTTGGCAAGCCCCAAACCAGGGGCGTTGCCCCTGGCTATATTAATTTATCCCCGTTGGGGCTTGCCAGGGGCGTTGCCCCTGGCTATATTAATCTCGCCCCGTTGGGGCTATATTAATCTCGCCCCGTTGGGGCTTGCCAGGGGCGATGCCCCTGGCTATATTAATCTCGCCCCGTTGGGGCTTGCCAGGGGCGATGCCCCTGGCTATATTAATCTCGCCCCGTTGGGGCTTTCCAGGGGCGATGCCCCTGGAAACACCAGGTGGCGTTTTTGATAAAGCGTGAAATTGGAGGCGGTAGATTCGGCGAGTGCTTGCAGAATAAGTGTGGTGCCTTTATCGGTGAAGTCTTCTTCAAGTAATGTTTGGTAAAGTCGGGTATAAAAAGCATCCGGCTCTACTTTAATTATTAATACCAGTGTTGTGGTTTGAGGTTTAAGGGGTGCTTGATAATTTAGAATGGCTGTTTGTCCAGGTGCTAGGCGGGTATCAAAGTATTCTGTCGAGAGATCGAGGCTGAGATGGCGCTCAATGATTGTTTGTTGTAAGGTGTTTTCGAGCAGTTTTCCTTGTTTATTTTCTTGATAGGCTTGCATCACGATTTTTGGGGTGACGTAAGTTGGAAAGTAATGCCCTGTTGCTGTGTTTGTCATGGATAATTGGGTACTGACAAAGCCATCTGTTATCTTAACAGGGCTTACTTGAATATCAACTCCTGAACGGACGGCCTTTGGATCATGTATTCCGCGCCATAAGTGGCGGCGATTTGGCATGTGACAAGATTGACAGGTTTGCCCGGTTTCGGCCTGTGGACTCTCTTTCCATTCATTATAAGTGTTTTCTAGTAATTTGCCGTTTATGGCATAACCGTTTGCTGGAAATTGATGGCAAGCGGCGCAAAAGCGAGAGTCTTCAAAGGCCTTGTGACTGTTCCAACCATTATGGGGTAGTCTACTTTCAGATGTCAGGGGTGGTAAATCGGGACGGCGCGGTGGGCCAAACCATTGATAACCACGCAGATGGCAGGTACTACAGATTAATCCCTTTTTGTGTAGATGTTCAGAAACAGGAGTCGAGACTTGAGTTGGAGACGCACCGCCTAAGGGCTTTATTCCGCCATAAAAACGCGTTTTTGCTAGAGTGTCGGCTTGTTCTTTAAGGGGTGCGTGACAATCAAGGCAGTTTTGGTATTCATCCTCTGTCATATCTAGTATTTGTCCATAGACACCTGGGCCCATGGCACGGGCATGGCGGCTTTTTTCCCAGTCTGCGAATTGGCTAGGGTGACAGCGTTTACAGGCTTCTGGTTCTAGGGATGCTTCAAGGGCGTTCAATGTAGAAGGTGGATGTCCTTGGGCGGCAAGAGGGCGATCCCAGTACCAATCCAAGAAGTGTTGCACTTCGTCATTTGAAGGGAATTTGTTGTCTGAACTACTCCGCACCATTGCAAGAAGTAATGCGACAATAAGGATAGGCAATATTTTTTTGACTTTATTATACATATAACATATATTATAAATAGTACATAAATAATAGGAGTCCAATATTTATACGGCACACGGTTGAGATTTGTGTGCATTTGCCAAGATAAATCTTGGACTCCTGCCAAGATAAATCTTGGACTCCTGCCAAGATAAATCTTGGACTCCTGCTAAGATTGGACTCCTGTTAAGATAAATCTTGGACTCCTGCTAAGAGAAATCTTGGACTCCAACTTAATGTGAAAAGCTAAGTTTATTGACTAAACTTGGTTTATAAAATAATGTTATGAAAAATGAAACTGGATTGACAGCGATAGACTTATTTTGTGGATGCGGTGGTATTTCTTGTGGACTTCAACGGGTTGGATTTGAAATATTGGCTGGGGCTGACATTGAAAAAAAGTATATAGCCACTTTTGCTCATAATTTTCCAACCGCTAAAACTCTCCAAATTGATCTTTCTAAAATATCACCGGCTGAATTGATGACTTCTATTGATATCAAACCCGGTGAGTTATATTTATTGGCAGGTGGGCCGCCCTGTCAAGGTTTTTCTAAGAATGTACCAAAAAAACTTCGCCGTATTGATGCTTCTAACAATCTTCTTATTAAGACATTTTTAAACTATTGTGATGCTTTAAAGCCACGCTTCATTTTGATGGAAAATGTTGCAGAAATGAAAAATGGTTTTGATCATGTTTATACCAATGAAATTCTGTCTGACTTGGACAAAGCCGGATATACCGTGACTTATTCGGTTCTTAATGCCGCCGATTATGGTGTTCCACAAAGACGGCGGAGAACGTTTTTCTTGGGAAGTCAGGAAGGTATCACGTTTAGCTTACCAAAGCCTACCCATCTTAAACCACTTGAAACGCCAGAGTTATTTTCATCTCTGCCACCTCATGTTACCGTTTGGGAGGCGATTGGTGATTTGCCGGGTTTAAATCATGGTGAACAGTGTGATTACTATCAGTTATCTCCTTTTTCTGAATTTCAGAAACTAATGAGAAATGCTCAGGTAAAACTTTTTAACCATGTTGCCAGAAAGTTAAAGCCCAAACAATATGAAAGGCTGGCATCATTAAAACCGGGACAAGGACACAAAGATTTGCCAAAACATCTTCAAGTCAAAGGCGGTTATAGCGGTGCTTATGGGCGATTAACAAAAGACATGGTTGCACCCACTATCACACGCTGGGTATTTCATCCCGGTTCAGGGCGATGGGGGCATCCGGTTGACAAGCGCACACTTAGTATTCGAGAAGTGGCTAGAATACAGAGTTTTCCTGATAGTTTTGAATTGATAGGGAGTTACACACAGCAAGCCGGACAATTGGGGAATGCTGTTCCACCCCTTTTGATACAAAAATTAGCAGAGAGTATACTGGTTCAGTCGGGAATATCTAATTGAGATAACAGTTCTATAAATGCCTTAATAGACATCTTGGTGGGCAAATCAAAAGTCACAACATGATTGTCGCCGGGTTGCAGCCACCAATTTTTTTCACCGCTAAAATGCAATTGGTTTTCACCCAAACCATGCCATGCCCACCACTTCTGCCCGGTTGTTTTACGTATGCCGTGTAATGCGGGAAGTTGTTCTTTTTTAGTCGTTTTCTTGGGTGTTGACCAATGCCATTCAAAATCTTGGGCTTTAAAAATGAGAGGTTCAGAACGAGTGCATAAGCGTCTTTCAAAATAAGTTGCCTTATTATTTGGATGAATAATTAATCTAGCGTATCCCATTTCATTGAGATTGTAACGTTTCAAGCTTTGCAAAGCGTGTTCATTACAAAATTCAATGATTGAGTCTCCTAACTTTTGTAGTCCTTGGGGACGAAGTTTTGATTCTTTAATGAGTGCTGGCGCATGACGTATTTTGGCCCTTTTCCAAGTCACAGGCGTACTTTCTCGTGTTGATTTCACTTGCCAACCATAAGATTGATTCTGATTAACAATATCAACAAAATCATAAGTGTTTAAAACGGTAGCCTTTTTGACATAAGCGATAATCATTTCAACAATGGCACCTGGGATTGCCATACGGGTACTTGAAAAAGGTAAACGGGCATAGCGAGACAAAAGGGTTTTAATTTCTTCTAATTCTTGGGTATTGGAAAAAAATGCCATGATTGGTACGGGAAACTTAGCGAGTAAAATGCGACTAGAAATTCGATGTTTTTCAGTCGTGACGCTGGCGCGTCACTTATGCGTTCCCACGCTGGCGTGTCAATGCCATTACAATTGTCATTTCTGCTGTCGCGGGAATCCAGAATGCGAAGGCTTCGGAAAAGCTTTTCCTTAGGTTTCTGGTATTTACCGTTCTGGATTCAGGCTTTTGCTGGAATGACTAGATTCACGGTTTATCGCTTAAACATTGACACAGGCGCGTGGAAACGAGATAAATCCGCTTGGGTATTGTATAGTTTTTCAAAAAAACTTCGGAGGTTTATCTCGCGTAGGGAATTACGGCGTTTATCTCGCGTAGCGAATTACGGCGTTTGGCAAACCTCCGAGGTTTGCCCTAAGTCTTATGTTTAGGAACGACTATAGTCCCAAATCTTGGACTCTTGCCAAGATAAATCTTGGACTCCTGCTAAGATTGGACTCCTGCCAAGATAAATCTTGGACTCTTGCCAAGATAAATCTTGGATTCCAGATCACAGTTCAAGTACTTAAGTGATTATGTCTGATACTTTAACGGACACCGCCGGCAACAGCGTGGGTGAAATCTGCTCATGTTTTTCTGGGAGCAAAATTTTCCGATAGCCTTCTGGACTGGGTTTTAAATAAATTTCCACTTGTTTGTTGGGCACGTTGATGAGCCAAACTTCTGGGATTCCATGACGCGCATATAGCGGTATTTTCGTATTTTTGTCATAACTTAACGTGCTATCGGCGACTTCAACTAGCAACAATACATCATTTGTCCTTGGATTTGCCGTTTCATAAAAATCATCGCTAGGACGCAAGAGGGCAATATCCGGTTCAGGTTCAGAATTGTCATCAAGAACAATTGGGTTTTGTATATCTACAATTGCTAAATCGCCGACGGATTGAGAAAATAAACGGTTAAGTTTTCTGGTTTTACTGGAATGAACTGGGCCAATCGGAGCCATGACGAGCAATTCTCCTTCAATGAGTTCAATATGTTCATCTTCATCAAATATTCCAGTCTCAATCATTTTTTGGAAATGGTTAATTGTGAAAGGATATTTCTGCGGAAATGATTTGGCAACGGGCATGGTGACTCGCTCCATAATGGAATTAGTTATTTTTAAAATTATAGCCTAAACGTCTTATCACTTCTCCCCTTCACCAAAGGGATCGTTACGCCATTGCCCCTAAGCATAATCTGCCTCAATTTGTTTGAGTCGCGTTTCGAGTTGTTTGAGCAAGGCTTGCGTGGTTTTGTCTAACGCTGCCTCGTATTTGGCGATGAGCTGTTCGATTTCATTGGCCCGCTCAATCAATGCGTTGACTTCGGCACGAGTCTCTTTTATCCGTGCGCGGGCTGCTTCCAAATCGCTTATCGCTTGTTGGTAGCAGTCGATAACGTATTTACACGCCGCCGTTGATGCGGTGGGCGTTAAAGTGAACGTCAGTAACGTGACAAGAAAAAGTTTCTTCATGACAGATTGAGTTCCTGTGGTTGATGAAAGATAAAACAGTCGCATTCCCAAAAAAAGATCATTATCAATCATACCGTTAGTACAACGGATACACGAAATAAACGGATAAGGCTTTCCTAGATTTATTATTCTCATTATCAATCATACCGTTAGTACAACGGAACACGAACCGAAGGTTAGCGAAGCTTTCCGAAACGGATAAGGCTTTCCTATATTTATTATTCTCAATACAACTTGCGTTAAAGATAAACACCGGCAGATTAGTTATGCACAGGTACTTATCCGTTTCGGAACGCGTATCCGTTGTACTAGATTTGTAGTTGGCATTATGACTTTGCCGACGATGCCGTAGACAGCGCCAAAACCTTTTTATCCGTTTCGGAACGCGTATCCGTTGTACTAGATTTGTAGTTGGCATTATGACTTTGCCGACGACGATGCCGTAGACACTGCCAAAACCTTTTTATCCGTTTCGGAACGCGTATCCGTTGTACTAGATTTGTAGTTGGCATTATGACTTTGCCGACGACGAAGCCGTAGACAGCGCCAACCCATCACAAGCGTCATAGACTAATTGATCCGTGTTACTACGCACGAGATTAGGCAGACTCGTCTTGAGAAAACGTCGTCCATATTCAAAAGAAAACACCAACAGCCCAATCAATAATAAGCTATACACAATCGCCCAAGCATATTCCGTCCCGCCGAGTGTATAAGCGGCCCATTCTGGAATAGTAATAAACTCTGTCAACCCGTCACCAAATACGACATTGTCGATTTGTTCATAATAAAGCGTATAAGGCAGATAACCAATATAAAAGCCGGGAAGGGCCGCTAAAGCGGTGGCATAACCCATGCCGAGACGAGCATAAGTTCGCACTTCACAACCAATCATAAAGACGGCACCCATCGCCAGCAACGGCCCTCCAAGAATGTGTCCCCAGTATAAACCTTCCTCCCCCGCCGCGTTGGGTACACTACCCACGTCTAACATCCAAGCGCCCAGGATAAATAAGTTAAACATGACGATAGCTACCATAAATCCTTGTAGGGGCAACATCCCTCGAAACATGGCATACGTTGCCATCGGTACGCCACCTTTGCGATAAAAATCAGGCTTAGTGAAAGTCGCTTCTGGTGCCATAACTGAGCATTCGGTACCAAAACCACATTTGCCAATGCCAAAGCCGACTAACAAACCGACGATCATTAACCAAGTCACCTCTTTCCAGCCAATATCACGGGCAGCGCCGAATATTTCCTCCGTAAATAAGGCGAAATAAAGGGGTACTAACAAAAAGGTGAGTAAAAAGAGGTTCAGGATGAGACGCAATGGATCGCGCCACGGTTTATAATCGGGTTTATAGCCGGGGTGCGGATGTTCGGGATGTTCACAATATTTGCTGGCGGTTTCTCTCGTTTCTTGATGGCGAAAATAGCCGCCCATGCCAAAAACGAGGGAAATTTTAAAAGCGAGAAAGGCAAACGGAATACCCGTTAATAAAACGACCCAACTGGCAATACTCATCGCTGGCAGCCCACCGATAAAATGGTGAGTAGTGCAACCTCCCGCAATTCGAGTACCAAAAGAGAATAGAATACCACCGATAAAGGCTAACATGAGCATCCGCCAGTGATAATGCACCCAAGCACGAGATTCTCCTTCAGCGATAACCACCAATCGGGCACCGAGTATCGCGCCGATGATAACTCAGTGAATCCCCGGCTCATAGAGCCGTCCTATCCAATCAATACCAAATAAATATTCTTCGCTAACCGCAAACATTTGGGCAAAGCCAGTGGTGACGACAATGAACGATTCATAACCAGAATGGTAATAAAAGACGATCTCTGCCAGTCCCACGAAAAAGCCGCCCAGCCAAAAAGGCCACTGATTTTTTAATAGATATGTAATGAATTTCATTTGTTGTTTCTTAGTGATTGAAAGGCCCCAACCCCAAAGGGGAGGTGAAAATAATTAATGATTAATGATTAATGATTAATGATTAATGATTTAAAATATTGTTTTAAACAATAATTTTACTAAACGGAACAAAAATTGGCTCAAGTTTCAGAACCCATTGGAACCTCCTTTTCACCACCCCAGGGATTAACAATTAATCATTAATCATCTCACGTTTCTGGGTTCAATATTTTCAGTAATATATTGATTATAATAAAATTTTCGCAAAAGTCGATTTCTTGACAAACAAACATTGCTGGAAAACGGCGAGTTTGGGTTAGCTTTCCTGCTCGACTTTCACAAATCGGATTACCGAAAATCAAGGACTTACGGTGGAAAAACGGGTTGTCAAAAAAAAATTAAAATAACAGACAATAGTTTGTAAATCAAGTAGTTATTTAAAAACATGAACCCCGAAGCGTGAGATACAATTACCTATCTAAAAATTTTTTTAATATTTAATATTGTAGACTATTTTTTCTCGTCTGAAAATTGAGTTTAGAGTATAGTGTATAGTTTTAGCTGGCGTTTCTTAAATCAGTAACCCGCCGGTTTTCAGTCGTTCAAAAAACCGAAAACTTGAACGTTTGGAGTATATACTGAACACCGTTATTACTTACTTGAGTTTTTGTCATTTCGAGCCAAGCGAGAAATCTTGGTTTGATGGCTCAAGATTTCTCCGAAATGACTTTCAGCGCAATTTGTGACGGTGCAAAGTATAGCTATTAAAAAACTTACAATAAGGACACCTTATGAATATCAAAGCTTGGGCCAAAAAAGAACTGATTTCCACCGTGCCTAGTGATATTCCGTTGTGGCACTGGAGTCATGCTAAGTCCATCATCAATATTATGCAAATTATCCAAACCCAGGATAATTTTCGCCATTTTCGTCAGAGAGCCGTAGGCAGTGGGCTTTATGCGTCCACTTCGGCAGTCGATTTAATGGAATATGGGCCTTCCGTCATTCATTTCAAGGTTAAGCAGGGAACAGAGGCCTTAATGATCCATCCGGTTGTTTTCTCAGTAGGAGTGCCGGAAATATTCGATATGGCACTGGAACATTCCGGGTGGACGGATTTTCATCCGTCGGTGTCAACTGCCACGGTGTGCGACGTAGAACAGCCGGCCGATGTGATTGATGAATTGTTGGATGAACTGGAATTGCCTTGTTGCTTTTATACATTTGGACTTTACTTGGCTTGTATGGTGCGTGATAGCCGCTGTATTGACTTTGATCCTCAAATTAATTCAAACGAGACGGTACTTGCTTATCATAAAGCCAATCCAGAAGAAGTACCAATGATGGCACCGCACCTGTTGCCGGCTTGGTTAGCGAAATTCGGCACCGGTTGATTGACTTCCCAACGGCTTCTATAAAGTGGATTGTGCCTACTGTTGTGTCTCCCGATTGAATCAATTTTGGAGATTGAAAACCCGCTTTGGAAAGTAGCGCGTAGTATTCATCTTCCGTGCGCATGAGACGGCTACCAAGAACCACTAATAACTACAAGGATTGTATGCTTATGAAAGGATTTTATTCGCTAAGAGCGTGTTTTAAAACTAATTCTAAGCCAGACACTCTTTTATAAGTGATTGATTATTGGAGTTTTAAAACATGCTCTAAACTAATAACTACAAGGATTGCATATAATAAGGGATTTTATAAATTAATAATTACAAGGATTGTATATCATAAAGGATTTTATTCGCTAAGAGCGTGTTTTTAAACTCAAGTTAACTCATTGTTGTTATACTGCACGCGGGCACAATTTAAACTTTTAGGTAGCTACCTGCTTGGGGGTAACATTCAACCCCTATCGGGGTTGTGGGAGGTTTTTTTTCCATCCCCCAGGTTTCACCTCTTGCTCTTAAAATTCAACCCCTGTCGGGGTTGGATTTCATAGACAAAACTAAACAACTCCTACTAACTTAGGCGCTAAACAACTCCTACTAACTTAGGATTAGGGCTGATATAGAGATTCATTAATCATTAACTATTAATGAGGGTACCAACCCCAAAGGGGTTGAATATGAATAGCTTAAGGAAAACCTGGGGGATGGCGTACGAAAGGCCCCAACCCCAAAGGGGTTGAATATGAATAGCTTAAGGAAAACCTGGGGAAAGGCGTACGAAAGGCCCCAACCCCAAAGGGGTTGAATATGAATAGCTTAAGGAAAACCTGGGGGCGTGCGTGCGAGAGGCCCAACCCCGTTGGGGGAAATAATAATTAACAATTAATGATTAATGATTAATTATTAATTAGGCCTCAACCCCGTAGGGGTTGAATATGAATAGCTTAAGGAAAGGGAAATAATAATTAACAATTAATGATTAATGATTAATTATTAATTAGGCCTCAACCCCGTTGGGGTTGAATATGAATAGCTTAAGGAAAACCTGGGGAAGAGCGTGCGAGAGGCCCCAACCCCGTTGGGGGAAATAATAATTAACAATTAATGATTAATGATTAAGGGAAGGGCCCAACCCAGAAGGGGTTGAATGTGAATCGATTTTTCATTGAAATCCGTTATCCAATCTAAATAAAGATTATTACCGTGATAAAATTTGTCAAATAAATAAGACCATTTTCACATTCAACCCCTTTGGGGTTGGGCCTGGGGTGTTAAATATGGGTTGATTTTGCTCGTTTTTTTTTCACCCTCTTTTTATTCCATATTATCTCGCTACGCTCGTTACTGCGTTTCACATTCAACCCCGGGAGGGGTTGGGGACCTCATCGGCCCTTTCCCCAGGTTTTCCTTAAGCTATTCATATTCAACCCCGGGAGGGGTTGGGGCCCCCCTTCCCTCATCTCCCCAGGTTTTCCTTAAGCTATTCATATTCAACCCCTACGGGGTTGGGGCCCCCCTTCCCTCATCTCCCCAGGTTTTCCTTAAGCTATTCATATTCAACCCCTACGGGGTTGGAGCCCAATTAATTTACCCATTTTCAATTTGCAAATCGCTATTTGCAAGACGACTATTATCTATCTAGTGCAGGAAAGCATAAATTCCCGTACCACCAAGAAATCCTATTTTTCCAAAAAATCGGATTTCTTAGGCACACATAAATCGGATTTGTTTCTTTAAGCAACAAAAGAGGTTATATCATGATTCGTTTTTTTGCTGCTCATCCCACGGCGGCTAATTTGTTAATGATTATTTTTATTCTCATAGGGATACTTGCTGCGCCTAAGCTCCAACGGGCCACTTTTCCTGATTTTACCGCGCTAGAAGTCGAAATTCGTGTGCCTTATCCGGGCGCATCGGCTGAGGAAGTGGAAGATGCTATTTGTCAGCGCATAGAGGATGCTGTTGATGGTGTCAATGATGTGGAGGAGGTGCGTTGTGAGGCGCGGGAAGGTTTGGGCACGGCCGTCGTCCAGTTGCGCGAGGGGGGAAATTTTGACCGTTTTATGGATGATGTCAAAACGGAAGTCGAGGCGATTGATAGTTTTCCTGAACAGACGGAATTGCCGGTTATCAAGCCTTTGGGGCGCACCGATCATGTGGTTTCTCTGGCGATAACGGGGCCTATGAGTGCCACGGATTTGAAGGCTTATGCGGAACAGATCAAGGATCGTTTGTTGTTGGTGCCAGAGGTGTCGCAAGTCGATATCGCGGGTTTTTCTGATCATCAAATTCGTATCGAGTTGCCAGCCCATGCTTTGCGTCAATATGGCCTCAGTGTGGCCGATGTTGCGGCGACGATTAGTCGGCAAAGTATTAATTTGCCGGCAGGAAGTATCGAAACTCATGCTCAAGAGGTGTTGGTTCGTTTTGTTGATGAGCGGCGCACGCCGCTGGCGTTTGAGGATTTGATTGTGGTGGGTAATCGTAGCGGTGCGGAAATTCGGCTGGGCGATATTGCGCGGATTACTGATCGGTTTGAGTTGGATGAAAATAAGATTCTGTTTTTTGGCCCTAGCCATCTCCCTAGCCATCTTCCAGACGAAGAGAGAACAGGCCCTCACCCTAACCCAGAGGAAACAGGCACACACAGAGAGGAGATTGTCTTTAATGGACAACAACGCGCTGCTATTTTAAAGGTTAGCAAAACCAAAACAGAAGATAGTCTGATTATCGGTGATGCCGTTAAGGCTTTTGTGGAGAGGGAGCAACAAACGGCTCCGCGTGGCGTTAGTTTTACTTTGACTCAAGATGGTTTTTCTATTGTTCGTGATCGGTTGCAGTTATTGCTCAGAAATGGTTGGCAAGGTTTTATATTGGTTGCCATGACGTTGTGGCTGTTTTTTAACTTGCGCTTTGCCTTTTGGGTGGTGATGGGCTTGCCCGTCTCGTTTTTGGGCACGATTTTCTTTATGCAACTGATTGGGCAGTCTTTGAATATGATTACTATGGTAGGGCTGCTTATCGCGATTGGCTTGCTGATGGATGATGCCATTGTGATTTCTGAGAATATCGCGGCCCACTTACGGAAGGGTAAGTCGGCATTGCAAGCGGCTATTGATGGTACGCGGGAAGTGGCCGTCGGGGTGTTTTCTTCTTTTGTGACAACGCTGTGTATGTTTGGGCCGTTGGCTTTTTTGCAAGGTGATATTGGTAAAGTGCTGAAAGTGATGCCTGTTGTGCTGATTCTTACCTTGTTGGTTAGCCTCGTTGAGGCTTTTTTAATTTTACCACATCATGTCGCACAGTCTCTCGCTCATGCCCAACGCGCTAAGCCCAACCGTTTACGCCTGTGGCTTGAAAGCCTGATTGAATGGCTACGCCATCAAGTGTTAGGGCGCGTGGTGGATTTGGTGGTGAGTTGGCGTTATTTGTTTGTAGGCCTTATGATTGCAGCCTTTATTGTCTCTGTTGGTATGTTAGCCAGCGGTAAGCTGAAATTCAGTGCTTTTCCAGACATTGATGGTGATACTATCGAAGCCCGTATTTTGCTGCCGCAAGGCACGCCGCTGGCGCGAACTGAGGCCGTCGTTGAGCACATTACGGCGGCCCTCAATCGCGTGAATGCTGAATTCACGCCGCGTCAGCCCAATGGGCAGTCTTTAGTCAAAAACATCCAAATCCAATTTAACAAAAACAGTGATGCTCATGAAGTAGGCTCCCATGTTGCCACCATAACGGCCGATTTGTTGACGGCCGAAGTGCGCGATGGGCGGCTTGATGACATTATTCCACGCTGGCGCGATGAAGTGGGCGATTTGCCCGATGTGCTGAGTATTAACTTCAAAGAACCCTCTGTCGGGCCGGCCGGCTTACCGATTGAAATTCGCTTGCAAGGCCCTGATTTTTTACAATTAAAAGCGGCCACGTTGGAATTGCAACAATGGCTTAATAGCTATAAAGGCGTATTTGACCTTTCCGATGACTTGCGCCCCGGTAAAACAGAAATCCGTCTGCGCTTGCGCGCAGGCGCGTTAGCCTTAGGTTTGGATGCTACCACTATCGCCAACCAGTTGCGTTCCGCCTATTACGGCTACACCGCCAGCAAAATTCAAGTGGGGCCGGAATCTTATGAAATTGATGTGCGTTTAGATCGTTTAGACAAAGACAGTCTGGCTGATTTGGAATATTTCACCTTAACCACCCAAGATGGACAACAAGTGCCGCTAAGTGCTGTTGCCCGTTTTGAAATCAATCGCGGTTATGCGCGCATTCAGCGAATCAATAGTCAACGCACTGTCACCATTCAAGGCGATGTAGATACTCGTGTTTTGAATGCCAATGAACTTGTTCAAAACACCCAAAAGCGTTTTATGCCCGAATTGCTGCAACGCTATCCGACAATAACAGTCTCTTTTGAAGGTGCCACTAAGGAAGGCGCAAAAACGGGTGCCTCAATAGGGCAAGGCTTTCTACTCGGCCTCGTCGGCGTTTTTGTGCTACTCAGTTTCCAATTCCGTAGCTATCTTGAACCTTTCACGGTAATAATAGCGATTCCGTTATCCTTAATTGGCGTGATTTGGGGCCATTGGTTAATGGGCCTTGATTTTACCATGCCAAGCTTAGTTGGCTATGTCTCACTGGCAGGCATTGTCGTCAACGACTCCATTTTACTGGTAGAATTCCTCAAAATGCGTGTCCGCGAAGGCTTCTCCATTCACGAAGCTGCCAGCACCGCCAGCCGACAACGTTTTCGCGCAGTACTCCTCACCTCGCTGACAACCATTGCCGGCTTAGTACCACTGCTATCAGAAACCAGCCTCCAAGCACAAATACTGATACCGTTAGTGGCAAGCTTAGTGTTTGGTTTAATGACTTCAACGTTGTTAGTATTACTCTTAGTACCTGCACTTTATACCATTTTAGAAGACTTTGGCTTTACCGAAGACGTTGGCGAAAAGGCGTAATAGCCGTTGGAATCCAAAACTTCAGCTTTGGCGCAGTTGGAGTCCAAAGCTTCAGCTTTGGCGATGAAGTAGTCCAAAGCGAGATTTCCGTCGAAACCTTTAGGTTTGGACTTGTTAAAAAAGCCGTTGCTGGGAAAGTCTAAAGCTAAAGCTTTGGACGACTGCCAAACTAAAGTTTGGACTCCTGCTAAAGCTTTGGAGTCCTGCCAAACTAAAGTTTGGACTCCTGCTAAAGTTTGACGAATAGACAGTCACGGATTCCGTCGCTGGTATCACTAACCAACTTGATTTGATGCCAAGCGTAAAATAGGCCTTAATTTTAGCGATTAGCTGAGAAATAGCTTGTTCAGGTGACAAAATTTCTATCGCAAGTACAGGCATCTCGGACATTTTCGAGATATCCTCGCCACGTCGCCGCCGCTTTTTTTTAGGATAAAGACAAACATCTGGCTTAAGCTCTTCTTTAGCCTTGATACCCAATTGACTCAAATCCGTTTGACTGATATCCAAACTCAACTCAACCAGCGCAATAAAACGTTTCTCATTGGCAAACCAGCCAGCAATCTGGGCTTGTACCGCACTATGGAACCATGATCCCATTTCTTGTTCCTCATCAGTGTCATCATTCAGTTCCAGCAATTCGCTCATGTTTTGACTCCTTTTTAGAGAAGTATACTTGGCACGAGAATAATTTAAACAACACAAACCATCAGCTTTAGCGCCGTGCGGCGCTGGAGTTCAAAGCTTCAGCTTTGGCGTGCCGCGTTTCCGTCCAAAAGCTAAAGCACCTACTACTAACGCAAGGCGCTAAAGCTCCTACTACTAACGCAAGGCGCTAAAGCACCTACTACTAACGCAAGGCGCTAAAGCTCCTACTACTAACGCAAGGCGCTAAAGCACCTACTACTAACGCAAGGCGCTAAAGCACCTACTACTAACGCAAGGCGCTAAAGCTCCTACTACTAACGCAAGGCGCTAAAGCACCTACTACTAACTTAGGTGCTAAAGCACCTACTACTAACTCGCCGCGTTTCCGTCCAAAACTTCAGCTAAAGCTTTGGACTCCAAAAAGTTTGGACTCCTGCTAAAGTTTGAGGGCGATTGATTTCCTTTATTGGCAATTCAACCGTCGTTTTTGTCGTTTCGTCATTTTTTCATTGGCTATCGTGTCATTAGTTTAATAAAATGCCGCCGTTCAAATTAACGAGTAAAAGGCAATGATGAAAAAAGCAATGATTTATTCTCGGTTGGTGTGTGTTGGTGTAGCGGCCCTATCAATGGTGTCTCTACCAACATTGGCTGCTGAAAGTGATGAGTTTTTTATACGGCCACATGCGGGTATTGGGTACAGCAGTGCTTCTGGGGATGGCGCGAGCGGAACTTCGTTTCATGCTGGTGCTAGATTTCTTTTAGGTGCGGGTGGCAACAAGTTGTATGGCCTCGAAGTGACTTATATTGATGCTTATGCGTTCGATGATGATAAACCAGACACGGAGTATCTGGCTGTTGGTATTGTATTGGAAAAGAAAGTCGCTCGTGTTTTCAATATGTCAATTGGAACAATAGGTTATTTTGGTCTGGGCGATAATACGAACAATCCATTCGGGCTGATGACAAACTTGGGTTGGGAGCCAGAATATAAGGGGATGATAACGCCCTTTATTACTTTTCGTACCGACTTGATTTTTGATGAGTCTACCATCAACATGAGCTCACTCAGCGTTGGGATACGTTTTCGGTTTTGAAATTGTTGTGGTTTGCTTGTCAACGCATTTCTATTGACTTTCAATCCAGCGTCGCTAAGAACTACAAGGATTCAGAACTACAAGGATTCGTTATAATAAAGGATTTTTAAAAGTGGGCCAGGTTTTTGAATTGATAAGTTTGTTTTTGTAAATGGCCCACTTGTTCAAACTTCCTAGAGATTTCCAGATAATTATTTTCAAAGCGAATAGCCGCTGGTTCCCTCAGTGTGAAAAAATCGAACCAAGCACCACAACCCTGAAAATTTTCACATTCAACCCCTTCAGGGTTGTATATATGTTACACCTTTTCCACAGGTTGCACCTGTGGCTAGTACCACGCACCGTAAATTCATCCGATTATTCATATCAGCACCAATCAAGGGGTAGACTATAATCATTATCCGATATATTAGCGGCGCGTGGTACTAGTCATATTCAACCCCTTCAGGGTTGTACATATGCTACACCTTTTCCACAGGTTGCACCTGTGGCTATTCATATTCAACCCCTTCGGGGTTGGTGGTTTTTTCATTTATCAAAGCTTCTTTTCATTTTTCATTTTTCATTTTACATTTGCTTAAAGCGGTGGGCGTAAGCTCGGCTAACCTTAAGTGTTTCTTTGCGGTTATGTAGTTGAAGGAGGTAACGGCCTTGGAAGTCCTTGCTCACACGGGCAATGGCCCCCACTCGTACAATGGTGCTACGGTGAATGCGCCAGAACTCGTTTGGGTTTAAGGCCGCTTCTAGTTCCTTAATTGGTGTTTTGACGAGCCATTCCCGTTCGGCCGTGACAACGGCCGTGTATTTGTCGGCAGCTTGAAAGTAATCGACTTCATCTACTGGTAGCAGGTAAATTTCATTTCGATGGGCTACCTTGAGCCATTGGAGATAGGAAACGGTGGGTTGTTGTGCTTTGGTGAGTTGCGTGAGCAAGGCTTCAAAATCTACCGCGGTTTGGTTAGCCGTGTGTTGTTGTAAACGGTCAATGGTTTTTTGTAAGCGTTCTTCTGTTACGGGTTTGAGCAAGTAATCGACTGCGGCATTCTCAAATGCTTGGATTGCGTATTGGTCATACGCGGTGATGAAAACGACGCGACAGGCAGTGTCTCGTTGGGCGGCCACCTCTAATCCAGTTAGTCCCGGCATTTGGATATCCAAGAAGGCGATATCCGGTTGTTTAGTTTGGAGCAGTTCTAGGGCTTGTGGGCCGTTGATGGCTTCGCCGCTGATTTCAAGGCTCGGCCATAAGGTAGCCAATTGCTTTTTGAGATAATTGCGTAGCGGTGCTTCGTCGTCGGCGATGATGGCGGTTGTCATATTATTACTCCAATGGACACACTCCTAACCTAGTACTCTGTCAATGTTCTATTGACGGAGCCTCTTGCAAAATTATCGCCTTAGAATAAATTCTAAGGCTAAAAGCTCAAGTAGGCTAAAGCCTACTAAATCAGTTATTGAGTGCCCTTTAGGGTACTTTAGCTGTTAGCTTCAGAATTTATTCTGAGGCTAAAAGGTTTTGCAAGAGCCTCGACGGGTAACCGTTTTAACTTGGCACTGCCAAACGTTAGTTTGGACGACTGCCAAACTCTGCCAAAGCTAAAGCTTTGGACTCCGGCTAAAGTTTGGACTCCTGCCAAACTAAAGTTTGGACGCCTGTAACAAGTCTAAAGGAATGGAGAGGTTGACATGTACGCCGCAAGGTGTATTTTGCCGTATTATTATTTTGGCTTGGTTTCCATAAATCGCTTGTAAACGCGCCTTGACGTTGTTTAAACCCATACCCGTTCCTTGTTGTTCTTGGAAACCTTTCCCAGTGTCTACAATTGAAATGTCTAGCCTTTCTTTTTTAGTAAACGCGCTGATATGAATTGTTCCGCCTTCTAGTTGAGGGGCGAGGCCGTGTTTGATGGCATTTTCTACTAGCGGTTGTAATAGTAAGGGCGGCAGACTGAGGGCGTGGAGTGTCTTGGGCACTTCAATGCGATAGCGTAAACGTTCGCCCATGCGTATGGTATAAATATTAAGGTAAGTATGCAGTAATTCAAGTTCATCTCCTAAAGTGGTTTGTTCTTGGCGAGTGCGCTTGAGTGAGGCGCGTAAATACTGAGTGAGGTTTTCTAGCATGGTTTTAGCTTGCTGAGGTTCGTCGTCAATCAGGCTTAGTATATTAGATAAGGTATTGAACAAAAAATGCGGTTCAATTTGAGCCTGTAAGAGTTTTAGATGAGTTTCTGTCAATTGCTTTTCGGCTGCCAGTTGTTGTAAAGCGGCTTCTCGCAGGGCGATCTTATTTTCAGCTATGGTGCTACGTGCATAAAGGTAGTAGGAAACGATGCTGCCGAATACTAACGTACAAGAAAACAAGATAAGTGGCAAGGCGGGGTATTCAGCGATCAGTAGTTTGAAGTCATAGCCGATAATTTCGTTGGCAATGGTAACACCGATGAAGCCGCCCAACGGAATAGCAATCACTAATATAATTGTATTAGGTTTGCTCAGTCGCCGTAGCCGGGCTAATCCATGCGATGTTAAAAAAATGCTGAGTCCTATGGCTTGGGAATAGATGAAGCTTATTTTGAACGACTTCTCAATCAACAAGTTGACGAATAGGGCTATAAGGGTGTTGAATAGCACTGTTAGTAGCAATTCGGTGAGAAATGCTTTGAGTGGGAGTGTTGTTTGTGGTGTCTTCATAATTACAAGGATTGAGTGTAAGCCGGGATTTTTAGGTTGGTGTACAGTGTATAAAGTACAACTAATTACGCGAAGTACAACTAATTACGTGGATTGAGTACAACGAATTACGCGGATAAACGAATTGAGTACGACTGATTATGCAGATTGAGTACAACTGATTACGTGGATTGAGCACAACTAATATTGCTCCTTAACGAATTTAGTACTATTAAAATGTATTAACGCGTACAAAACACCCGATTGATGGGTATTTGGAATAATCCTAATTATCGCCAATCGCGCTATTATACTCAACATGGGCATAACTTGGATTTCCTGGGGCGTTGCCCCAGGCTATATTAATATCGCCCCGTTGGGGCCCTCCAGGGGCGTTGCCCCAGGCTATATTAATCTCGCCCCGTTGGGGCTTTCCTGGGGCGGTGCCCCAGGCTATATTAATATCGCCCCGTTGGGGCTTACTCAGTGGAGTCCAAACTTTAGTTTGGCACTGGAGTCCAAACTTTAGTTTGGCAGTGCCAAATTAAAACTGCCCTACGACTAAAACCCGTCAATAGAACATTGACAGAGTACTGGCGCTGCTAATATTGCTCCTGAACGAATTAGGTTAAACTTGGCCGCCGCCGTGCAGCCAAACTTGGACTCCGGCTGCCAAACTAAAGTTTGGACTCCTGTCAAATTGAGAAGGCTAATTGCCAGCTTAAATAAATCATTAAGTCTTCTGGTACCGCGCTATAAGCTGAGTCGGCCCTGCCGCCAAAAGTTCGCAGCCCTAACTCGAAGTTTTGCCGATTGCGTTCATGCTTTAATGAAGCGGTTAATACCCAACCGCCATCTTCTGGTGTATAGAGCCAGTCTAGGGCCGTATCTGTGGTTTCGCCATCGTGTGAGAGTCGCAACAACAGGTTTTGTTGGAGTAAGTTCGGTTGCGAGAAGAATTGACTGCTGGCCCCAATGTTGTTATAGATAGCCGCTTCTGGCACGGTGCCTGTTTCCAGTTGTCTGAGTTGCGATTCTGTTAATTGTCGCAAGTTATCCCATTGTGTCTTTGAGTAGGCCGATTCATCAAACCAAACTTCGCCTAGTAAGGAAAGGCCTGATGAGTGTGTCCAAGTGAATCCAAGCAACGCATTGATGCCATGATTGAAAACGTTTTGCTGCATGGGATTATCGGTTGCCAGTATTGGGCTACCCTGTTCGGTTAACCGGTTGAGCCGTTTGTGGTAGCGGTATTGGTATAACACTGAACCGTGCCACTCCAGAGCGTCATTGACAACGTGAGCAAAGCCGAGGCCGGCCTCACCTTTATTATGTTTACTTAGACGAGCGACGGCATGGACATCAATATTGTCCCACAAGCTATAATATTTCATGGCGAGAGATTCTTCGTCCAAGTGATCGTCATTTTGGCCGCGTAGTGGGTTGATATAGGCAAGCGTAAACGCATCGCCGTTGTCGGCAAAATAATCCCAAGCGATGAGTGGCACACCTTCCAAGGTGCTAGAATAGAGCAAACGACGATCTTCTCGTTGCACCACGTCAAGAGGCCGAAAACCATAGCCCACTCCCCAACTCATAATCTTTTTACCGAAACTCAGTTCTTGTCCGGCTATTTCAGTGTCATAGTATAACTCATTGAGGAGAGTATCATAATCTGGCTTAGTGTTTTCCAGTTGCGTCATAATGGCGCTTGCCAACAGATTAAATCCGCCTTGTTGATAATGGCCCTCAAATTCTTGGCGGCTACGATGATGGCTAAATTCATGGAACGGTTCTGGGACAAAGAACGAACTCTCTCGATAGGCACTATGATATTCAGGTATCACTCGCAAAGTGCCGGTAAATTCACCCGCTTGGCTTGAGATCGTTGCAAATAGCAATAAATTGATAGACAATAATCGAAACATGGTAATTTTCAGTTATCAGTTATCAGTTTTCAGTTATCAGTTTTCAGTTTTCAGTGAAGATGTTTGTAGTAGTCGCTTTAGCGACGTTTTTTTTCACTGATCCGTTTTCAGGCTGTCTCGCTTAAGCTTCGATCCTTTCGTTCGCGAAGCGAGATAAACGCCGTCATGAGTGAAGCGAGATAAACTTCATATTAAGCGAAGCGAGATAAGTTTGTAACACTGCTAATAACCTGTTTTAAAAGTCCAATAATCAATCACTTATAAAATAGTCTCTTGCTTATAAAATTATATTTTATCGTTATATGTGAAAATCAGTGTCTGAAGCGTTGAATACTTTAATATTTCTCTTTCTCTGTGAAACTCCGTGTCTCTGTGTTGAATCTTTAAAAATTATTCTACTATTTATCCATACACAATACAGGGTTATTGACGGAATGAAAAGTATAATTTCCGTCCAAAGCGGAAGCTTCTTGCCGAAAACTACGAAAGAGGGCCTTCATCAAATTTGAAGTCATTCAAATGACAACATGGCCCTCAAAAGTTATTTGACCATTTATCCAATACAGGGTTATTGACGGAATTAAAAGTCTAATTTCCGTCCAAAGCGGAAGCTTCTTGCCGAAAACGACGACAGAGGTCAAATTTAATTTAAAGTCATTCAAATGACAACATGGCCCTCAAAAGTTATTTGACCATTTATCCATACACAATACAGGGTTATTGATGGAATTAAAAGAATCAAGACACTAGTGCAGGAGAGCGGAAGTTTCCGTACCACCTAAAGAGCCAAGAAAGAAATCCGATTTTTCAAAAAAATCGGATTTATCAATGGTATGGATATTTCTGCTGTCCTGCACTAGTAGTCTGCCAATATTGTTTTGACGGGTAAAAGACTCGGTTTATGTCGTCCAAACTTTAGTCTGGCAGGAGTCCAAACTTTAGTTTGGGCACTTCCAAGATAAATCTTGGACTCCTGTACCCGTCAATAGAACATTGACAAAGTACTCGGTTGGTTGGGGCCGTGTTTTCACCAACCTTGCAGTCTATTTCTAACCAAGTACATCGGGTTATAGAACTTATCGGGTATAGATCGCGGCGTGAGGGACAGATAGCGGATGACTGTCTGGCGTTGCCGCTGAATCTTGTCGTACAGTGTCATGGCTTTGACTTGTTTGCGACCTTCCACTTCAGTTAGCGTAAAATACGCTCGCTTGGCTAACTTGCCAGAAGCCATGTAGAAATTGGCCTTGACTGGCCAATAGCCGTCTTGAGCCACGTAGAGTTCAATGCGGGCATAAGTCGTGCCCCGGCGGATTGTGTGTAGAGCAAGCTTCAAACAAGGAATATTATTGATCATCTCTTTTCCGCTGACGTAGCCGTCATAGTCTTCGCTCCAAGTCATGGTAGCAATATCACCAGTAGAGGCCTCTCCCAACAGTTTTTGCATGGGCGTGATGCGAATAGGCCGACGGCTTTTGGGCATCACTATCCAAAATTTGTCGTTCAGCATCAGGACTTTTTGGCCGCGTTCTACGGCCGATTTGAAAATCACGAGGGAACGGCGGCCGGGTTTGATATAGACGTTATAGTGCCGTGTTTTGTCCAATTGGCCCGATTTGTATAAATCGACACGGGTTTTTACTTGCACCGTCTCTTCGGGCAAACGGTAACTGTCGGCCTTGTTCAGGATAGTTTGTACATTTGCTGCTTGGCTAGTGCATGCAAAACTCATCAATAGCAGGATAAATACCTGAGCAGAAATGCGTTCCCACCTTTGGAAAAGGGGGTTTAGGGGTGATTTTGGGGTTAGAGGGAATTTGTTAAACATGTGCAAGTGCCTCCACAATAGGTTTGTTAGCGGCTTTATGGCTCGTTATCCACGCAGCACCGATACAAATAGCAATCACTGCCAACGTCGCGATGCTATAAAGCCAAGGTGAAATATAGATATGTAACGGATAACCTTCCGATAGTCCAGGCGGTGGTGGCATATGGACTTCTAGAAAAACCAGCGCAATCGAAGTGCCAGCGGCAATCAGCATGCCCAATAACACGCTAACTATGCCAATCAGCATCGCCTCCAGCACAAAGTTACGCACGATTTGGCGCGGTAGGGTGCCCATAGCCAGCAATGTACCGGTTTCACGAGTGCGCTCCATCACTGTCATAGACTGCGTGTTAGTGACGGCAAAAAAAACGACCAACACGATCATAATACCCAACACGCCAAAAATGCGGTTATAGAGCTCCTTTACCTTAAAATAGTAAAAAGCTTGTTCCCACCAAGGCTGCATAGCAAGATCGGAATATTGTTGTGCCAGCGCCGTTTGTATGGTAGCCGTTTGGTCAGTGTCATATAAATAGACAGAGAGCGTACTCACTTTGTCCGTCACAATGAGTTCTTGGGCGGTAGGTAAAGTGACGAATAGCAGCAGACGCTTATCCAGTTCTGGTACGCCGACGGAAAAAATGCCTTGTACTTGCACATCTAATGCATTAAGAACGCCATCCTTCGTCGTCGTGAGCAACGTTAATGAACTGCCTACCTCCGCGTTCAGTTGCTTAGCGAGGTTTTTGGCAAGCATGACTTGCGGATCGGCATCAGGCGCAGACTGGGTAGTGATAATCTTGCCCTTTAGCACCTTCAGAAACAGGCCTTTTACATAAAACTCGCCGTCTGGATCGACACCTGTGCCGCTGAATATCACCGATTTGTCTCCGTTGCTGATGAGTCCAGAAAACCGCAAACGGGGAATAGCCATCCGTATCCGCTCATCTTGTTCTATGCGCTGGCGGAGATTTTCGTGATTTGCCAAGCCATATTCCATTGGCGTTTCTTCTTCCTTATTAAAGTAATCTGGATGAGCAATGATAACGTGTCCCGAATCACGGGCACTCATTTCTTCCAACGATTCATAAGTGTACAATCCAAAGCCACCCGCAATGAGTATGGAAGCGGTACTCACCGCAGTGATTAACACCGTCATTAGCGAATGGCGACGATTGCGGATGACATTTTTGTAAGCAAACCATAACCATTTCATTGTAAAATCCTTGTTATAACGCTTAGGCGATAAATCGCCTACTACAAACATGTTGTACTATCAGTATAAAACGCCATCGGTGACTTGTAGTGTTCTGTCACAACGCGCTGCCATGCGTTCATCGTGGGTGGCAATCAAGAAAGTGGTGCCATAGTCTCGCCCTAGTGTGTGCATCAGATCGATGACATGACGGGCGGTGTCGCTATCCAAATTGGCGGTGGGTTCGTCCGCGATAACCAATGGCGGTTTTTTAACCAACGCACGAGCAATGGCAACTCGTTGTCGCTGCCCACCGGAGAGTTTATCGGGTAGATGAGTGACAAACTCAGCCAGTCCTACTTGTTCTAGGACGGCCAAAGTCTGTTCCCGACGTTGCCGAGAGGCAACGCCAGCGAGCAGTAGCGGATATTCGACATTTTCAAACACCGTCATTACTGGTATCAGATTAAAGCCTTGAAACACAAACCCAAGGTTTTCGCGTCGTTTTAGCGTAAGTTGTTGTTTTGTAAAGGTACTTATATCATTTTCTTCAAAATGATAAGTCCCTTCATCAAAATGATCCAGCAAGCCACAGATGTTTAATAGCGTACTTTTGCCACTGCCTGAGGGGCCTTGTAAGGCCGTCAATTCTCCTTTCTTCACCACTAAGTTGACTTTTTTTAGGGCCTTTATTTTATTATTGCCCAATTGGTAAGTCTTAGAAATGGCAGAAAGCGTTAGTAAGGCGCTCATGTTTTTAATTCCTTCTATAGATATTCAGATAATTAATTTAGTCTCCTTTAGGAGACTTGAGCTTTTAGACAACTGCTTTAGCTGTTGGCGGAAGTTATTTTTTAGCCGATCCTAACCATGTCCAAACCTGAAGGTTTGGACGGAAAGCCCAAACCTAAAGGTTTGGACTCCAACTAAAGGTTTGGACGGAAAGTCCCTAAAGGTTTGGACTCCAACCCATTTACAATCGTTGGCGAGCCGCTTGTGCAAATTGTCCATTGGGGTCAATTTCCAATATCTTCCGCAGATATTTGCTTTCCTCAGCACGCTTGTTTTCCATACGCGCTATTTTGGCCGCCCGCCAGTAAACCTGCGCCTGTAGTGCTGGAGGAGAGGCCCCAAAGGCGGGTGATTGAAAGAGCGCTTTTAACACCGCCTTAGCCTTTTCAAAGTGATGAAAAAATTTAGGTACTTCAGAAAAGGTAGAGAGAGCCACCAACCGGGTTTCCACACTGATTGGCGCACCTCGTATCGTCTCCTGATCATGCTTAGGCTTCAGCATCCGCAAAGCCTTGCCGATCATATCCAAGCCTTTCTCGGTATAATCCATTTTATTCCAAGGCATCCAAGCATCCCGCCCTACGAGTGTATTGCAACTGCCTTGATAGGCTAAGAACAGAGGATTATCAGGATAAGTCCTCGAAAGCGTTTTGAATGACTCAAGCGCCTTCTCCGTGACAGAATCATCACCGGCGAGACTCTGATCAAAAAGTTGGAACGCTTTTTTAAATAACGTTTCAGACGTTTTATCAGCAGCCCAACTGTTACCAACTAAAGCAATGACAAATACACCGATAAACAAAGATAGTTTCAATTTCATGACAATCTCTCACCGTTGAAAAGGAGCGCATAGCCTAACAACATTGAAAATTTTTACAAACATAACGCGACAAAACGTCAAATACGGCGATAAAATGCATTATTTGAGAATGAACGACTTTTCAGTGATCAGTTATCAGTTATCAGTTATCAGTTATCAGTGATCAGCTTTGGCAAGAGATGGGATCCAAAGCTTCAGCTTTGGACGGACTCAAAACCATCAGCTTTGCAAAAATTCAATAATTTATCAAATTAGACGTCCAAGATAAATCTTGGACTCCGGATGATTTAGACGTCCAAGATAAATCTTGGACTCCGGATAAATCTTGGACTCCGGATGCTTTGGCAAAATTCAATAACGCCGGATTTTTTTAGCTATCTGACGAATACGCGCATGTACGGATGAAGGTGTGTTATTGAGGGCCGGCGACTGAAGGAGATCATTTAACACCGCCTTAGCCTTTTCAAGCTGATTGAAAGAGGAGGGCACATTATAAAAAGTGGATACCGCTATTAGCCGAGTTTCTACACTGATTGGCACACCACGAATCTTCTTGTGATCATGCTCTGGTTTGAGCATCCGCAACGCGTTGTCGATTATGTCCAACCCGTTCTCGGTGTAACTGCTTTTATTCCAAGACCAAAAAGCGTCTCGCCCCATGAGCGTGTAACTGGCCCCCTTATAGGCTAAGAAGAGGGGATTATCTCTATAAATCTTTGAAAGTATTTTGAATTGATTCAGTGCTACCCCTGTGACAGAGTCATCACCGCCGAGACTCCGTTCAAATATGGCCTGAGCTTGAGTAAACAACGTTTCGGACGTTTTACCCGCCCAAGTGTTGCTAACGAAACCGATGATAAGTACACCAATAAACAATGACAGTTTAATTTTCATCTGAACCTCTAATCGTTTGTAAAAATGAAAAATGAAAAATGAAAAATGTTATAAGCGACTAATTTTACAAACAATTTAATCAGTTATTGGCCAAATTTAATCACTTAGTGGCCCATTTTAATTTTCACGGCCAAAGACGTACGTTCCGTATAAAAACTCCGCTGGTCCAAAAAAAAAGACCTGCGGGGTTTGAACAACCCCGTAGGTCTTTATTTAATAAAGGTATTTTAGGACTCAATGCCATTAAGTTAAGGAAAAGGCCCGTTTGTAGTAGGCGATTTATCGCCTCACGCGCAGTCGTCCAAACTATACTTTACAACTTTGCGCTTTTGTCATTTCGAGCAAAGCTCAAAATCTGTAGCCCGTCCAATAAGATTTCTCCTATCGTCGAAATGACAGAAAAGCTCAATTTATGGCGGCGTTCAGTATAACGTTTGAGTCGTCCAAACAGTCGTCCAAAGGCAGAATAGTGATACGCGGGCCCCTGTTATTGACCTATTTTTTGGCAGGTTTTTGGACTATCGATTTTGAGGGCCATAAAATGTTTTCAAATTAAGTTATGGCCCTCTATCGCGCTTCATTATTCATACTTTTTGTAGGTGTTTTTTTGCTTAACTTAATGGCATTGATTTTAGGACGGCTCCTAGTCCTCTGCCACTTCAATCACAAACTCCTTGTGATCCTTGCCCCGCTCCAGATAGACACATTCGTAGTCAAAAGCCATAGAAAAGGAGGCCCCTTTGCCGGGTTTTGCCTTTTTGGTAGCGACTCTTAAATCCTTGTGGACGCTTTGTTTTGGTTTGATAGTCCCGAATTTGAGTGAGTCTGGTTTCAGGGCGATACCCTCATGTTTTCCGGTCAATGTCACCTTTGCCACAACGCTTTTTGCCGTGCAGCAACTGGCGGTTTGTGTGGCGGTGATACGATAGATCGCGTCGTCTTCTGGCTCAAGCTGCTTTTCCTGCAGTTTGGCTGCCACATCCAGTTGGCATGGAGGTTTGATACCCGTTTCCGTGTAAAGCTGTTTTACCTCATCTGCGGAAAGGGCGCGGTTGTAGAGGCGGATGTCGTCAAGTACTGCCTTGGGTGGAGAGTAACTCGAATGACCTTCTCCTCTTCCTCCAAACACCAACTCGTGGTTATTGTTGTTGAACGAGGAGTATGAATCACCGCTTTGTGTGTTCAGTACACCATTTAGGTAGACTTTCATAGAATGATTGCGTCTGTCTACCACAGCCGTGTAAAATAGCCATTTTCCCTTAGTAATCGGCTTGCTGTTCAACACATGTTGAGCGGACTTATTCCCAGCCGAAGCGAGGGCCAAGTAGGGTTGCCTATGCAACCACACAGTATATTCTCGATTGCTAGCGCCGCCTAGTAAGGCAGAACCACCTTTGTAGATGATTGGGGACCAATCGTTCGTAATGCCATTGATTTTAATCCAAAATGCAATGGAAAGTTGATTCGCCGGGTTCAGTGAAGAACTGCTAGGCACCACTATGCTGTGATTAGCACCCTCAAAATTGTAGGCACTGTCAGCATTCTTAAATCTATCTTGAGTGAGCGTTGGGCCTTTGACAATTCCGTGATTCTTGTTTCCACTCACATCCTGCGCGTTCCCGTTAAACGGGTAGTGGGCGACTAAACCCGTGTTCAAATCGGCCCAAGCAGTCCCCGCCATCATGCAGGAGAGGCCGGCTGCCGAAATGAATTTCGCCGTGTTTTTCATCTACAGTCCTCCGTTTGTTAAGTAAGATTGGTCAAGAAACCAAGTTTATTAAAGAAACTGATTTTCTCATCGATGAGAGGTTGCGTATTATAAACACTTTAAATAAAGATGCAACTTTAAATATCAATGGCGGGGATGAAAGGCGTTATTTGAAAGTGGACAGTCTTTCAGTTATCTGTTAGTTATCTGTTTTTAGCGTTACGAAGCAGGGTTTTAAAAACTCCGCATGTCCAAAAAAAAGACCTGCGGGGTTTGAACAACCCCGTAGGTCTTTATTTAATAAAGGGATTTTAGGACGGCTCTTAGTCTTCTGCCACTTCAATCACAAAATCCTTGTGATCCTTGCCCCGCTCCAGATAGACACATTCGTAGTCAAAATCCATAGAAAAGGATGCCTCTTTGCCGGGTTTTGCCTTTTTGGTAGCGACTCTTAAATCCTTGTGGACATTTTGTTTTGGTTTGAGAGTACAAAATCGGAGCCCAAAGCCAGGGGCGTTGCCCCTGGCTATATTAATCTCGCTCTCCAGGGGCGTTGCCCCAATGCCACACAGTTTGCGGAATTAGAAAGAAATAATCCCCCCGCCTTTGGTAAAGCCGTCGTCTAATAGCTGAAGTGCCCTAAAGGGCACTGAAGACTCTTAACTTAATGGCATTGGGGCGGTGCCCCTGGCTATATTAATCTCGTACCAAAGGGGCTTTCCAAGAATTCCAGGGGCCCCTGGAGCCCCTGGCGTTTCACTAAAACAGCTCCTCTTCTCCGCCACAAAGGCGAATTAAGTGTTTAAACGCCCTTGATAAGCGTTGAGTTCTGTCGTAATTCCTGATACTTGGAAGTTTTAGAGAGGAAACTTTCCAAGTGCTTTTTGACAGGGTATGGATTATTACCGGATGGTCGTCTTCTGTGGTAGTGAGCTTGATGTAGCTGCTTTCTTCATCACCCACAACCTCTACCTTAGAAGGGTCTAATTCTGCTAAGGGAATGAGAAACCCTTCGATGAGGATTTCCTTGTCGCTGTTCGAGGCCGCCGGGCATTTTCCCGAAATGGTGATGTTCAGTTGACACGATTCAAGCATTTTGACCGTAACTCTGGCGTCTTTTTTTTCAGGACACCACGGCGTTGTCGTCTTATGGTCAAAATTTCGGTCATATTTATTACTTATGTACTTCACCGTTTGTTCAAGGGTAGGCTCTTCTTCTGCTGAGACAGCAAAAGAGAACACGAAAATGAACATTGAAAATAAACAGGCTTTTTTTAGCATAATGACTCCTTTATTGGATAACAAATTAGCAACAACGTAGTACAGCTAATGACGCGAGTCTAGTACAACTAATGACGCGAGTCTAGTACAGTTAATTACGCGAGTCTAGTACAGCTAATTACGCGGATAAACGAATTAGTACAACTAATTGCGCTAGTCTAGTGCAACTAATTACGCGAGTCTAGTACAGCTAATTACGCGGATAAACGAATTAGCAGTCACGTAGTACAATTACATAAGCCCGGATAAACGAATTATTGTGCTTATCACTATTCGTTGTACTTATCCTAATTTTTCAGTCTTTACGCCCTCAAGCGTTTTTTCCAATAAATCCCGCAATGTTCGTTTGCCAAGCTTCGGAGCGATGCTGTTATGAGTGAGAACATGGCCCATAAAACTTGGCCCATAAGTCTCATCATTTTTCAGTCTTTACGCCCTCAAGCGTTTTTTCCAAGAAATTGAGCAATGTTCGTTTGCCAAGCTTGGAAGCGGTGCTGTTATGAGTGAGAACATGGCCCATAAAACTCATTGGCCCATAAGCGTAAGGCGCAACTCGTTTAGTGATGACTAACAACATTGTTAAAATCCAAGTAGGCCAATGATAAATCCGAGGCCGTTTTTGTAGCACGTCAAAACATAGCGTGGCTAATTCATTCCAAGTCAAATCTTCTGGGCCGCCCACCGTCCGTGCTACATTCGTTTTTTGCGACATTTCATCAACAATAATGTGGGCTAAATCGGCCACATCAATGGGCGTGAGAACGTTTTCACCGTCACCAAACAGGTGAACGCGCCCCGCTTGCGCCATTTTGAACACTTCCAAAGTATCCGTAAAAAAGCCGCTAGGCCGAAAAATCAGCCAATTGATGCGACAGTTCATTAAAGCTAACTCAAATTGGCGCTTAGCGGTTATCACCGGCACGTTTTGAATGCTATCTGCGTCAATGACTGAAATATAAACAAATTTCTTAGCGCCGGCGCGTTCCGCTTCCCGCATTAAATTGACATTTGCTTTAAAATCAACCTGTTGATAAGTCAACTTATCTCGCTGGCGGGTAATGCCTAATGTAGAGATAACAATATCAACATTATCGCAAATTCCTTGCAGCGTGTTTGGCTGAGTGACTTCAGCGGTGATGATTTCGTGGATGTCATCACTTAGAATTGATAAACGTTTTTTGCTTTGCTCACGGGCAATCACTTTGACTTGATAGCCTTTTTTTGACAGAGCGGGTATTAGTTCGCGCCCAAGTGTGCCCGTCGCGCCAGCGAGTAGTACAGTTCGCATTAGACAAAAAAACCACAAAATGAAAAAAAATTGACAGACAATAATTATTTTTAATATCATAACATAAATATATGAACTTAGGAAAGTTCAAGAAGGCAGAAATAATAAACGAATACAAAAACATCTTTGTTTTTAATTCGTTAATTTCTAAATTCGCTGTACTTGATTTTTTGGGTATTTTCACAGTAAACGGATTTGTTATGTGCCCTTGTCAAAAAGCCAGACTTTGTCATTTCGACAGACGGAGAAATCCTCTAGGGCTGCCATTAGTACAACTTCTTTTGACGGAACGTACTTCAAAACGGGCGCATTCCCAAAAAGCCAGACGCAAGTCATTTCGACAGACGGAGTAGTTGTACTACGTGACTGCTAATTCGTTTATCCGCGTAATTAGTTGTACTAGACTAGCGCAAATTTCGACAGACGGAGTAGTTGTACTACTCATTAGTATAATGTCTTTTGACGGAACGTACTTCAAAACGGGCGCATTCCCAAAAAGCCAGACTTTGTTATTTCGACAGACGGAGTAGTTGTACTACGTGACTGCTAATTCGTTTATCCGCGTAATTAGTTGTACTAGACTAGCGCAAATCCTCTAGGGCTTTCATTAGTATACGCATTCCAAAAAAGCCAGACGCAAGTCATTTCGACAGACGGAGAAATCCTATAGGGCTACCATCATTAGTACAACTTCTTTTAGGAATAAACGGATTTGTTATGTGCCCTTGTATATTATTATAGCCCTTGGTAAATATTTATGCCCAAAACATCGGAGTAATGGCATGAATCCGATGTTTTTAACTCAGGTATACGGAACGTAACGATAATCGGTGAAAATGACAACCGGCAAACTTTTCAGAAAATTCATAGCAAAATTATCTACTTATCATTGATTGACTCAGTTTTCAGTTTTCAGTTTTCATTATCAGCCAGCAGACGTTCTGTCAGTTCGAGTAGTTGAGTGCTATGTAAAAAGGCTGGGCGTGGGTGTCGCCCTTGTTGAGTGTCACAATGGAGTACTGGTTGTTTCATATTTTCTGGAATAGACGAGGCACCACACGCTGCCCCAACTAATCCGCCCACAACACATGCATTGGTATCAGTATCACCGCCGCCAGATAGCGTTTCTTGAATCGCATCCTGATAACTTGTACCCAGTAAAAGATGCCTAAAGGCGTGAACAAATGCGATTTTAACAAAGCCAACCTGTGGATAATACGGCACCTCGACATTATCTTTAGCATCTTGCAACCAGCACCGTACTTCATCATTGGCATGACTGTTAGCCCAATGTATCACACGGCTAAAAGCCTTGGCTCTATCACCTTGATTTTCAATCAGACTGGCAATAGCAATCACGTAACAAGCAACCGCATGACAACAACTCTCATTAGGATGTGATAAGCGAGAATCTTTGATAGCAGCCTGCGCTAACTCATTAGCGTCCAATTGACTGCCCCAGATACCTAGCGGCGCAATTCGCATCAAACTGCCATTCGCTTTAGAATCTGTACAACGCTGCAATGCTGCTTTTGTCATAGTAGCGGCATAGCCTTCCGTCTTACAAACTTTTCGCCATTTCGAGTCTCTAAAACAGCCTAAAGATTTGCTCGTTGTAAAACCCATATCAAAAGGAGGCGATTCAATCCATCTGGCATAATTTTGAGCAATCTTTTCCAGATTAAAACCTCTGCTCGTTGCCAACGCCTGTGCTAAACAAAGCGCCAGTTCAGTATCATCGGTAATTTGTCCACTCGCAAACCCAAAGATTTTGCTACCGGGCATTGTCATCGCCTGTTGAACTTCCAGCATTGAAGGCTTATAACCAAGAAACTCAAGTATTGCGCCAGCCGCGTCACCGACACACGCGCCTAAAAAACCGCCTAAGGCGGCATCATAACGATTTTCAGCAGTTTGTTGATTCATTGAAAATATCTCAGGAGTAGTTTGGCAGGAGTCCAAACTTTAGTTTGGCAAACGTCAGGAAGGAGTCCAAACTTTAGTTTGGCAGAGTAGTGATACGCGGGTACCTATTATTTCCCTCTATTTTTTCGGTTTTTGGACTCTCGATTTTGAGGGCCATAAATTAATAATTAACAATTAATTATTAATCATTAATTATTAGTAAGGGCCTCTATCGCGCTTCATTAGTTATACTTTTTGTAGGTGTTTTGTTGGGTTAAACTTTATGGCATTGAGATAATAAGCACCGGTCATTTATTTAAATAAGCAAATTCTGTGGGTCGATTATGAACCGAGTCCTGATGAGAAAAGGGAGTTGACCACAAAAATTTCCGCCACCGCTCGGCAAATTCTTGGGCGCGGGTTGCCATGGCGAATTTCCGGCGTAGAGATTTTTTGTCTTCATTAATGACTTGAAGACGACCAAGTTCATGAAGGAAAGTATTGTAGAGCATGAAGCGGCGAATAGCGAGATGGGGCCATTGAGTGCCTCGTTTTGCGCCAAAGGTGCCGGGCGATTGTCCTTTAGTCAAAAACCTCGTTAAGCTGATTCGCGGTGGAAGAGCACAAATGGTGATTTCTGTCCGTCCTTGATTGACATAACCAATCATTTTTGCGCCCCGACTTTGGTCATTAAAATGTACTGCTCGAAGACGATCCCAGAGTTCTTCTGGCAGTCGTTCAAGTACAATTCTGACATCTTCTTCTGTGATGTAGTGAATCCGATCACCGCCGGGGCGTGTGACTGAAAATTTAATTTGATGTATCATGTTACCTGTTCTCCGAAGGCCTGAACGGTGGTGAGCGCCTAGAGATATACTTAGCACCGTGTTTACCAAAAGCTCACCGATTATTCTAGTGCCAAGTATAAAAAAGTATAACTCGCGTCATTATTTATTGTGAACACAATTGCTCAATCACGGTGCCAATGCGACTAAATTCAAATTTACCACAAATAGCGTCTGCACCCGCTTTGTGCAAAGCCGTATTACCGCGTTTATGCGAGGAAACCGCCACCACTTTGACGTTTAGTTGATGCGCTCTGATTTTTTTAACTAATTCATCGCCTTTGCCGTCATCAAGATCAAAATCGACCAGAACACTATCAAAGTTCCCGTTGGAAAGGAGAGTCCAAGCGTCTGATATTTTTGGAACAATAGTGACTTGGTACTGGCTGAGAAATTGCTCGGTAACGACTTTCGCAAAAATGAGGTGATTTTCTACAAAAAGAATGTTCATGTACAGGTTCTCAAGTTTCAGCCGCCACGATTCTAACACGCTTTCTTCGAGGCCCTTTTGATTGAGGGCCAGGTTGTCATTTGAAACCTTTCAAATTTGAGGCTGGCCCCCATTTCGCTCCATTATTATTGGCTCTGTGCAGAAAAGTTTGCTCCGAAGTTCAAACCGTCGCTGTGTTTTTTAAAAACGGCGACTTCGATGGCATTGACTCCTCTTTCCAACTTTCTCTCAAAAAGCCCTTTTGATTGAGGGCCATGTTGTCATTTTAAACCTTTCAAATTAGGCTGGCCCCCATTTCGCTCTATTCTTATTGGCTCTGTGCCGAAAAGTTTGCTTCGATATTCAAACCGTCGCGGTGTTTTTTTTAAAAACGGCGACTTCGACTTTCTCTCAAAAAGCCCTTTTGATTGAGGGCCATGTTGTCATTTGAAACCTTTCAAATTTGAGGCTGGCCCCCATTTCGCTCTATTCTTATTGGCTCTGTGCTGAAAAGTTTGCTCCGACGTTCAAACCGTCGCTGTGTGTTTTTAAAAAACGGCGACTTCGATGGCATTGACTTCTCTTTCCAACTTTCTCTCAAAAAGCCCTTTTGATTGAGGGCCAGATTGTCATTTGAAACCTTTCAAATTTGAGGCTGGCCCCCATTTCGCTCTATTCTTATTAAGTAGTAAGTACACATAATGCGAATATCTCGTGCGGTCATGAAAATGAACAAAGATGTCAGATCGATGATCGGAGAAACCTTATAAAATAACTTTCAATCAAGACATTTTATAAGTCATTCATTGATTTTTTATAATTCAATTCAACCCTTAATTCGCATTAGTACTCTGTCAATGTTCTATTGACGGGTAACAGAAGTAGGTCAGTTTTAGCTTGGCACTGCCAAACGTTAGTTTGGACTCCTGACTGCCAAACTAAAGTTTGGACTCCTGTAGCACCCGCCGATTGTTCGATATCCGCGTTGGAGACACCGATGGCCTTTTCTAGCTTTTTTCCGGAGGGTGATTGGTACGCCGCCGCTAGGCAGCTTATCAATGACAACACCAGCAAAATACCACTCTTTCGTAAAAGTGCTAAAAATCCGATGTCTCAAAGACATCGGATTTTTTAAAAACATTTGAACTTGTCTTCAGTGCTAAAAATCCGAAGTCTCAAAGACATAGGATTTTTTAAAAGTTAAACTTTTAATAATAAATCGACGCGATTAATCGCTTGATACTCCCTAGAGAAAAAAAATTATTGACATTTAGGGGAAGGTTCTTTAAAGTGCCTTTCGTTCTAAAGCAGGTATCTGGTTGCTATACGTTCATTTCAGGTGTAGGTGAAGCTAAATCCTTGATTTTTATTATCTAAGTCTTAGATAAGGGAAATGGGTTACGTTTATTTAGGGACAAGCCTAATGTTGTACGGGTTTTACCGCAAGTCTCAATCTATTTGCTAAGCGTTTCCCCAAGCAAATTCAGAATGTATAAAGCGGCTATCTCCCATTTTCGGTACTCAGTGGTAGATTCACCCTATCGATGGAGTGCTATTGTTAACTTTTGTTAATAGAAATGAATCGGTTGGTCAATGGTCAACAAAATCTCTTCACTATTAGGATCGGCCTGATTGGGATCATCGCGGCTGAAATGAAAACGGGCTATCACCGTATTACCGTCATTATTTGTGTAGTTGGCATAAAAATAGCATAAGTTTTTATTGGAATAGTCGGGTGGAAAAGCCACACTCAACAATCCCCGCTCACCGCTTGTTTGTAGTAGTCGCTTGTTTGTAGTAGTCGCTTGTTTGTAGTAGTCGCTTTAGCGACTTACATGCGTCAGCCAAAAAGTTAAAATTGTTTGTAGTAGTCGCTTTAGCGACTTCAAAGCTAAAGCAAAAAATGTTAAAATTATTTGTAGTAGTCGCTTTAGCGACTTACATGCGTCAGTCAAAAAGTTAAAATCTTTATTTTTACCGGCTTCATAAGCTAATTACTAAAGTATTTTTTATTTAGGGCGAGCTAAAGGCGAAATTGTTTGTAGTAGTCGCTTTAGCGACTGACATGCGTCAGCCAAAAAGTTAAAATCTTTATTTTTACCGG
This sequence comes from Candidatus Parabeggiatoa sp. nov. 2, assembly GCA_002085445.1. Lineage (GTDB taxonomy): Bacteria > Pseudomonadota > Gammaproteobacteria > Beggiatoales > Beggiatoaceae > Parabeggiatoa. Next base: position 54,123 of record NBMI01000053.1, read on the forward strand.
CTTCATAAGCTAATTACTAAAGTATTTTTTATTTAGGGCGAGCTAAAGGTGAAAAAATTTTTGCCTTTGGCTTGATTCTTCAAACGCTGTACTATACACTTTCATTTATGTCGATTAATTTTTTTTTGTCTAATTAAAGAGGAGATACGCAATGGCAGGTGAAACTGAAGTCGCAACGACTGTAACACATTCAGGTTTGTGGGCTGGCTCTCTCAAACCTTTCCTTATCGCTCACCCGGTTGGCGTTGCGATTATTGGTGGTGCCTTAGTTGGCACGGGTGTCTATTTCTTGGCGAAGAAATTCTCTAAACCTAAAGTAGAGGAAGAAGAGGCTGTCGCCGCCGCCGCTTAACGTGACATAACCACAAACCCCGTTAATTTTACAAAAAATTAACGGGTTTTTTTTATCCCCAAATTCCTCACGACAGTTAGGATCTGCTAAAAAATAACTTCCGCTAAAAGCTCAAGTACCCTAAAGGGCACTAAACCCAGTCAAGGGGGCAATGCCATTAAGTTAAGCTTCAGCCTCAGAATAAATTCTTACGTTTCGCGACAGGAGGCTAAAGCCTACTAATAGTGCCCTTTAGGGTACTTTAGCTTTAAGCCTTAGAATTTATTCTAAGGCGTTACGATATGGCATTGAGTCAAGGGGGAAGTTAATTTTTCTTCGATCCTTATCAACTATCAGTTATTAGTTATCAGTTATCATACTGCATTGACAACGGTGTATTGAGATACGGAACGTACTTCAAAAGGGTGAAAATTGCTTGGCTTAAGTATTGAGAAGCTCACTAAATAAATAAGCAAGGCTTCCCGAAGGTTCACAATTAGCAAGGCTTCCCTTCGGTTCGTTAACGTCACAATTCACAATTCACAATTCACAATTCACAATTCACAATTCACAATTCACAATTATATACCCCCCCCTTCTCTCCACGCCAATTGGATGGAAATCGCCCATGAAAAATTCTAACACCCCTCTCCTCATCAAAAGGGCACCCTCTCGCTTTGCTAGATTATTGATAATACTCAGTTTTATGTTATTCGTGCCACACGCGCAAGGTGATGAAGCCTTGCCTGGGGCCACTCCTTACTCAAAAACACTACGCTCTTCGCTCCAAGCGGCACTCGCCGCGAAAAGCCCAAACTACCAGCCCAGAACCGAGCATCTTTTCAGTAACGGCCAACCGAAATTCACCAATCGGCTTATTTTAGAAGACTCCCCTTATCTCCTACAACACGCACACAACCCAGTCAATTGGTATCCTTGGGGAAACGAAGCCTTTGAAAAAGCCAAGCGGGAAAATAAACCGATTTTCCTGTCCATTGGCTATTCCACTTGTCACTGGTGTCACGTCATGGAACGGGAAAGCTTTGACAACATCGCCATCGCTCGCCTGATGAATGAACATTTTGTGTCTATCAAAGTGGATCGAGAACGACGGCCTCAAGTCGATGAAGTTTATATGACGGCCGTGATGATGATAGCGGGGCGCGGAGGTTGGCCGATGTCCAGTTTTTTGACACCCGACGGTAAACCATTTTGGGGCGGCACCTATTTTAGGCCCCACACGTTCACACGTCTGCTGCAACAAGTCGCCCAGTTATGGCAACAAAAGCGCCCCAAACTCAGCGCGCAAGCCAACTACATTGCCGCGGTAGTGAACCAAGTAACGGCCGCCAGCGGCAAAGCTCGCCAACTGGGCGACAATGCCATCCAGCAAGCGGTAACTTATATCTTAGCAAGACACGACAACTTTCAGGGCGGATTTGGTCAGGCACCCAAATTTCCCAGCGAAAATTGGCTGCTACTCTTATTGGAAACGGCCCATCGCGGCAACAAATCGGCCCTCGCCGCGGCCGAAAAAAGCCTGACGGAAATGGCACAAGGCGGTATTTATGATCAAATAGGCGGTGGCTTTCATCGCTACTCAACCGATGATCAATGGCTCGTCCCTCATTTTGAAAAAATGCTTTATAATCAAGCGCATCTTGCAAGAGCCTATTTGCTCGCTTATCAACAGACGGGCAAGCCCGTCTATGCCAGCGTTGCCCGACAAACACTAGACTATGTGCTACGAGAAATGACGGCCCCGCCGGACGGCTTCTATTCAGCAACCGATGCCGATAGCGAAGGTGAAGAAGGCCTATTTTTTGTCTGGACACCAACACAAATACGCGCCGTGCTTGATAACGCACACGCCGAACTCGCACTCAGTCTTTATGATGTAACGGCGTATGGCAATTTTGAAGGTAAAAATATCCTCCACCTGCCGATGTCTTTGGAGACGTATGCCAAACAACACGCCATCCCATTACCACAACTGATTAAAAAGGTAAATTTCATTCGTGAACGACTGCGCCGCGCCAGAGACAAGCGCGAAGCGCCTTTACGTGACGACAAAATCATCACTGCTTGGAATGGCATGATGATTACTACACTGGCTATGGCGGCCGATATTTTAAAAGATAGCCGTTATTTAACAGCAGCGCAACGCGGCGCAACCTTTATTTGGTCAACACTCAAAAAAGGGCATGGCGAATTATGGCGCGTATCGCTGCATGGCAGCGCCTCTATCGAGGCTCAACAAGAAGATTATGCCTACTTTGCAGAAGCACTGATTAAATTATATGATGCCAGCGGCGAAAGCGTTTGGCTAGAACGCGCCAGAGAAATAGCCGAAGGCATGTTGACACACTTTTGGGACAACGCGCAAGGCGGCTTTTTTATGAATAGAAAGGACGACACCCTACTCATGGCTCGCCCCAAAAGCCCCACCGATAGAGCTATCCCATCCGCTAATGCCGTCGCGGTGCGCGTGTTAGCCATGTTAGCCGTCCGCACCGGCATTGAACGTTATCGTGACAAAGCCAATGCCACCCTCAACGCCTTTGCAGACGCGATTGCAAAACAACCCGGCCGTTACGCCTATATGTTACTCGCGGCTGACGAACTACTTCACGGCGAAATAGGAATGCGACGCTATGGCGCACGCGGCGCGGTGAAAGCGACAGCAAGACTGACTACCGCCGCTGCAAAAAAACCTGATTGCCACCGTCGTCAGCCTTGAAGAGTCACAATGGCAACTCGGCCCGATATATTACCCAAACCCCAAATATCAACGCCTCTCATGGAAACAAAGCACGTTGGCACTTTATGAGGGCACTGTTCGCTTGCATGGCAAATTGCAAATTCCTCCTAACCCTCAAATCTCCTCTAACTCCCCTTTGCGAAAGGAGGGAACCTCAAAAAATCTTGTGCCAGTCAGACTGACATTTCAGGCTTGCGATGACAAAAGCTGTTTGCCGCCAGAGGAAATGGTTTTTAAGATGTCTGTTGCTAAGAGCGTGTTTGAAAAGTCCAAGAATCAATCACTTATAAAATAGTCGATTGCTTATAAGACAATGAGTTAAGTCGAGTTTTGAAACACGTTCTTAGCTTTGGACGTCGTCGCGTTGGAGTCCAAAGCTTTAGCTTTGGACGTTTGTTAAATTTGAATTTTGCGTTTTTTTTACCCTGCCAAACTAAAGTTTGGACTCCTGCCTGCCAAACTAAAGTTTGGAGTCCTGCCAAACTAAAGTTTGGACTCCACTTCGGAGGTTTCTAAAACGATTTGCTCAGTGTGAAATATATCCTACCATCAGCATTAAGAGCATCAGCATTGTCTAAGTCAGTATTGCTGTAGCCAAGGGTGCAGCGTCTAGCACTTGATTTCTTATCTACTAATACCTATGTAGGGTTATATGAGTAAGAAATATAAATTACATGAGTTTGCGTGCATTGGTTGGGCGTTCTACTAGCACATTACGACGATGGGATAACGAGGGACGTTTTGTGGCAAAGCGTACCATCTCCGATCAAAGATATTATGATGATTCCGATGTTCGCAAGGTTTTACAACTACGCGAACGCCTTTGGCAAAAAAGTCGTTGTTTCTTGCCGGGTTTCTTCAAGAAAACCGCAAAAAGACTTAGAATCTCAACTAGATGCTATGCGATCATTTTGCCTAAATCGTGGAGTTGCAGTTGTAAAATGGGTAACTGAGATCGCTGGTGGGATGAATTTTTTTAGTCCAAAATTCTTGAGCCAAAATCACTTCCAATTACAAGGTAAAATATCGCATATTTATATTGCACATAAAGATCGATTGGCGCGTTTTGGTTTTGACCTGATAGATTATCTTAAAAACAAAATCATTGTGAAATTATTATTGCAAACCAAGAACCTGAAAAATAAATGGTAGAAGATTTAATGGCTATTATCCATTCGAGGCAAAAGTTTTTCATGAAAAACTTTTGCCTCGAATACCTTTTCTTGTCGGACATAAGGTTTGCGTAAATACCAGAAAATGATTAAAAGTGAGGTTAAAGATGAAAAAAGCTAAAAAGGTCACTAGAATTGCGTACAGTGATGAACTAAACCAAGCTAAATACGATGCGCTAAATGAAATAGCTAAACTATGCGGGTCTATTCGTACAGAAGTCTGGCGCAACTACGGTTCTATTGGTGGACTTGGTGCAAAATTTCGCCCGGTGCGTTTGGTATGGATTGCTGATGAACATGTATCGATATTACCACAAAGGATATGGCGAACCACGTTATCTGATAGTTTGGATGATATAAAAGCTAATCGTGAAGCAGCCAAAGAAAAAGTTATTCGTCATATTTTCAGAAATGTGGACGAGAAGGATAAACGTCAGGAATTATTTAAAAAGCTAAAAAATGATTCTGTTTGGGTGAATGATTCGTATTTGCGCCGTCTCATGCGTAAATATTGGAAACATGGAAAAAACCAGACTTTTAATCAAATTGTTTTAGAACCTGGCAGTTATAAGTGTTTTTCGCATAATGGTAAAAATTATATTGAAGTCATTAGCTTAAAAAGAGGATCGCTCCTTGCTATTCCTGTAGGAACTAATTACTCCATAACGGGACAAATTAGGTTAATTCTGCGAGAAGGCAAAGTTGAAATTCATTACACGATAGACAATACTGATGAGCGTGCTTGTGGTTCTAAAGAAATTGGTATAGATAAAGGTTATACCGAAGCTTTTGTTGATTCTGAAGGTGATTTTTATGGTAAAAATTTAGGTGAAATCTTATCAAAAGAATCTGATTATCTAAAGAAAAAATACCAAAGGCGCAATAAGATAAAAGCGGTTTTGGATCAAGTTGAACAAAAGAATCCTAAAAAAGCTAAAAGAATACGGAAAAACAATCTTGGCCGAAAGAAGCTTAATAGGCGAAAAAAGAAGCATCAAGC